>JANOAZ010000256.1:0-27369 GCA_031411395.1 Chthoniobacteraceae bacterium
GATCGAGCGCGGCGAGGTCTTTGAACTCGCGCTGAAAACGGCGGCTGAGCCTGGGCAGCGGGATGTCGAGGTCGTCGAGGTGCTTGTCCGCGTTGTCGGTATCGACTTCGACAATGAGCGAATCCTGCCGCGTGGTGCCGGTGCCCATCGGGACATGATCGAACGTGACGCCCTCGGTCTGGATGGACTCGACGAAATCCATGAACGCAGGCGTGCCCATGACGGAAACGGTCTCGCGCTGGTCGGTGCCAAAATACATCCGGCGCAGGCCGCGCCCGAGAGTCTGCTCGGGGAGGATGTTCGATTGTGCGGCGTAGGCGCGGAGGCCGACGATGGTGGTGACGTCGCGCACGTCCCAGCCTTCCTTGAGCATGAGGACGGAGACGATGGCCTTGAACGGGGATTTCCAGGAGTCGATCTCGTTCGATTGCTTGCGGAGAAGTTCGAGCTCCTCCTTGTTTTTGCCGGAGGCGGCCTCGGAAATTTCGCCATTGTTCTTGGTGTGAATGACGAGGACCGCGCCTTGCAGCTCGGGGCAGATTTTTTCGAGATGCGCGCCGACGTCGTCGCAGTTGCGGGTGTCGTCCACCATGACGAAGAGGACGGCTTTTTTCCCCAGCGCCTCGTGCTCCGCGTAGCTCTTGCGCCACTCCTCGATGCCGAGGGCGAGGTAGTCGGTGTATTTCTCGGTAAAGAGCGCGCTCTTGTGCTCGCGCAGCTTCGCCCGGCTCGCGGCATCGGGGAGGACCGGATGTTTCACCACATTCTGATGGATGGCCTCGACGAGCGGGTAGTCGGAAACCGTCTGGACGAAAATCGCGCCGTTGTCGTGGCGCGGGGTGGCGGTCACATCGATCTGGAGCGTGAGACGGCGGTCCTTTTGCAGCATCCGATGATGGATGTCCTGGATGGATTTGAACCACGCCATCCGCGGGTTGTGGATGTGGTGCGCCTCGTCGTTGAAGATGGCCAGTTCCTCGACCTCGCGGACGATCTCGCCGAGGTCGGTCTTGCTGTCGGTGGTCTTGCCGGAGGGCTTCGGGCCGAAGGGATCGAGGAAGTAGTCGCGCAGGTCTTCATCCTCCAGCGAAGGGTCGGGAACGTCGCCGAGGAAGACGCGGTGGATATTGGTGAGGAAGAGATTGCCGGTGTCGCGGACGACGCGCACATCGTCCTGGATGTGGAGCGTGAGTTGGAAGTCGTCGCGCCAGTTCCGACCTTCGTGGCCGTTACTCGGCAGGATCGGGTCGTTAAAGAAAATCTTGAGGCCGTCGAAGTCCGCGCGCAGACGGTCGAGGACGATGATGTTGGGCGCGATGACGAGGAAGTTCCGCGAAAGCTCCGAGCCGGGTTCGTAGAGTTTGTGGAAGAAGCTCCACGCGATGAGCAGGGAGAGGACCTTGGTTTTCCCCGCCCCGGTCGCCATTTTCAGCACGTATCGCGGCCAGTCTTCGGAGAACATGCCGGACGACACTGCGCCGGAAGCATCGAAGCGGAGGAGGTCGAATTTGTCGCGCGCCCGCCGGACATCGTGCAGCCAGATGACCGTCTCGACGGCCTCGCGCTGGGCGAAATAATAACGGAACGACGAGAGCGAACCGTCGGCGTTTTCGACGAGATGGTCGGTTTCAAACCAACCCCGGAGCAAGGCCACGGAGGTCGGGGAACCGCCGGGGTACCCCTTGTTGCGCCAAGCGTGGACTTCCTGTCGCACCTTTGCCACGAGAGGCGGCAGCAGCTTCTCATACGCCGTGCTGCGCAACGCTTCGTCGGCCGGAAACCACCGCTGTTCCGGGATCAGTGGGGCATACGGTGAAGTCGGAAAATCGGGGTGGAGAGACATGGCGGCAAGACGAACCGGGAGGCAATGGCTAACCAAGAACGCCGGTCCTGACTAGTGCCGCGTGGTCCATTGGCCTCTGCGAGCGGGAGGAGCGGAAGACTCGTTGCTCACCGCTCCACTGCCGCAAAGATGGCTTCACCCGTGGCTGGCGAAGGCAGCGCGATCTCTCCGCGGAGCGGGCCAAAGGCTGCGACCGCCTCGCGGATCGCTTCGCGCACGGAGATCGCGAGCATCAGCGGCGGCTCGCCGACGGCCTTGCTGCCGTGGATGACTTTCGGCTGCGTCGCGTCCTGAAAAAGCGCCACCCGGAAATCCACCGGCGCATCGCTGAAGGCCGGGATCTGATAGGTGCTCGCGCTGTGGGTGAGCAGCCGTCCTTCGTCATCCCAGCGCAGTTCCTCGCGGGTGAGCCAGCCCATGCCCTGCACAAAGCCGCCTTCGATCTGTCCGCGATCGACGCCGGGATTCAGCGAGTCGCCGACGTCATGCAAGATGTCCACGCGCCGCACCGTGCTCATGCCGGTGTAACCATCGACTTCGACTTCGCTGACCGCCGCGCCGCACGCGTAGTAGTGGAAGGGTCGGCCACGACCCGCGACGCGGTCCCAGTGGAGATCGGGCGTGGAATAATAGCCGGTGGCCGCGAGGCTGATGCGCTGCATGTAGGCGCGATCGACGACTTCCAAAAACTCAAGCGCCTCGGTGGGGCGCATTGCTGCAAACACGGTGGCACTTTCAATCCGCACCTCGTCGCCGGTGCAGGGCGTCCCGAATCGCTCCTGCAACATCACCGCCGCGACGGGCACGAGCCGCGAGCGCAGATCCACGCACGCATTGCGCACGGCCGCGCCGTTCAGGTCCGAGCCGCTCGAGGCCGCGGTCGCAGAGGTGTTCGGCACCTTGTCCGTGGCTGTGGTCATTATGCGAAAATGATCCGCGGGCAGGCCGAGTTCGCGCATCGCGATGCCGAGGATTTTGGTGTGCAGGCCCTGGCCCATCTCGGTGCCGCCGTGGTTGAGCTGCACGGTGCCGTCGCGATAGATGAGCACGAGCGCGCCGGCCTGATTGTAAGCCGTGTAGGTGAAGCTGATGCCAAACTTCACCGGCGTGATCGCCAGCCCGCGCTTCACGCGCGGATGCGCCCCGTTCCACGCCGCGATCTCGGCGCGTCGCTGCTCGAAGCCGCTGCTCGCGAGGAGCTGCTGCCAGATCGCGGAAATGCGGTTGTCGCCGATCGCCTCGCCGTAGTGCGTCGTATTGGTCTCGCCGCTGCCGTGGTAGAGATTGCGCTCGCGCACGATGTGCGGCGGCAGGCCGAGCCGGCGCGCGACGCGGTCGATGATTTCCTCGATCACGAGCATGCCCTGCGGTCCGCCGAACCCGCGGAAGGCGGTCTGCGAAGTGAGGTGCGTTTTCGCCACACGCCCGCTCACTTCCACGGCGGGGATGTAATAGGCGTTGTCGATGTGAAACATCGCGCGGTCGGTCACCGGCATGGAGAGGTCGAGCGACCAGCCGCCATTGGAAATGAGCTCGCACTTCAACGCGGTGAGCCGTCCCTCGTCGTCGTGGCCGACTTCGAACTTCGCAAAAAACGGATGCCGCTTGCCGGTGAGCTGCATGTCGAGATCGCGGTCGAGTTGCACCCGCACCGGCCGGCCCGTCTTGAGCGAAGCGAGCGCCGCGAGCGCGGCCCAGGTGTTACCCTGCGTTTCCTTTCCGCCGAAGCCGCCGCCCATCCGTGGCGCCTGGACCACCACGCGATTGCGCGGCAAATGCAGCACCTCGGCGACGATCGTCTGGATCTCGCTCGGATGCTGCGTGGAGGAAGCGACGAGCACATTCCCTTCGGCATCGACCTCCGCCCAGGCGGCATGCGTCTCAAGATAGAAGTGCTCCTGTCCACCCAGCTCAAACTCGCCACTGAACGTGAGCGCGCTGGCCGCGAGCGCTGCCGCTGCGTCGCCGCGGCGCATGAAGTTTGCCTCGGTGTGAAAGCTGTCCCGCGCGATCGCCTCGCGGATCGTGACGATCGGCGGGAGCGGCTCGTATTCGACGCACACCTTCGCCGCCGCGGCACGACAGGCCGTGAGCGAATCACCCACGACGATCGCAACGAGGTGTCCGTGAAAAAGCACCTCCGTGTCCGCGAGGAGGGTCTCGTCCTTGCGGCTCACGCCGACGTTGTTGTGACCGGGCACATCTTCCGCGAGCAGGACCGCGTGAACGCCGGGCATCTTCCGCGCCTCCGTCGCGTCGCGGAGGAGAATCTTCGCATGCGCGTGCGGCGCGCAGACGGGCCACAGCTCGAGCATCGGCCGGCGTTGCGCCGTGTCATCGATGTATTGTGTGCGACCCGTAACGTGGCCAATCCCGCTTTCATGCGCGAGTGCCTTGGATGTTTCGCTCGGCGGCCATTCGTTCTCGGAAACGAAGTCGGGCGGTTCGTCGTGAGCCGCGCTCGTCTCGCCACGGACAAATTTTTCCCACAAACTCACGATCAACCCGCGCCGGTATTCCGCACTGCCGCGCAGATCGTCGATCGGGGTGAACTCCTCGCGCAACGCCGCGGTCACGCTCTCCAGTGAAGCCGCAAGCGTCTTGCCCCGCGCGGCTTCCTCCGCCCGCCTGGCGCGTGAAGGTGTGATAGCGACCCCCCCGAAGGCGAGGCGCGCGTGCGTGACGACATCCGCCGCATCTGTCTCCACGCAAAACGCCGCCGCGACGATGCTGATGTCCATCTCCCGCCGCTTGGAAACCTTGAAGAACTCCGCGCGCACGCCGCGACGGCGCGGCACGACGATGGTCTTGATGAGTTCCCCCGGGCGGAGTGCGGTCTGTCGGTAGCCGGTGAAAAATGCGGCAAGCGGCAGCCGGCGTTCGCCTTCCTCGGAAACAAGCACCAGCGACGCTCCGAGCGAGAGCAGCACCGGCGCGCTGTCGCCGATCGGCGAGGCGGTGGCGAGGTTGCCGCCGAGCGTGGCGCGGTTGCGGATTTGCCGCGAGGCGAAGAGCCAGAGCATGCGGTCGAAGGATGGGAATTCGTGGGCGAGCGCTTCTTCGATCTGGGTCAGCGTCGCGCCGGCGCCGAGGTGCCAGTCGTCGGGCATCGCGCGGATCTCGCGCAGCTCGGCGACCGCTTCGGTGGAGATCAGTTGCGGGTAATGGAGGAAACGTTTGTTGATCAGCACGCCGATCTCTGTCGCGCCGGCGACGATGACGGCATCTGGAACTTCACGCTTGAGCGCGAAAAACTCCGCGAGCGAAGTCGGGCGCAGAAATCTCTCCGCGGCCACCTCGTAGCTGAGCGCTCCCGGCTCCGGCTTCACCGCGGGCGCGAATGCATCGTCGCGCCTCGGTTCCGCGAAGGCTTCCACCGCCGCATCGCGGATCGGCCGGTAGCCCGTGCAGCGGCAGAGGTTCCCGCAGAGCTGATCGGCAATCTTCGCGGGCGTGTCGCAGTCACGGCGCTCGTAGCCTTCAAACATCGACATCACAAATCCCGGCGTGCAGTAGCCGCATTGCGAGCCGTAGTGCTTCACCATGCAGCGCTGCACCGGATGTAACTCACCGTCCTTCGCCAGACCCTCGACCGTGACCAACTCGCGCCCGGCAAACATCGGCAGCAGCGCGATGCAACTATTGATCGAACGCCATGCCGGCTGACCGTCCGCGGTCAGGTCGAGGAACGCCACGGTGCAGGCGCCGCAATCGCCTTCCGCGCAGCCGCACTTCGTCCCGACACGGCCATTGCTGCGGAGCCAGTCGAGCAGCGTGGTGTTCGGCGTTACATCGCGGATTTCGACGGGCTGGCCGTTGAGCGTGAAGGTGAACGTGTTGCCCTGAATTCCCTGCATGTCTTAATGCTCTCGCACAGGCGCAAGGGCGCAAAGTTTCGTTGAACTTGAGCGCCTGAGACCTTGCCTTCGCTCTTTGCGTCGTTGCGCCTTTGCGAGCGCCCTCATTTCCTCCGGGCCTGCAGGATCTTGAGAAACGAACGCGAGCGGATCTCTTCCAGGGTCAGTCCGGTGGCGAGCGCTTCGTCCTCGGTGATGGCGCCGCACGCGATGCCGCGAAGAAAGAAATTGAGCAGCCCCTGGCCGGTCGCCGCATCGTCGAAAACATCGCCGAAGAGCGAGGCAAGCGCGGCCTTTTCGACAAACGTTCGCAGCCGGTTCGAAGCGGGTTCGAGTCCTTCGAGAAAGAAGGAATATACCGCGGCATAACGCACGATGAGTTGCGCCGGATGCAGGTCCCAACCTTGGTAGATGCCATTGCGCAGCGAGTGCAGGTTGTCTTTGAAACCCAGCCGCCACGCGCCATGCACCGCATCGCGATTCTCCCGGATCTGATCGTCGCTGAGGCTGTTGCCGCGATGCGGGCCGACCGGCAGGATATTGGTCGCACCATCGGAGATGTGGACGCCGGTGCCGGCGAGCGCGACGACCATCGCAGTGCGTGCAAAGTCACACGCCGGATGACCCATCGCCTGATACGCCGCGGTGATGCCGAAGGAAGCCGTGTAATCGTAAACGCCGAAATGCACCGACGAGCAGCGCCCGTCGGCGGCCTCGATGAAACCGAGCAGCGGGCAGCGCCCATCGCGGTCGATGATCGACTGCGGCGTCTCGACCATCAGTTCCAGTCGCAGCGCGCCGGGCGCGAGACCGAGCTTTGATTCCAGCGCGGCGCAGACCTTCGCCGCCGCCGCGACGTGCGCGGCGATCTGCACCTTCGGAAGGGTCATGACGAAATTCGGAGGCAGCTTTCCGGCCGACTTTTCCACCAGCGCGGTGACGAAAATATCCAGGGTCCGAATGCTCCGCGCGCGGTTGTCTTCATTGAAGGGCTTCACTCGAATGCCGATGAACGGCGGCAGCGTCCCCGCCGCGAGTCCCGCCGCGACTTCCGCCGCGCTGGAGACCGCGTGTCCATCTTCCTCATCATCCACGCGGTTGCCGTAGCCATCTTCAAAATCGAGCCGGAAATCCTCCGTCGGTTCGCGTTCCAGCTTCGCCACCAGGCGGTCGTAGATCGTGGAGGCGAAGGCGCGGGACCACGGGATGTTCAGGGCCTCGTTCAGTGCATCCGCATCCGGCGCGAATTCCTTGAGCGTCCGCAGCGCGACGATGCCGAGCTTTCGCGCCGAGTCCGTCGCAAAGAGATGCGCGCCGCCATACACCACATGCACCGCCTGGCGCCGATGTGTTTCGCCGGGGTAACACTGCATGAAGGTGCGGTTCGCCTGCGCGAGTTCGGCGGTGATGGGATCGAGATCGGCGGCGGTCAGCGTGGGGTTCATAAAATGGCGGGCCTCACGCGAAGGACGCAAAGGTCGCAATGGAGAACGGCAACAAATGAATCGTTGCGTCCCAGCTTTGCGACCTTTGCGTGAGGCTCATTCATAGCGGCGTGCGATTCACGTCCTTGTAATAGATGTAGCGCGCGGGCGCGGGGCCAGCGGCGATGAACCACTGCGGGCAATACGGTGCGATCCAGATCGCGTCGCCGGCCTGCACCGGATGCCAGTCATCGCCGAGGCGATAGACACCCGAACCCCCGAGAAAAAGCATCCCATGCTCCATGACGTGTGTCTCCACAAAGGGCAGCGTCGCGCCCGGATCGTAAGTGAAAATGTTTACCGCCATATCCGCGCCGGGCGTGTCGGGGATGAGTATCTTCAGGCGGGCGTGCGGGTCTCCGAGGAAAGGCGTCTCGGGCACGTCCCTCTCGTGGCCCACGAAAAACGCGGGCGGTTCCGTGCCATCGAGCGGTTCGTAGTTCTTACGAAAAATAAGAACCTGCGTGCCGGCTGTCGTGCTCGCGAAATCGTAGCCATCCCCCGGCGGCACATAGCCGTAGCCACCTTTGGCAAGCGGTTGCGCGTTCAACTTTCCCGCGCCCGCGACAACGTAGAAAAAAAGCTCATCGTTCTCCGCCTCACCGCGTCCGCGACCACCCTTGTCGAGATCCACGAGCCATTGCCCGAAACGTGCGCCGAGCGCAGTCGAGATGAGCACATGCGCCTTGCACTTCGTCCAACCCGGGAGCGCGCTGGCCACCTGCCCATCCGGCGTGATGACTGCGTAGTTGCGGCTGATGATGTTTCGCGTGAGGCCGATCTTGGGATTCATGAAAACGGGGAAGGAGCGCACTGGGCGCATCCCCACCATGCCACTGCGGGACTGCTGCTGTCTTTCACAAAAACTTCCATGCTTTCGCGTCTCGGCGATCACTCCCCGCCGCAGTTCGAAATCTGCAAAGGGTGTGGGCTTCGAGAAACGAAACATGGGGATCCGACTTGCGCGGTAGTTCCCGGCCCCTGTCGCGTCGCTTCCATGGCAATAGATACAGCGGGACAAAGACTCTGATGGCTCGGGAATCACTTACTCCAGTAAGTGATCTTACGTCGCGCGAGAGTAGTCGAAGTTATTGACATAGGGAGGATTGAGAAGTAAATGCCGCCTCTATGCCCACCTCTAACATTCCATCCGTCGTTAACCTTAAACGTGCAATCGAAGTCGCCGAACAGATCGAGAGGCTTCAGGCCCAACTCGCGAGTCTGGTCGGTGGCACTGCATCGATCGCCGCTGCTCCTAAAAGCGTGTCGTCAGCTCCCGCGAAGAAGAGTGGCAAGCGCACCATGTCACCGGAAGCTCGGGAACGGATCGCCGCTGCTCAGCGCGCCCGGTGGGCGAAGAGCAAGGGCGCAACTGCGGCGGTCAGTAAAACCGCGGCCAGTCCCGCTGCGAGTAAGAAGAAGAAGCGCGGGCTGAGCGCCGAAGGTCGCGCCAGGATCGTTGCTGCGCTCAAAGCACGCTGGGCGGCGAAGAAGAAGGGTGGAGCCACGACCAGCGCGCCAACCGATTCAACCAAAGCCGCCGCCCCCAAAGCCGCCGCTCCCAAGGCTGCCCGGAAGGCCAAGCGCAATATCAGTCCTGAAGCGCGCGCCAAGATGGTCGCGGCCGCAAAGCGTCGCTGGGCCAAGGTCAAGAAATAGTCCCGCGGCTAAGTCGGGCGTCCGAAATTACTGCTGGCGCGCCGTAGCGCGGGACTTTCCAGCCCCGAGGCTAACTCCTCACCGGGCTAAAGCCCGCCGCTACGGCGCGCCGCAGCGCCTTATCCAGAAAATGTCATTCTCAGCTTGCGAAGAACCTCCGAGGAGGCGGAGGGGAATAGCGGAGGATGGTGGGTGGGCAAGAAAGAGGGGGTGCGGAGCGCGTGTCGCGGGAGAAACTCCGCACCGCCGCTGCCCACGGAAGTCAGTGATCCTTCACAAGCTCAGGAAGACGGTTTTTCGAGGGGCGCTACGCGCCAGTTTGTGCGTCCCCGCACGCCTCGCCGCTTTCGGTAGAGCGTCTCAGAGGGTGTACGGGAATTCGATCCAGCCTCAGATGGACGCGGATTTCCGCAGATGAAGGGATTCGCATTTCTCTGAATCTGCGTTTCATCTGCGTTCATCTGCGGCCCGTTTTTCTGTCTTTCGGTACACCCTCTGAGAAACCAGCCTACGGTCGGTCCTCGGTAATTTGCGCGTGGGTGGCTCGGTCGCCGTGGAAGTAGATGCTCGTCTTCACCTCCACGTCCATTCGTGGTCCCAGGTCTTCGGTCTGACTGAAGCTGTGGTCGTTCTCCATTCGGGAACTGCCGCCGCGGGAGCCGCCGTCAAAGGAACTGTTCCCCACCATCTTCTTGCGAGAATAGACCCAGACATCCTCACCATTGAGTTTGTCGAAGGTGGAAGGATCGCGGCCCATCGCGAGTTTGACCTGTTCGCGGGTCATCCCGGCGACTGCGCCTCCGCTGGGGATCTGCCCTTTGGATAGGATTTGGCGGTGCGCGGGAGACAACTCGGGATGCGCGCTGACATACGACTGGCTTTGCCTGGCGCAACCCGCGAGCAAGCAAAGGCACGCGAAGCCGACACAATGGAACGTGCGATTCATGGTGACGATGAAAAGAGCGTCTCGATGCATCGGCACGGGGTATCTGATCAAGATGTGCTGAACAAGCCCCGCGGTGGGCGGCAAAGGAAGAAACGAATGGCGCAAAGGTTCCTTGCGATGAGGGTATTTACCCGACTGCATGTTTCGCCTGCCCACGACCCTTCTCCTGCCGCTGATCGCCTTCGCCTGCCTGCGCGGGGATCTCGGCGCGGCCCAGGCGACTGACCTGGAGAAAACCGTCCGGCCGTTTTTTGTCCAGCACTGCACGAGCTGCCATGGCGCGAAGAAGCAGAAGGGCGACCTGCGTGTGGACACCCTGATGGTGGATTTCAAATCGCCGAAGGCGATGGCGCATTGGGAGGAAATCATGAACCGCATCAACAGCGGCGACATGCCGCCGGAGGATGAGGAGCGGCCCAAGCCGGAGGAAATCTCGACGGTGGCGCAGTGGATCGCGGAACAGTTGCACGAGGCGGAGGCGGCGATGCAATCGGCGGATGGTGAGCGGGTCGCCTTTCGCCGCCTCTCGCGGGAGGAATATGCGAACACGATTCGCGATCTGCTCGGGGTGAACTTCGACGTGACCGATCCCGCGGGGTTGCCGGAGGATCCGGACTGGCATGGCTTTGAGCGCATCGGCTCCGTGCTCACGCTCTCGCCCGCGCATGTGGAGAAATACCTCGCGGCGGCCGAGACGGTCTTGAGCGAGGCGCTGTCACTCGGGCCGGAGCCGAAGCGGGAAGTGATCCGGTGGAGTCCCTTCGATATTCGCGGCCATTGGAAAGGGTTTGAAAAAGAGTATCGGGAGCGGGGCATCGCCGACCAGGTGCGCATGGATCTCGTGCCAAATAACGGCGCGCTCGACACGCACACTCTGGAAGTCAAGACGGCCGGCGATTACCTCGTGCGCGTGAAGGTCAGCGGCCTGCGGCCCAAGGGCGGACGCGCCCCGCGCCTGCGTCTGTATGTGGACAGCATCAGCCGTGTGCTCTTCGAGCAGGACGTCGATGCGGCGGAGAATCAACCGGTCACGATCGAGTTCCGTGCGCATCTGCCCGTGGGCAAACATCCCATCCGGATCATGAACGCCGTGCCCGGGCCGAATCCCGAGGGCCGCCGCTCGCGCTCCACCGGCACGCCGAATGTCTTCACAGCCTGGCCGCGCGCGTGCCGTGGCAGCTCAAATTCACCGACGATGAGGGCCAGCCGCTCGTGCCGTTCCTGCTTCTTGATTACCTCGAGTGGGAAGGCCCGCTGCATGACTCCTGGCCGACCGCCGCACATCAGCGCCTCTTTTTCGGCGGCGAACAGGCGGTCAAGGATGCGGCGTATGCGCGGGAGGTCGTGACCCGCTTCGCCGAGCGCGCCTGGCGTCGCCCGGTGCAGAAGGCCGAGGCGGACTGGCTGGCAGAGCTGGTCCCGAAGGCGCAAGTGCTGGGCGATAACTTCGAAGCCTCGGTGAAGACTGCGCTGCTCGCCGTGCTTTGCTCGAAGAGCCTGATCTATCTGGAGGAAGGAAACGCCGCCTCGCCGTCACCGAGACTCAGCGATTGGGAACTCGCCTCCCGCCTTTCCTACTTCCTCTGGAGTTCCATGCCCGATGAGCGCCTGCTCAATCTCGCGAGGACGAATCGTTTGCATGCGCCGGAGATATTACAGGCAGAGGTGCGACGAATGTTGGGCGATGCCAAAGCCGCCGCATTCGCCGAGGGCTTCCCCCGTCAGTGGCTGCAACTCCGCAGGGTGGGGATGTTCGCGCCGGACAAGATGCTTTATCCCGACTACGACGAGTGCCTCGAGATAAGCATGGTTGCCGAGACGCTGGGTGTTTTCCGCGACGTGCTCCAGCGCAACGCGAGCCTGACTGAATTCCTCGACTCCGACTGGACCCTGCTCAACGAACATCTCGCCCGGCATTACGGTATCGACGGCGTGCGCGGCGAGGCGATGCAGCGCGTGATGCTCAAGCCGGCCGATCATCGCGGCGGCCTGCTCACCCACGCGTCCATCCTCAGCCTCACCTCCGACGGCACGCGGCATCGGCCCGTGCATCGCGGCGTGTGGGTCCTCGAATCATTGCTCGGCCGGCCGCCACCGCCGCCGCCGGCCAACGTGCCCGCGCTCGACACGCCAAAGCCCGACGCGCCCAAGACCACCGTGCGCGCCAAGCTGGAGCAGCACCGCTCCGATCCGAACTGCACCGCCTGCCACAACAAGATCGATCCGCTCGGCGTCGCCTTCGACAACTACGACGCGATCGGCCGCTGGCGGACCGTCGAGACCGTGCGCGACGGCATCGGAGGCGATCCCACGCTCGACCCCAGCGGCCAGCTCAACGATGGGCGCAAGTTCGCCGACGCCGACGGATTGAAAAAACTCCTGCGCGCCGACCGCGACACCTTTGCCGCGGCCTTCCTCGAAAAGCTCGCGACCTATGCGCTGCGTCGCGGCATGACCTACGGAGACCGGACCGAAATCAAGCGCATCGCCGAGCAGGCAAAGAAGTCCGACTATCCGCTCCGCAGTCTTATCGAAGCGCTCGTCACCAGCCCGCTGTTCTTAAAACGCTAACCATCATGTCCAACATCCAATCCCAACGCTGGCTCCTCGATCGCCGGCATTTCCTGCGCGGCCTGGGTACTTTGATCGCGCTCCCATTGCTGGATGCGATGATTCCGCTGCGCGTCAAAGCGGCCGCCGCAGCGAAGCCGCGCCGCAGCGTGTTTGTCTATATCCCCAATGGCGTCAATGGCATGACCTGGCAGGTGACCAAGCCGGGCCGCGACTACGACCTTTCGCCTTCGCTACAGCCGCTCGCCGAGCATCGCGAAGACTTCACCCTCTTCAGCGGCATGCATCATCCGAACGGCCTCGGGCAGGCGCACGTCTGTGCCGACACCTGGCTCACCGGCGCGAAGATCGATGCGCAGAGTGCGCGGAAATATGAGAACACGATCTCCTGCGATCAGGTCATGGCCGAGGTCACCGGCCAGCACACGCGTTTTGCTTCACTGGAACTTTCCATCTCCTCCGGCACCGGGCGTCCGCTGAACAGCAGCACGCTGGCCTTCTCCCGCGATGGCGTGCCCCTCCCCGCGGAGGACAATCCGCGCCACGTCTTCAACCGCCTCTTCGGCGAGGCGCCGGGCGGGATCGCCGCGCAACGCGCCGCGCTGACGAAACGCCGCAGCGTGCTCGATGCCGTGCTCAGCGATGCCAAATCATTGCGGCTCGCCCTCGGCGGCGACGACCGCACGAAGCTCGACGAATACCTGCACGCGGTGCGCGACGTGGAGCAGCGCGCCGAGCGCCTGGATGCCTGGCTCGATGTGCCCAAGCCCCCGGTGGAGAAAAATCTCGCCGCGCCATTCCAGCGCGATGTGCCCCGGGCGCAGGCAGGCGAATACTGGCGCACGATGTTCGACCTCATCGTCCTCGCCCTGCGCACCGACACGACGCGCGTGGTGAGTTACATGAATGGCAGCGAGGGCAACGGCCTCGCCATTCCCGAGATCGGCATCACCCAGGCGCGGCACAATCTTTCCCACCACAACGGCGACCCACTCATCCTGGAGCGCCTCGCGAAAAGCGACGCGTTCATCATGCAGCAATTCGCGCATTTCCTCGACGAACTCCGCACCGTGAAGGACGGCGACGAATCCCTCCTCGACCGCACGATGGTCCTCTTTGGAAGTGGCATGAGCTACGGCCACAGCCACGCGAACAGCAACCTGCCCATCCTGCTCGCCGGCGGCCGCGGCCTCGGGCTGAAGCACGGCCAGCACCTCGACTACAACCGACCGCATCTGAAGGAAGACTACACGCTGACTTATGACGAATGGCGCGCGCTCTGTGGCAAACCCAAGGACGAAAAGGCGCGCCTCAGCAACCTCATGCTAACCATGCTCCAGAAGATGGAAGTAAACTCCGAGCGGTTCGTGGACAGCCTCGGGCCGGTATCGGAGATCGTGTGAGTTACACGGCATTCATCCTTGTCGTGTCCGCGGCTCTCGCCGCTGTGGCTTATAGTCAGACGCCGCTTGAGGCATCGTTGCTGGATAAGGTTGCATTCGCCCAATCCGTCGCTGGCCAGGAGATGCCGATGACTGCGCCGCCTGAGTCAGTCGTGTGGACCCGGCAGACCAGGCCAGACTTCCGTGGCGCGAAGTTTGGTGCAGGTCGCGATCCGGGAGTGCGGCATCTGCGCGTCGGCTTCACCGAGCCCGTGACTGCGGGCAGCGTGTTCGTCAGCGGCGGCGGATCCTTGAGTGTTCTCAAGGCAGGCGCGGCTTATCCAGGCGACCTCAACGACGACTCGCAATGGTTGCCAGCAGAGCGGTTGCTCAATGGCGCGGCTTCGCACGCGGAGGTGATCGAAGGCAATTACGGACTCTGGGTGCTGCCACCGAACACGCAGACTCGCGCAATGCGTTTCAGTCATGCACCAGCGGCAGGAGATCGCGAGATGGCCGGAGTTCTCGGAGGCGTTTGGATCGAGTCGGCGCGGCTGGGGAATGTGGCGCCGCAAGCGCTCGTGCAGTCCCGGGCACGCGATGATGTGTCGGCGAAAATCGTGGATGAATCACACAACAAGACCTGGCAAACCTGGGACAATGGCGAGGACGGAGCGGCCTTGCCGGTATCACGGGAGCATCCTGAGATCGTCACGCTGACCTGGCCGAAGGCCGTGACGATGAAGGGAGTGTGCCTGCTGTGGACGGGTTTCCAATCGTGCGAGGTCGATGCCTTCACGGGGCCTGACGACGCCAACGTGAGTGAGGCTGCGGAGTCGAATTGGAAGCGCGTGGGTGCTGGGAAGGGGATGGACACCTTTTACCCGCTTCAGCTCGGGCCCAATTGGATCGCCTTTGATCAAGCCGTCGCGACCCGTGCCTTGCGCGTGCGCATGACGAGCGGCGCCAGGCCGGGCCACTCCCATTACGCGAGCAAGTTGAAGGAGGGGCGCCGGGTCTGGCTTGGCGAATTGATGGCGCTGGTGCCGCTAGGCGATGCTGCGCTCAAGAGCATCGTCCTGCCACAGAACACCGAGGAACCGCCCCCGATCCCGGTGAGGTTCACGCTGCGTGAAGCGGGGCTGGTCACGCTCGTGATCGCGGACATGACGAACCATCGTGTTCGCAATCTCGTCAGCGAAACCCCGTTCCCTGCCGGGGAGAACATCGCGTGGTGGGACGGCAGCGATGATTTCCTGCGCGACCCCGAGGCCGCGAAGCACGGTGTCTATCACATCCCCGCGCGACCCGTCGCGCCCGGCGAGTACAAGGTGCGCGGCCTGTGGCGCAAGCCACTGCGGCTGCGTTACGAGTTCAGCATCTACAACGCCGGCCAGCCCGCCTGGCCGACTGCGGATAACACCGGCTGCTGGCTGACCACGCATACTCCGCCCACGAGCATGGCTTTCGTTCCCGGCTCGCTCACGGCGGACGGTCAGCCGCTCGTCGTCATGGGTTGCCACGTCGCCGAGGGCGGACATGGCTTGCAGTGGGTGCGCGAGGACGGCACCAAGATCGGCGGACAGCATTGGGTGGGAGGCACGTGGACCGGCGCGCCGACGCTCGCCGTGGATGCCGGGCCGAAGGCCATTGCCGATCACGCCTGTTATGGCGGCTCGGTGTGGGATGGCGAGCTGCGGCTCACCGCGAAGACGCGCACGCTGGAAGACAAGCCCATCTTCAAGACGCAGCTCGGCAACGATCCGCGCCTCAAGAAGCGGTCCGATGGCCCGAAGCCCCCGGAGCTGGAAGGCTTTGACGGCGGCGGCAAAGTCTATGTGCTCGCGGGCATCGCCGCGCGCGATGGCATCATCGTGGGTTCGATGATCCGGCAGAATGAACTGATCTTCGTCGATGCCACTGCGGGCCGCATCCTCAGCCGCCTCGCGGTGACGGATCCGCGCGGGGTGAACTTCGACGCGGAGGGTCACCTGCTCGTGCTCAGTGGTCGGAAGCTCCTGCGTTTCGCCTCATGGGATGCGGAGACATCCGAGACTCTGATCGAGCGCGGCCTGGACGATCCGCGGCATCTTATCACCGACGCGAAGGGCAACCTCTTCATCACGGATCGCGGCGCTTCCCATCAGGTCAAAGTCTTCACGTCCGCCGGTAAACTCGTGCGCACAATCGGCCAGCCCGGGACTCCCGCGGTGGGTGGCTACGACCCGCTGCACATGAATAATCCAAACGGGCTCGCGCTCGATAGCCAGGGCCGCCTGTGGGTCGCGGAAGCGGATAACTACCCGCGCCGGGTCTCGGTCTGGACTGCACAGGGCGAACTCGTGCGCGCCTTCTACGGCCCCACCGAATACGGCGGCGGGGGCGTGCTCGATTCGCAGGATGCGACTCGCTTCTTTTACAAGGGCATGGAGTTCGCGCTGGATTGGAAGACCGGTCGCGATGCCTTGAAGCGCGTCTTTGCCCGGCCCGATTCCTTGCTTGAGGAGCACGGTGGACATTACTCGCCCGATACGCCGCTCTATCCCGCGGCGCGCAAGGGGGAGCGTTACTTCACGAGTTGCTACACGCACAATCCCACGGGTGGTGATCATGCCGCCTTCCTCTGGCGCGACGATGGGAAGGTCGCGCATCTCGTCGCCGGTCTCGGCGATGCCCATGCGTGGGCCGTGCTCCGCGCGCCGGAGTTTCGTTCGGCCTGGCCGGAAGGCACGAGGCCGGAGGACGAGAATCCGAAGCCGGAACAGCGCGCGACTTTCGCCTGGACCGATGCGAATGGGGACGGCCGGCCGCAACCCAACGAGGTGCGCACGATCAAAGCGCAGTCGCGTGGGGTGACGGTGATGAATGACCTGTCGTTCCTGATCTCCCGCTTCGATGACACGACCGCCCGCTTCAGCCCGGCAGCCTTTGCGGCTCAACGCGCACCAAGCTACGATCTCGCGAAGCCGGAAAAGCTCGGTCCGGCCGGCGGGCAACCTCCGTCGAGCGGAGGAAATCAAGCGCTGCACGATCCCTCCGGCTGGACCATCACCACGAATGCCGCCGCGCCGTTTTCCCCCTATGGCATCGGCGGCATGATTCGCGGCGAGCCGCGCTGGAGTTACCCCAGCGCATGGCCGGGACTGCACGCGAGTCACGAAGCGGCGGTGCCGGATCGTCCGGGCATGGTCGTGGGGCACACGCGGTTGCTCGGTGGATTCGTGCAGGGCAAGGCCGGCCCGATGTTCTGCATCAACGGCAACATGGGTAACATGTATCTCTTCACCGCCGACGGTTTGTTCGTCGCGACGCTATTCCATGACATCCGCATGCGTCCGAACTGGGCTGCGCCCGTAGCCACCCGCGGCATGGATGTGACCGATGTCTCGCTTCACGACGAAAATTTCTGGCCGAGCCTCACGCAGACTCCGGACGGCAAGGTCTTCCTCATCGACGGCGGTCGCACCAGCCTCGTCCGGGTGGACGGCCTCGACTCCATCCAGCGGCTTCCGGAGCAGACCCTCCGCGTCACCACGGCGGATCTCGACAAGGCCCGCGACTGGTTTGCCCGCGCCGAGATCGCGCGGCAGAAGGCGCGCGGCAGCGGCATCCTGATCGTGCCGCTGCGGACCCCGGCGCCGATGGTCGATGGCAGACTCGACGACTGGCCGGCGACCACAGACTGGGCGTCGATCGATCGGCGCGGGACGAAGGCTAACTTCAACAGCAACTCCCGGCCGTATGAAGTCAGCTCCGCGGTGTGCGTCAGTGGCGACCGCATGTTCGCGGCCTGGCGCACCACGGAAAAGGAACTGCTCAACAACAGCGGCGAGACGCCGAACGCACTCTTCAAGACCGGCGGCTGCCTCGATCTCATGCTCGAAACAGACACCGCCCAGCGCTTGCTCGTGACCCTCATCAAAGGCAAACCACGCGCCGTGCTCTATCGCCAAAACGTGCCGGGGACCGCGCAGCCTGTCGTGTTCAGCAGCCCCTGGCGCAGCATCACCATGGATGCCGTGGAGGATGTGACCGGGAGCGTCACCTTCGCCACGGACGGGACGGGCAATCACGAGATCAGCATCCCGCTGGAAACCCTGCACTGGCGCCCGAAAGCCGGCGACACCGTGCGCGCCGACCTCGGCGTGCTGCGAGGCGCAAACTTCCAAACCACCCAGCGCATCTACTGGTCCAACAAAGCCACCGCGATCACCGCCGACGTGCCCAGCGAAGCGGAGCTGACGCCGAAGCTCTGGGGTAAGTGGCGCCTCATCGCGGAGTAATCAACTTTCCGAAATCGAATGTCTTCATCTCTTCTGAGCACCGTCCTCGCTTCGTCGTTTGCTTTGCTGCTCGCGTCAGTTTTCGCAGCCGACGAAACCCTTGATGCCCGGTATCCCTTCCGCACCGACTTCGCCAACGCGCATCTGCCCTGGTATCAGCCGAAGCCGCTCGAGTTCCCGCCGCATCACTCGGATCGCCGGATCATCGGGGAACTGGTCAGCGCGGATTTCATTCATCGCACGGGACAGTTCCGCATGAGCAAGACAGGCGAACTGGTGGACTTCACGATCCCGGCGTACGGCGCGATCAACTATCTCAATGCCGAGGCCGACCTGCGCGATGTGCCGCTCGGGACCTTCTTTCTCTTTTTCCTCAATCAAGATGCGAATGGAGGATTCACCCAGCTGGCGACGATGCAGGACCAATTCACCATGGATGCGGGCCATTCATTTTCGTATCGTCTCGATGAGGTGAAGCTTGGCGAAGGCAAGCTGCTCACCACGAAGCACAGCATTCCCAAAAAGCAGGATGACCTGGGTAAGAAGGAGCTGCTCGTGACCCCGGAGACTCGCGTGTGGAAAGGCGACCAGCAGGTGAAGCTGGAGGACCTGAAGACCGGTGACGAACTGCTCTATAATCTCACCGGCAAGACTGCGGTTAGTCCCGGTCATTGCACAGACCTATGGATTGGCGCCGAGACTCATCAGCTCGCGACCGAGCAACAGCGGAAGAAGTTCAGCGCATTTACGAAGACGCGTGGCCTGCCGGGATGGATCGAAAAGACCGAGGGGAAGGAGTTAACGGTCACGTTGTTCAGCGGCGATGCGCGGAGTTTCAAGGCGGGTTACCTGGGCGACCTCGTGGTCGGCAAGGAGGTGAAGGTCGCGATCGCGAACGATGAGCTGCGCACCTGGAATCCGCCGGTGGACGGCGAGCGCGGCTCGATCGTCGAAGTCCAGAAGGTGCCCGAGGCTGGCTATGGGTGCAGCGGGGTGAGGCTCGTGATGACGGTGGGTAACATGCTCGAAGGTTTCCGTGCCGGCCGCATCGTGCGCGTGTTCGGGCCCGGCTGGCCGGCCAAGGATCAGTTCTTCGGCGAAAGCCTCATGGGCTACGGTTACGGTGCACTCCGAGCCGGCGACTTCCGCGAGTGCATGCCCAAGGAGTATCCCGCTCAGTTCCCTTTCCGCACCGACTACGGCAACTCGCATCTGCCTTGGTACCAAGTGCAGGAAGGCGTCACGCCGCCGCGCTGGTCCGCGCACGTCGTCTTCGGCGAGCTCGTCAAGGCCGATGCCGCCACGCGCAGCGGGCAATTCCGAAACGAACGCACGGGCGAGCTGGTGGACTTCACCCTGCTCAACACCGGCGCCACGCTGGCGGTGAATACCAACGTCTCCACCGATCAGGGTCCCGCGCGCTTCAAGGACGTGAACACTTCCGTGCGCTACCGAAACGCGGATGCCCCCCTTGCCGATCTGCCGCCTGGTCAGCGCTACCGCTTTCATCTCTATCAGGATGCCCGAGGCGACTTCACGCGCTGTAGCTTGATCAGCGATGAGTTTAGCCATCTTGCCCTTAACTCGCTCAGCTATCGCATCACCAGCATCGATCTGAAGGCCGGCACGATCGGCGTCGCCTGGCAGCATCCGCAGGTGAAAAACTACAACGGCGACATGGAGCAGCCATCCGACTTTGGCCGCAGCCTGTTGCGCGTCACCGGCCAGACTCACGTCTGGAAAGATCAGCAAGCGCTCAAGCTCACCGATCTCAAAGTCGGCGACGCCTTGCTCATCAATCTCCACAGCGAACAACCCGGCCAGCCCGGCTGGTGCAGCGATCTGTGGGTGGTTGCCGGTACGTAACTCATCCCCCCATGAACAACCTTACCCGTCGTCACTTCCTCAAGTCATCGCTGGCCGCCAGCGCCGCCGCCCTCACGAGCGTGCATGCGGCGGAGTCATCCCCGGGCCTGCAGATCGCGCCGTTTCGATTTGAGGTGACGCCGCCGGTCGGGCATCCGCTCTGCGGCGGTTGGATCAAGCCAGTCGTGGAAGTGGAGGACGGATTGGAGGCCATCGGCTTCGTGTTGCTCGGTGCGGGAAAGCCGATCGTGATCTGTGTCGTGGACTGGACGGGGATTCTCAATGAGGCGCACGTCGCGTGGCGCAACGCTTTGGCGGAAGCCGCCGGGACGACGCCAGATCGGGTCGCGGTGCAGTGCGTGCATCAGCACGATGCGCCGTTCGTTTGCCTGAATGCGGAGAAGCTGGTCGCGGAGCAGCAGGATGGGTTGCGCGTGGTGGAGCTGGAGTTTTTTGCGGCGTGCCTGGAGCGGGCACGGGAGGCGGTGAAGATCGCGCTGCCCACGGTCCGTGCGGTTACCCATGTCGCGCACGGGGAAGGGCGGGTGGAGAAAGTGGCGGCAAATCGCCGGGTCGCGCTCGGGCCCGATGGCAAGGTGGCCAAGATGCGTGGCAGCGCCTGTCGCGACGCGGAACTGATCGCGCTGCCGGAGGGATTGATCGATCCGATGCTCAAGACGGTCGCGTTCTACGCGGGCAGCGAGAAGGTCGTTAGCTGCCACTATTATGCCACGCACCCGATGAGCCACTACGGCAAGGGCCAGGTAAGCAGCGACTTCGTGGGGCTCGCGCGGAAGCAACGGCAGCGCGACGAGCCCGGTTGCACGCATCTCTATTTCACCGGCTGCGCCGGAAACATCGCCGCCGGCAAATACAACGACGGCTCGCCTGAAGCGCGCGTCTTGCTCACCGCGCGGATCTACGACGGGATTGTCGCTTCCGAGAAAGCCCTGAAGCCCCAACCCATCGGCAAGGCGGTCTGGCGGACCCACGAAATCCTGCCGCCGCCCAATCCCGTTTTCATCGCCGACAAACTCCGTGAGATGCTGGCGAACAAGAAGAACGTGCCCGCCAATCGGATTCGCCCCGCGATGGTGCTGAGCTGGATGCAGCGGGTGGAGCGCCGGACGCCGATCGTCCTCAGCGCGCTGGAGGTGGATGGGATCTCCATGCTCCATCTGCCCGCGGAGTGTTTCGTGGAATACCAGCTTCGCGCGCAGCAGTTGCAGCCAGCCCGATTCGTCGCCACCGCGGCTTACGGCGATGGCGGGCCGTGGTATGTGCCCGTGAAGGAAGCCTACCCGCAAGGCGGCTACGAAGTCAGCGTGGCGAACTGTTCGGATGACGTGGACGCCATCCTCACGAAGGGTCTGCGCGAATTGATCGAAGCCTAGAGCATCTGGCGATGATCGTGGCCGGATCAGGGAGGCGCCTTGTCGCATCCCACGCTTCCGGAAAACGCCCTGGAGGGACGCGCTCCGTCGCGTCCGAGAGGCCCGGGAGCGAGCGGTTCGCCATCGTGGGATCTGGGACGCGACAGAGCGCGTCCCTCCAAAATGGCTCCGGTGATCCGGAAACTTCTTTCGGCAGTTGCGCTAACTGCCGTTAGCCGCCGCCGCTGGCACACGAGCGGCTTTGAGGGAGGGCATGTTTGGCCTCCACCACAAACGCAAGGGAACCAGCGACGCCACGGTAGCGGGCTCGCGCGAACCGGCTCCGCAGGCGCTCCAGCTCCTGACCGTGGTCATCCCGGCACGCAATGAAGAGGACTGCATCGTCTCGACGGTCGAACATTTGCACCTCGAACTGAGGCTCCGGAAAATCCCGCACGAGATCGTCGTCGTGGATGACGCGAGCACCGATCGCACTTGGGAACGGCTCCAGGAAATCAGGGCTGAAGTGCCGACCCTCGTTCCGCTCCGGAATCCCGGTCCGCACGGCTTCGGACGCGCGATCGCCTATGGCCTCGACCACATGAGCGGGGACGCTGTGGTGATCATGATGGCCGATGAATCGGACGATGCGCGCGATGTCGTGCGTTACTGGAACCTGCTTTGCGAAGGATACGATTGCATCTTCGGCAGCCGCTTCCTGCCCGGGGGCGGCGTGATCGATTACCCGCGGCTGAAGCTCTTCGTCAACCGCCTTGCAAACCGGTTCATTCGCGGGCTTTTCCGCGTGAAGCTGAATGACACGACCAACGCTTTCAAAGCCTATCGCCGCACGGTGATCGACGGCTGCCGCCCGCTCATTTCGCAGCATTTCAACATCACCGTCGAACTGCCACTGAAGGCGATGGTGCGCGGCTACTCGTGGACGACGATGCCAATCACCTGGCGCAATCGCCGGACCGGCGAATCGAAGTTGAAGATCAAGGAAATGGGCAGCCGCTACCTTTTCATCTGCCTCTACCTGCTCCTCGAAAAGTACCTGAGCCGCGGCGACTATCGGAAGAGCGAGGTTTGCCCGGGATGAGTCTGCCCGCCGGGGCTGGGCTCAACCGCCGTGCAGTGCTCGTCGGCGTGCTCACGCTCTTCGTTGCCCTGTTTCCATTCTGGCCTGCATTCGATTCGCCGGGGATGAACATGGATGAAGGCATGCTGCTCCTTTACCCGGAGCGGGTGATGAAAGGAGATCTGCCTTACCGCGATTTCGAGACGTTTTACGGACCGGCAAATATCTACGCGCTTGCCGGCGCGTATTCGGTTTTCGGGGTGAATGTGGGAGTCGAGCGGACGGTCGGGTTGATCTACCGGGCGCTGTTGCTCGGAGGCATTTTCGTTTTTGCGCGCCGCTGGGGATCGACGGTCGCTTTCTTCAGCACGCTCATCGGCGCTCTCTTGCTGGTGGCGTCGCACCTCTTCGCGTTTGCCTGGCTCGGTGGAGTGGCGTGCCTCGTGTGGGCGTTGCTCAGCCTTGCGGGGAATCCTCCACCCTGGCGCGCCGGAGCCGCGGGTTTGCTCGCGGCGATGGCGCTCCTTTACCGGCCTGATCTCGGGCTCGCGGTGATCGCTTCGGTCTTGCCGCTCTTTTTCCGGCTGCCGGTTCGGCAGCGTTGGTTTTGCCTGAGTGGCGGGGCGGTCGGGTTGCTGCCATTGCTCATCCTCGCCGGCTTCGTGGGGTTCGGCCCCTTGGTGGAAAACCTCTTTCTTTATCCGGTGGTGCTTTCAAATCCGGGCCGTCGATTACCGCTTTCAGCCGCCGCGGATGACCTGGTGCTCCTGTTCTCCCTGCACGTCGGTGCTACCATCTGCGCCCTGATAGCGGGTGTCCTATTATGCCGGGAGAACCGGCAATCCACGGACGCGCGGCTCTTCCTGAGCTTTGCGTTACTTGCGGCCGGCCTCACCCACCAAGGGATGCAACGGGCGGATGGGATTCACCTCGTCATGACGGCATTCCTATCGATTGCGTTGCTGCCGGTGGCGGTGGCGCTGCTCGCGCGCAGGGGTCGCGTCGAAGCGCCGCCTGTCGGTTGGTCGCTGGCTGCGGGCGTGGCGGTTGTGACGGTGCTGTTGGTCGGCGAGACGGATCTGTGCGCGAACTACCTGCGGAAACATTCGGCCGTTTTTAATACCGACGCGCCCAAGGTGACGCAGGTGAAGGTGCGCGATCGGCAATTTCCCGCGCGCTCGATGGCGACTCACGCGCAAAGTGTCGTGTCTTTTCTCGAACGTCAGGCGGCTCCGGGCGAACGCCTATTCGTCGGCACGGGTGATCTGCGCCTGTCGTTTCTGAACGATACTTTCATCTATCACCTGCTTCCGTGGCTCCCGCCGGCGACCTACTTCCTCGAGATGAATCCGCTTTCCGCGAATCGGCCGAATTCGCGGCTCGCCCGCGACGTGGCGAGCGCGGACTGGCTCGTTCTGAATCACGCGTGGACGCATTCGCGTGAGCCGAATCTCAGCACCCAGCCCGGTTCAGATGAGCCGAACGAAGTGGTGCGGACGCAGTTCGAACTGCGCGGACGGACGGGACCGTTCGAGGTCTATCATCGCAAGGGTGCCATCGGCGCCGGACCCGTGGCGGCGAACTACTGAATCTCGCAAAAGCGGTGAAGGCGAAGTCCTGGAAGGACACGCTCCGTCGTGTCCCAAACTTCCGCGGGCGGAGGGAGGCGGCGCCTGAGGCCACGCACGCTCCGCGGTCCCGCCGCCCGCTGGATCGGAGACACGAAGGACCAGGGACACAACGGAGCGTGTCCCTCCACGGTTGCGTCTCACTCACTTTCGCGAGACTCAATAACGTCCGGGCATGCCCGGGATCGGCGGCGCTGCCGGCGGGTGCTTGAGCTTTTCCTCCAGCTCCCGGAATTCCTTCTGCCCCGGACGAAGCCGCAGCGCCTCAGTCAGCGCTGCCCGCGCCTCGGTGATCCTGCCGGCTTCGAAGCGCGCGCGCGCGAGCAGGTAGTGGGTCTTTGCGGCCTCCGGTTCCGTGACCAATGAGCCGGAGAAGAATTGCTCCGCGAGTTCGAAGCGCTTCTCCTCGAGCGCGAGGACGCCCAGGTTGTTTAAGGTACCGGCGTGCTGCGGGGCGATTTCGAGGGCGCGGCGGTAGTAAAGTTTAGCCCGCGTGCGGATGACGCCTTTCTCACGTTCGTCCGTGATGCGCTGGGATTTGGCGAGCCAGAGATTGCCGAGGGCAAAGTTGATGTCTGCGTTGTCCTGGACGTAGGCGAACGCGGTTTCGAGATTACGTTGGGAACGGTCGAGATCGCCGGCCTCGGTTGCCCGGATCCCGGCTTTGTAGTGATCGAGCGACCAGAGGCTGATCTGCTGACGCGGCGTCGAGACAAATGCCGCCGCCGCGCCCGCGAGTACGAGATAGCCCGTCGCCGGCAGCCACGCGCCGCGGACGAGCCAGACCCACAGTTGCCACAGACCTGCGGCGCCCAGGATCATCAGGCCCGGCACCGCCGCCATTCGATAACGTTCCGTCACGAAAACCGTGAGCACGGCGACCATGTGCAAGAGCACGGCGGCGGCGATCCACCGGGAGCGCGGGAAGAGCGCGACCGAAGGGATAAGTCCCGCGAGCCCGAGCGCGGCGATGAATCCAAAACTGAGTCCCGGCGGCAAAATGCCATCGTCGCGAAGCAGCTTGATGATCGAGAGGTCGTCGTATTGGTAGGCGTTCCAAAAATTCGCAAACTTGGTGCCCATGAGTCGCAACCATGCGAGGCGATTCGAGCGGATGTAGTCGTTCGCCCGCTCGGACCAGTATTTGGAGACTTCCACGCGTTTTAATTTTCGCCCCGCCGCCTCTTCCGCGAGCGTGATCGAGTCTTTGAGCAAGCCTTCCTGGGTCGCGCGGATGCCTGGAGGCATTTTCGGATAGCCGGTCGCGGTCGGGTTATTGCCGATCCAAAAATTGATCCCGCTGTGCGCTGAGAGCATCACCGGCTCGCGGGCAATGAAGTAGTTGTGAATCCACGCGGGCGACGCCCCGACATAGATCGCCGCGATGAGGGTGAGGAAAGCGAGGGCGATCTTCGGGAGGCGAATACGCACCGGGTTTCCGCGATCGACACTAAGAGCGATGGCCAGCACGAGCAAGGGCACCGCGAAGAGAATC
Source organism: Chthoniobacteraceae bacterium (assembly GCA_031411395.1). Classification (GTDB taxonomy): domain Bacteria; phylum Verrucomicrobiota; class Verrucomicrobiia; order Chthoniobacterales; family Chthoniobacteraceae; genus Chthoniobacter. Next base: position 25,469 of record JANOAZ010000256.1, read on the forward strand.
GTCGCGACCAGCATTGCGATGACCCCGCAGAACAGGCCGAGGAAAAGCCAGGGATTCCACCACGACGACTCCCGTGTCTTCAGGGCGAAAAGAACACAGGTGTAATAGGCGAGGACCAGCCACACCGTCGGCATGAGGATCGCGGAAAAAGTCTGTGCCGGCGTGAAGACGATCCACGCGAGCGCGGCGGCGAGGCCGATCGCGTGAGGTCTCGCCGTCGGAAGCCGGCCCGGGATTTCGTTGCCCGATGGCGCGAACGCCCTGGATGCGAGCGCATGGATCAACGTGGCGATGCCCGCGTTCATCAATGCCTGGAGCACGCCGACGACGGCGACCGTAAGAAAGAGGCCGAGCCTGCCGATGACGGCGTAGATCGCGGCAAGGCAATAGGCATAACCCGGCAGCCCATAAAACGCCTGACGATCGGTCCACTGGCCATGCGCGATGCGCAGCGCCCAGTCGTTGTAGAACTTCATGTCGTCGGACCCCGGGAGGAAATGCACCGACTGGGAGAAGCGCATGAGAACGAAAAGCTGGGCGGCGAAGGCGAACAGAAAGACCCAGAGAGACGAAGACGAACGCGCGGAATTGAGAAGGCGGTGAGGAGCCATGGACGGTGGGACTGACATCAACATCAAAGGTGCCGGACAGCGATGCGAGACTGGAAAAGCGGCGTTATGATAATTCTTAACCCGGGCGTTCGATTGGCATCGTGGCTGCTTGATTCAACATCCGTGACGCCGCCGGTTTCGCCTGCGACCCACAACAACAAAAACAAAACATCCAATAATACAGAATCATATGTTGCAGAAACTGACTAAAAATCGTGGGGGCTTCACCCTCGTTGAAATCATGATCGTGGTCGCCATCATCGCGTTACTCGCGGCGATCGCCGTCCCGAACTTCCTCCGTGCCCGCAAGCGCTCCCAGGCCACCCGCATCCTCGAAGATCTCCGGATCATCGACTCCGCAGTGGACCAGTATGCGATCGAAAACAACAAGGCCGGTGGCGACTCCGTGACCTGGGCGGGTGTTCAGGGCTACCTCAAGAATGGATCCAGCCTCTACAACTCCGGCGGCACCGACATGCTCGGCGGCAGCTATGGCGCCACCTTCACGGTGGACTCCATTCCGAAACTTAACTCCGCTTCCTTCACCAAGCTCTCCGACGTGGCACCAGCCGCTTTCTGGTCGCCCTTCTACCCCTGATCTGCTGATCGGGTAACCTAAATCAAGGAACACAGCCGCCTCCTGTAATGGGAGGCGGCTGATTCGTTTTCAGGGAAGCAGGAAGTCATCATAGACGGACGAAACTCTGGCATCGCTGCTGCTATAGATCAGGCTCCAACACAACTGATGCAGGCCGTCAGGCCAAGCTAACAACCAGACCAGAACCATGCTACAGAAACTAACTAAAAACCGCGGGGGCTTCACCCTCGTTGAAATCATGATCGTGGTCGCCATCATCGCGCTGCTCGCGGCGATCGCCGTCCCGAACTTCCTCCGCGCCCGAAAGCGCTCCCAAGCCACCCGCATCCTCGAAGATCTCCGGATGATCGACGGAGCGATCGACCTGTATGCGATCGAGAATAACAAGGGTAACGGCGACCTTGTGGAATGGGCCGACATCCAAAAGTACCTCAAGAACGGATCAAACATCTATAACTCGGCCGGCGTCGATATGCTTGGCGGAACCTTCGTGGGCTTCTCCGTCGATTCAATCCCAAAGCTTGACGCCGCGACTTACGATAAGCTGTCCGACGTTGCTCCGGGCGAATTCTGGTCCCCATTCTATCCCTGATCGCAGTCTCGGACTCCTTACAACCCTCATGTGCGCAGCCGTCCGCCTCACCGTGGCGGACGGCTGACACTTTGTCGGTGAACTCGCCTAACTAGTAGGG
>JANOAZ010000257.1:0-55759 GCA_031411395.1 Chthoniobacteraceae bacterium
GTGGAGGGTTTGGTATTGTCTTTCATGGTTATGGGGGAGGCAGTCGCCTCGCTAACTTGCGCTACACGCACTTTGGCGTGGAACGCGGGATAAAATACGTGGGGCGGGACAGGCTCATCCTGGCCCGCCATGGCCCGTGAACCCCAGCGAGGAGTCAACGGGCGTCGCCATGCCGCAGACCGCGTGGGGGCCATCCTTCGGGGAGGACGCGGGCAAGCCCGCGCCTCCCCTCTTCGGCCACCCACGCGGTCTGCTGGGCGTTTCCTTGTGGCCTTGCGTCGGACTACGGGCTGCACTCGGGCCAGCGCTCCGCGCGGCCCTCGTTACAGCCCTTGCCCTCCGCAACGGGGGCTTCGCCCTGGGAGGGAATGACGTATCGAGTTCATCCGAGGTGAGCCTTGATGGCCTCCTTGATCCCTCGATCCGGCCACCTGGATGGGTCCCTGGAGAAGCGGATGCGTAGTTCGTCGATGACGGGAGACAGTTCGTGCGCCCATTTGGAACCGAACCGCTGTTTCATCGCGGCCATGTCAGTGAGACCCAGGGCTGTAGCGACGGCTTCATACTCGAACCGAGAAGGGCTGGTGATGAGGGTGAAGCTGGACCAGCAGACCTTCGGGAAGTTGCGGCTGCAGGCGGTGAGGTGGACTCCGGGAAAGTGACCGTGGCGAGCACGGACAGCGTTGAGGTAGTTCTTGCGGAAGTAACCGGCGATGTAGTCCGGGGTCTTCCGGAGTGGGGCGAGTTCGAAATGGTAACCGAAGCGCATCTTGGGGGAGGAGATGAGCTTCCGGACATCACGCTGGAGGGCCTTGAGGGCAGGATTGGCCTTCAATGCCTTCTTGAGGGAGTTGGCGAGTTGGATTTCGGCTGGCGAGAGTTCCCGACCTTCGGCCAGGACCTGGGCGGAGAGTGCCTTGAGGGTGTCGTAGGCCGAGGGATCAAATCCGGCGCGGATGTCCTTATGGGTAGCGACGAGGAGATGGAAGTGCGGACGGGTGTTCGGTCCAAACTCAAGAACCCAGACCCAGGAACGGAAGAGGTTTTTGAATTTGCGGACAAGCTTCTTGATACGCCGGACAGCTTCGTAAGGAGTGAGGTCGTATTTGAAGGTCAGGGTCATGAACCCGGTGTGGGTAGGGCCGAAGTGGTTGACGGAATGTTCGATGTTCTTGAACAAGGCGGCTCCAGTCCGGAGATGGTTTGTCTGGATGGATTGGTGCCGGTAGGACTCCCGGGATTCGGCGGCACGGAGGAGGGCGAGGGGAAGGGATAGGGGCATGTAGTGGTTGATCTTCTATGTACTGCGGACAAGGCCGTTCATTCGGGGGGGACGGCCTCGGTGAGAGGCACAGGGGTGCTGGGATCGTGGAAGAAGCGTAATGAGTTGAGGGAAGGGAGGAAATGGCCGGCCCCGGAATGATACCGGAGCCGGCCACCCGCGTTCTGGTCGGCCTTACTTCTTTCCCACCATGCGAACCCGGCCAACGAAGCGGTGATCTCCAGTGCCTTCGGTTCTACTCATTCGCTCGACCACTTCCCTCGACAGGGGAAGCTCGACAGCGTCTGCCGTGACCCAAGAAAAATGCTCGGTACCGAAAAGTTTCAAGGTGAGCGCCTCGGCTTCTTGAACGGTGAAGAGTTGATCGACACAGCGTCTCGCCGCGGCCGAATCCACCAGGCTCGCTGGCAGCGCGGAGGCGTAGTCCACAGTCGGCTTGGCTCGGTCGATCGCGATCCATGTCATTTGATCGGAGCCAACTAGGGTTATTGAGGTGACGCGGCAGAGCTGCGGCGGTCGCGGAGACGGGCTCGGCTTAGGCGTGGCCGGTGGTGCGGTCCTGTGTTTTGACTTGGTAGAAACGGTCTTTGCGCCGCGATTATTGAGGGTGTTTTTCATTGTTGAAGTGGCCGTTTAGCCCCGGCCGGGGCGATTTAATGAACAAATTACGATGGGATTACTGGGCGCCCGGCTTCTGGAGCGGGAGCACCCGCGGAGGTGAGTGTGATTTACATGGGGTTTCCTTTAGTTGGTGGAGTGGTAGCTTGGGTTTGAGCGCCGTTCAGACCGCGTGGACGGTGACCCTTTCGAGCGCGGCGCACACAGCGGGCCACGAGTAACGCCTGGTGCGATGCCCGAGTACGACCACCGGTACGACGCGGCGGCGAACCAGCTCATCTACTCCACGTGTGGACTTCAAGTTGAGGCGTTCACGAAGCTGTTCCTTCGTCAGGAGGTTTCCCGAATTTGCGATCTTCGCTGTCTCCGTCCGCGTGGGGACTGCTGTGGGGCGTGCGGTTGATCCGGACTCGATGCCGAGCCGGGAGGGGATTGGTGTTTTGATTATGTTGTATCCAGTAAAACAGGAAATTACTCCGGCTCGTCGCGGCGATTGAATGCACGCATGAGCATTTGAATATCCTTGCTGCGAGGGCACGAAACCGGGCGGACCATGACGGCCCGCCCGGCGTGATTCCTACTGGCCGTTCGGCTGAGGTTTGGCCGATTTCCCGGACCTCAGGGCCTTTCGTTTCGTAGCCTTGTTCAACTTGATCTCCATTCGGACCGCGATGTCTCTGGCGAGGACCGCATTGCGATTGAGAAGCAATTTGAGCTTCTCGATTTCTTCGGGGCTGTCCGGTGCGACATCCGGGAACTCCTGCATGCAGATGAGGCTCACGCGGTGCAGACGACGCCCACCGCTTCGAAAGACTCCCTCCCAAGTGACGAATAGCGGCGCAAGCACACCGTTGGCTCGAATATTCTGGATTAGATCTTCATCCTGGCCGGGGTTCCCGCATATTTCCGCATTGCGCGGGTGGGGTGTGGTCTCATCCAGATCAACATATATGATTTCGCCGATCAGGCATTCTGCGTCCGCGCCCGGTGACTCCACGACGGAGATCGGGCTGGATTTGATTCCGGCTTCTTTGGTTTCTGACTCGGGGCTTTGTGTTTGGGTTTCCATTTGCGTGGCTTCTAAAACTGCAAAAGCACTTGGCCTCGATCCCGGCTGATTGCCGGGAGAGGCGCCGGCACTGGGGCCGGGCTTTATGTTCTGATCCCGCTGGCTGCTTTGGGTGGTCCGCGAGCCGTGATCGCGCCGGGGATCGAGCGCTGGAAAACGAATGGAATGGGCAAGAAAAAGGAGAATGCGTGGTGGGTTGGTGTGGCGAATTTCTTGGGGCGGCCGAGAATGGCCGCGGAATAAACATACGAGATCTGCAGTTCCCGAAGGCCGGGCAGATGGGATTCCATTCACCCCGCAGTAACTCCAGCGTTTTCGCGGCGCTCCACAGAGTGAGTATTCTAAGGGTGGAAAAGTTAGTCGACGGACGGCATGGCCTGCTCCCCGAAAGTTGATCCGGGCGCTATGAAAGTTTGAGGCGCGCGCCGCGCGCCGACAAACTCATGAAACGCAAACGACACCACCCCGAAGAGATCATCAAGAAGCCGCGTGAGGCGGCCACGCTTTTGGCCGGAGGCCAGAGCGTGGAGGCCGTGTGCAAGAAGCTGGAAGTCAGCCCGCCGACCTATCACCGCTGGCGGCAGGAATATGGCGGAGTGGTAGGCCCGGCGCGCAAACGCGCAGCGGTGACGCACCTTGAGGCCGTCCTCGAAGTGCCGCAGCGCCGGGCTTGCCAGGTGATCGCCCAACCGCGGAGCACCCAGCGTTACCGCGGGCGCAAGCGGGGCAAGGACGCGGCGCTGGCCGCGGAATTGAGGCGGATCTCTGCGGCGCACCCGCGAGCGGGCTACCGCATGGCCACGGCGCTGCTGCGCCGGGCGGGGATGGAGATCAACCCCAAGCGGGTGCAACGGCTCTGGCGGCAGGAAGGGCTCAGGGTGCCACGCCGGCAGCGCAAGCGGCAACGCCTGGGCAACAGCGAGAGCGGCACCCAGAGGCTGCGGGCCGAGCGGGTCAACCATGTGTGGAGCTACGACTTCGTCTTCGACCAGACCGAGGATGGGCGGCGGCTCAAATGGCTGCCGATCTGCGATGAGTTCAGTCGGGAACTGGTGGCCCTGGAAGTCGAGCGGCGGATGGAGGCCAAGGACGTGATCCGCATCTTGGACGAGGCCGTCATCGCCCGCGGCAGCGCGCCGGAGTTCATCCGCAGCGACAATGGCCCCGAGTTCGTGGCCCTGGCGGTGCAGGACTGGATCGCGCGGCGGAAGTTCAAGACGCTCTACATCAAATCCGGCAGCCTGTGGCAGAACGCCTACAGCGAGAGCTTTAACAGCCGATTTCGGGACGAGTTCCTCAACCGCGAAGCCTTTGTATCAGTGCTGGAAGCGAAAGTGCTCGGCAAGCAACACCGGCTCCGCCACAACCACGAGCGCCCGCACTCGTCGCTGAGTTGCCAGACCCGGTGGAGTTCGCGCAGCGCAGCCTTGCGGCCACCTCCGCTAAGCTTCGGCAGCCGCAAGACTGCGCCCTTCCCGCCCGCCACATCACCCCCCAACCCAAACCCCGAAAACCACCAAATTCGGCACTCGGTTTGATCAACATTCAAGCATTCTGCTCCGCACGTGAAAATTGCTCCCATCCTGACACACGCCTTATTCTTGGCCAGAGAAGAACGGAGGAAGGCCCAACGCGATCGAGAAAAGCGGTTTCAAGAAGAAGCCAGAACTCTATTTCAAAAGCGTCTTACGGAATCGCCCCGGCATTCGATCGCCGCGAACAAAATGATTAGTCAGTATTGGTCCCCGCTTGTTGAAGAGATCGAAGAAGCTCGGAAGCGAATTGCTAATCGCGAAGCGGAAGCTACGAAGGAATGGCGCTTTCTTCTCGCGATGACGGCTGAACCACTGGCCTACTATACGCTGAGCGCGATAATCGAATTGCGACGCTGGACGGAGGTCGAAAGCGATGTCGATACGGGTGACGAGGAAGACCGAGGGGCAGGATGGCGTCGATGACCTGTTTCTCCCTGCTGAAATTCGAGACCTCGAGAACGTGCCGGATACCTCAGCAGGGGAATCGGTGCCCGCTTCTTCCACTGCGGGCGAGGATGTTCTCGCATCGAAACAATCACAATTGGGCCGTTCAGATAAGACGGGGCCTTCACGGACAGCCGTTGCGCGTCAAATTGGGCGGTACTGCGAGTGGCACTGGATTGCCAGTACCAAAGCCGAAAGGCTGGAAGGGGTGGCCCGTTGTCGGGCACGCTTCAAACAACAAATTCAAAAAAGGGAAAGCGTTAAGACCGAGCGGCAGTTAAATTCCCCATGGAGCATACGAAACGACGACCTTAATCTTGGGAGGTGGCTGCTGCTGAAGGCCACCGAACGCGGGATTATAGAGATCATAGACGGAAGAACCCGCCGGAACAGACCGACGAAAATCGTGGCATTTACAGCGTCATTTGCCCGTGCCTTTATCGATCATGCGGAGCAAACCCGCGACTTCACGGCTCCACTTAGGCGCCCGATGATTTGTGCGCCCATTTCATGGTCTGAAAAGCTGCGAGGAGGGTACCTGCTACCCGACCCGCGGGGTTGCCTTCCATTGATAAAGCCGAATATTGCCACCGGCAGCATATCCGGAATTATTGGCACCGACTATTCCGCGGCTCTCGATGCGATCAACGCCCTGCAGAATAGCCGCTGGAAAGTAAACAAACGCCTGCTCGAAAAGATGCAGGCGCTCCGCCGATCTCTCAAGGATCCCAATAATATGCTCGACGAGAATACACGGGAGCGACTTGGGCTCGTTTGCACCTCCGAAAAGACACCCGAACGATTTCGTATCGACGGGAAGTGCGAGGCTGTCGTGGATGTAAAAGACGAACCGGAAATATTCTTTCCCTATCAATTCGATTACCGAGGCCGCGTTTACCCGATTCCGACAGGGGTAAATCCCCAGCAGGATGACATCGGTCGCTCGTTACTCACGTTTTCTACGCCACGCCCGCTAGGTCGGTGGGGTTGGTATTGGCTCGCGGTTCACTTGGCCAATTCCTGGAATCGCGACGTGACGATCACCCGAAAGCCAAAGGGTTTGAGTAAAATGTCGTATAAGGAGCGCGTTCGATGGGTTCTTCGCAACGAGAGCAGTATCCGTAACTCCGCAAAGAATCCACAGACTTCTATGTGGTGGACGAAAGCCGAGAAGCCCTGGCGTTTTCTCGCTGCGTGCATTGAGTGGGATAGGTATCGCTCGTGTTCCGGTGAGTTCTTGAGTGATCTCCCTGTCACAATTGATGGAACCTGCAATGGACTGCAGCACATTGCGGCCCTGCGACGGGATTCTTCTTTGGCGGACATGACAAACTTGCGGCGTTGCCGACAACCCGGGGACATGTACGAGGTTGTCGCAGCTAAACTTAAGAAAGTTGTTGAAGACGACAAGGCCTCGGGAAATAAACTTGCAGACTACATCTGCGACACTGTCCAACTTGATCGGGATTTTTGTAAGAAAGCGGTCATGACGACTCCCTACGGAGCCGGTAACTGGGGCAAAAAGATGCAACTGTTCGAATCCCCTCTCACTGATGCACTTCACATCCCGGGCGACGGCCCCATTTGCGTCGGCCACGTGCAGAATTATCGGCGTCTTCGTGAACGTCTGCTTGCGCAAAACGATGCGCGCGTACGTATCCTATACAATCGCCTTTCCCCAGACATCATAAAAGCGATTGAAACATCTGAAGTAGACGACGGCGGGCCGATTGATCTTTTTGTCAAAGATTTGAATCGCATAATTGAGGGGCCCTCCCTCTACTGTCCAACAGCGTTTACCGAGGTTTCAAAGGAGACGCAGGAATTAGTCTCCCTCGCAATCAAGAGCGGGAGGCAAGGATTAACAAGCTACTTATTCTCGAAACATTCAATCTCGAATTGCGTCGAACGCAAGCGTGGAGAATGAAGTGTTGCGATTACCTGGCTGTCAAACTCGATCAATGCATTCAGGAACTGGTCGACCCGAATGGCGCGATGATGGACTGGTTGAAGTCAATAGCGAAGGCCCGCGCAAAGAATGGCGGCAGAATCGCGTGGGTAAGCCCAAGCCTGTTCCCGGTGTCACAGCACGCTGTAATAATGAAGAAGAGGACGGTCGGTAAAAAGCCTGCCATGGTCTTTTCCACGCGGACACAAAAAACTGATGGCTTAAAGCAGCAGAACAAGATCGTTCCAAATTTCATTCATTCGCTGGATGCTGCTCATCTGGTTCTTACGGTGAATGCCTTTGTGAAAGCGGTAGGAGAAACTGTGGACATCGGAGTTATCCACGATGGCTTTTCCGTGCATGCGAGCTTGGTGAGACGCTTGCAAAGGACATTGGCTGACACGTTTGCATCCATGTATTCGCAACCATTGCTCACGAGCTTCTTTGACCAACAAGAGTTGAACGAGTCAGCCGAGATTAAACCTAAACCAATCGAGGGCGACTTCAATATAGCAGACGTACGTCGCGCCAACTATCTTTTCTGTTGAACCCGTCGGCAAGTAATACGCAGAACTATGAGCCCGAATGGCCACACCCTTCTCAGCGTGGTGGGCCCGATCTCCCAGTGCGCTGCCGTCTTGCGATCCACCGCACGGAGGTAGTTGTCGAGGAGCATGTCGTCGGTGGCGTGGCCCATGTAGCTGAGCAGCCGACCCTTGTCCTCGAACGCCTTGAGCCAATGTGAGGCATAGGAGTGCCGGATCACGTCCTGGATCCACGCATCGCGTCCCAATTCGCGCGCGCGACGGGTGACGATCACCCGGTCGCAAGCGGGATCGCTGAGCCGGGCGCATTCCCAGTCGATCACCGAGATCCGGTCATCGCCGGTGGAATCGCAGAACAGGTTCTGCGGCAGGAGATCGCCGTGGAGAATGGCGGACGCGTGGCGAGTGGGATGAGCGCTGATCCGGTCCCGCGCTGCCGCGGGAATTCGAAGGAAAGATTCTCAATTCCGGGATGCTGGACCTTCGGCGCGACGGAACGCAGGGCCGCGCTCTACTCCGGCCGCAGGTCGTTTTGCAGGGGCGGTCGAGCACGATGACCTTGTCTTTGATCTCCCGAATACGCGCGGTGTAACGGTAACTGTATTTGCCGATGAGCTTTGCCGCATCTTCCGGGCTGTCGCGGAAGATGTAACTCACGAAGGAACCGGCAGCGTCATCCTTCAGCTCGATGGCGATTTCCTGATCGACGGAGAGAGCAGAAGCATCGGCATCGTGGACGCTCGCGGCGCCGCGTTTCGCGCCCAGGCTCACCTTTTCCGAGGTTCGATTTTCCACCACTTCTCCGCCTCCGCTGGCGTCACCAGTTCGCGATAATGCTCGAAAACAATCCTCGGTGAATTACCCATCTCCAGGGCGACCTCCGCGGCGCTCTTGCACACTGCCAAGCGGTAGCTCGCGAAGCTGTGGCGGAGGGCATTCTGCGGCCAGGCAAACTTACAAACGCCTGCAACCCTGGTCACTTTGCTCAAGAAGCGCGTCCCGTGTCCCTTGAAGAGCAAACCGGCTGTGCGGGCGTGGGGCCGAAGCCATTGAGCAAGGTTCTCTGAAATCGGGACGATTCGCCGTTGAGCCGTTTTTGCTTTCTTGGCGGTGACCTCGATATGGCTCTGGGTAAGTTTTACATCCTGCCATTCCAGGCGCATCAGCTCGGCATGCCGGAGGCCCGCAAAACCGCCGATGGCGAGGTATGGAAGGATCGGATCATCGGCCTTCGCCAGAAGCTGGGCCATCTGCTCCGGAGTGAAGATGCCAACCCGCGATGGGGGTTCTTTGGCGGCGGCGACCGCGTCCGCTTCGGTCGGTTGGTTTTTCGGCAGATACCCTCGCTGCCGGGCAAAGTTGAAAAGGGTGATCACCAGAGCCCGGACACTATTCCGGGCCACTGGACCGCAACCGAGGCCGGCAATCCAGTTTTCCAACTCCCGCGTTGTCACTTCGGAAAGTTGACCGTCGAAATGCTTGGACAGTCTCCCGAGTCGGCTCTGGATGTCGTGAAGGTAACGGATGCTGGCGCCATCCGATTTCTTCGCTTCAAGAAGTTCGTGGTAGATTCCCGTTACCGTCTTTTTCGGCAACGCAGCGGGATGATGTTTCGCAAAAAATCGTGCAGCCTCCACGACCGAACCAGCTCCGTTCAGTAGTTTGGCGGCTTCTGCATATTGATCGGCCACAGAATCGACCGACTGACCCGTGGGCTTGAGGACGGCGATGGCGTGCTGGTAGGCGATCCGGTCACGGCTGCTGAGTTCGAGCACATCGATCTGTCCATTTTGAATTTTCGCGGCGGCGGCGTAGGCCTCAGCCTTCGCTTCCTTCAGATCAGCGAAACTCTTCTTCACTCGCGCATTGTTCGTGTCCCGGTAAGCAAGGGTGAACAGCGGCCGTCCCCGCGTCTCAGATTGGTAAATCTTCACCGCGACGTTTCCCACCCTGACCTCTTCAGGGCCGTTCCTTCTCTTCGGCTTCGCCGGGCGTTTCATACCGTCACTTTGTCCTGCTTTTGTCCTGCTTTCAAGCCAATCGCCCGGGAAGGCTGATATTTACAAGTAGCGCTAACGGGATTCGAACCCGTGTTCCCGCCTTGAGAGGGCAGTGTCCTAGGCCTCTAGACGATAGCGCCGTTTGAAAGAGGGCCGCGAGACTACTGCGCTCACTGCCGGTGCTCAACCGGTTTCTTTTCCTACTCGGTCCGTTCGAAACGTTCGGCCCGTTCCTCCGGATCGAGCGGCTCGGTCGGATCGATCCGATTTTGCAACAGCCTCCGCAATGACGCCTGCTCGCGGAGGTCGGACACTTTTTTCACCGAACTGTCGATCTTCAGGATCCGCCCGTGGAGCAGTTTGTAATAACGCTTCAGGGCCTCCCGTTTGGCGTAGTCGGTTTTTGCTTTCACCGCTTGGTCCCACTCCGCCTGCACCTGCGGATCACGCAGCGCCTTGATTCGCGCTTCGCGGAAATGAATGCGCTCGATCAAGTCCTCGGCGCTTTCGGCCGTCTTGGACTTCGGTTCCGATTTCGGCGCAGGGGCCGGCTTCAGGTTTTGGGGCACTTGCTCCGGGATGAGGGTCACCTCCGGTTCGACCGCCGGGGGCGGCGCCGGCGCGGCCCTTTCCGCGGGCGCGGGTGCCACGCGCAGCCGGCCAGCCGTCTCCGGCGTCGGTTGCTGAGCGAGGAGCGCAGGCGCGAGCGCGAGGGCGAAAAGGATGAAGAATGGTTTCATGAAAGGAGGCGGCGGAGACGGTATCCCAAAGTTTTGGTTTGAAAAGCGCGCCCTTCTCGCGGAACCGGACGCAATGCCATTGCTCGCCCGCGCTCCGCGTCCCGTCGCACTCGATCTCAATCCGATCGAAGTCGCGGCGCGCTGCCGTCATCTGCCCGGACTCGTGTTCTTCGATTCGGCACGGGAGAGCGGCTCCGGTGCGGACCTCTCGATCATCGCGGCGTGTCCCTCGGAAATCATTCGCGGTAGTTTCGGCGTGGATCGGTCGCGGCTGGAGAACGCTCTTCGCGCCCGTGTCACCACTGCGCCTGCCGATGACGGCCTCCCGCACGGATTCGCAGGCGGCTTCATCGAATACGACGGCACGTTTTGTTTCGGCTTCTACGACGACGCGCTGATCCACCGCCATTCCGACCAAAGCTGGCACGAACTCGGCGACCTGCGCTCAAGACTCCGCGAGCCGTTCTCCAGCGGGATGGCTGGCGCGCCGAATTTTCAGGCCCGCCTCAGCCGCGAGCGATTCTGTGCGATGGTCGCGCGCGCGCAGGAGTACATCGCGGCCGGCGACATTTATCAGGTGAACCTTGCCCACCGTTTCGACGCCGCTTTCCATGGCGACCCATTCCCGTTCTACGAAGCCCTGCGGCATTACTCGCCCGCGCCATACGCGGCCTTTCTCGATCTTGGCGGGTGCTGCGTGCTCTCGTCTTCGCCCGAGTCTTTTTTGAAAATGTCCGGCCGCGCCGTGCGCACCCGCCCGATCAAGGGCACCCGTCCCCGCCGCGCCGAAGCGACCGCGGATGAAAAATCAGCCTACGACCTCATCACTTCCCCAAAGGAAATCGCCGAGCTGATCATGATCACCGATCTCGAGCGCAACGACCTCGGCCAGGTCTGCGAATTCGGCAGCGTGAGCGTTCCGGAATTGGTCAAGCTCGAGCGCCACGAGCAGGTCTTCCACCTCGTCTCCACCGTGGATGGGCGCCTGCGTCCGGAGATCGATCACCTCGCCGCGCTGCGCGCCTGCTTCCCCGGCGGCTCGATCACCGGCGCGCCGAAGCGCCGCGCGCGGCAGATCATCGCCGAGCTGGAACCCGAGCCGCGCGGGCTCTACACCGGCGCGATCGGCTGGCTTGGGTTCAATGGCGAGAGCCAGTTCAACATCGCGATCCGCACCGTGGTGATCGAGGACGGGTGCGCGCACTTCCACGTCGGCGCGGGCATCGTGGCCGATTCCACCCCGGAGCGCGAGTGGCAGGAGACGCTCGACAAGGCCGCGGGCATTTTGCTCGCTGCGGAGCGGATGCAATGACCAATGGAGAATGACCAATGACCAGGATTCCCCTGTCACGCCATCCGTCGCTTGTCGTCGGGATTTTATTGGTCATTGGCCATTCCTCATTCGTCATGGCCGCCCCGCATCCCGAACTCGGCGCCAACTACTCCGCCCCCGCCGGCGTGGGCCGTGAACTGATCGGCACCCGCGCGCCGGAATGGACCGTGAGCGAATGGATCGGCAGTGAGCCGCGCACGCTTGCATCCTTGCGCGGACGCGTCGTGTTGGTGCGGTGGTGGACCGCGCCGGACTGCCCCTATTGCGCGGCGAGCGCGGATGGGCTGAATGAACTATGGAGCACGTACCGGGACCGCGGCCTCAGCGTCCTCGGCTTCTATCATCACAAGGCGAAATCGCCGCTCACCCGCGCGCACGTCGAGGCGCAGGCGCAGCGTCTCGGCTTCAAGTTTTCCATCGCCATCGACCATGACTGGAAGACGCTGCGCCACTGGTGGCTCGACCGCGCCGAGCGCGGCTGGACCTCGGTGACCTTCCTCATCGACCGCGAAGGAATCATCCGCCACATCCACCCGGGCGGTGCGTACTTCCCCGGCGAGCCGGAATACGCCGCACTGGAGCAGGCGGTGCGCGCGGCGTTGTAAGGACAACGGCGGTACCCCATCGCTCACAACGCGCTCGCCAGACACGCGCGCTATTTTCCACATTTGCTCAAATGAAATCCCTCCCGTCGCTCCTCGTGCTCTCGCTCGTTTCCTTCGCCCCGTTGCGCGCAGAGGATGCGCCGAAGCCGGCTGACGTTTATGAAGCGCGCACTTTCACCGGCGCAGATGGCGCGACGCTCGGCTATCGCATGCTCACGCCGCAGAACTACGACGCGAAGCAGAAGTATCCGCTCGTCCTTTTCCTGCACGGCGCGGATGAGCGCGGGGCGGATAACGCGGTGCAGCTCAAGCACGGCGCGCCGCTCTTCGTGAAGCCGGAGGTGCGGGAAAAGTATCCGTGCTTCGTGATCGCGCCGCAGTGCCCGCTGGAGCAGAAGTGGGCGGACATCGACTGGACGAGCGAGACGCCGGTGCAGCCGGAAAAAGTGAGCGCGCCGATGGCGCTCGTGCTCGGAGCACTGGAGGCGGTGCAGAAGGAATTCAGCATCGACGCGGATCGGCTTTACGTGACGGGACTTTCGATGGGCGGTTACGGGACTTGGGATTTGATCACGCGCTTTCCGGAAAAGTGGGCGGCGGCGGTGCCGGTCTGCGGCGGCGGCGACAAGGCGGTCGCGGCGCGCGCGAAGGTGGTGCCGCTCTGGGCGTTTCACGGGCTCGAAGATCCGGCGGTGAAGCCGGTCCGCTCGCAGGAGATGGTCGCCGCGCTGGTCGCGGCGGGCGGCACGCCGTTGTTCAGCGAGTATCCGAACGTGAAGCACGACTCGTGGACGGTGGCCTACGGCGAACCGGAGTTGCTGCCGTGGCTGTTCGCGCAAAAGCGCGGCCAGCCCGAGGTGCCATTTGCGAAGACGGCGCGAGCTTTCGCGCAGCCGCCGTCGAATCAATTTCCGGGCTCCGGGCCGGTGCAATCGGGGCTGTGGTTTCGCGCGCTGTGGCGCGATCGGCGCGAGCCGTGGGCAAAGGATCGCGAGAAGGATCAGGGCGCGGTCGTCTTCTTCGGCGACTCGATCACGCAGGGCTGGTCGTCGCTCGCGAAAGATTTTGCCGGCTTCAAAGTCGCGAACCGCGGGATCAGCGGCGACACCACGCGCGGGCTGCGCCAGCGGCTGCAAGGCGACGTGCTCGATCTTCATCCGAAGGCGGTGGCGATGCTCATCGGCACGAACGATCTCGATCAGGGCGCGGACCCCGAAGTGGTCGCGGCGAATCTGAAAGCGATCGTGACCGAGCTGCACCAGGCGAATTCCAAGATGCCGATCGTGATCAGCAAGGTGATGCCGCGCGGGGCGAAGCCGGGGAAGTTTCCCGAGAAAATCCAGAAGCTGAACGCGCTCTATGAGGAGGCCTTTCGCGGCGACAAGCTGGTGAGCTTTTGCGACACGTGGACGCTCTTCGACGACGGCACCGGGCAGTGCAAGAAGGAGGAATTCCCCGACCTGCTGCACCCGAACGCGGCCGGCTACGCGAAGTGGGTCGAGGCGCTGAAGCCAATTTTCGAGAAGCTGAAGCTCTGATTTTCGCGCCGAGACGCGGAGGCGCAGAGCGGAGCGGCGATGGGGCTCGGGAGGCGATTACTCGTTGAAGAGCTCGGGATGCTCGGAGCCTCGTGCTCTGCGATTGGACTGCGGCATCCATTCAAGCGCGCCAGACGCACGCAGCTCCTCCGCCGCGATGAGCGGGCCGCTGCAAATTTTCTCCAGCAGCGCGGCTTGCTCCGGCTCCAGCTCCACCAACCACGCGAGCACGTTCAGCACGTTGATCAGCTCAGTCGTGTATTCGGCGAGCCAGTGGTCGGGCTGGATATTCCCGAGCGGCGAGGGCGGGCGGCGGTCCCCGATGATCGGGCGCTCGCGGTCGCGCTTCCGGTAGCTGAACCATTGCAGCAGCACCTGCTTGCCGGAGACTTCGTAGCGCCACACGGCGGGCGGCACGTTTTCCACGTAGCCGCTGCCGATCGACAGGCGTTGTTTGTCCGCGTCGTAGCTCAGTGAATCCGGCATCGCTGCCGGCGTCTGCGGGATCGCGCCGGCGGCGGGAATGCGCGGGCGTTTTGCTTCGGGCAGGCGCGGCGGCTGGGCGGGGCGTCCATGGTCGGGATCGGCCAGGCGTTCGCCGAAGGTGTGCAGCCAGATGACGGTGCGCCCGAGCGCGGCGGCGGCGGTGAACGAGGCGGCGTCGGCGGTGAGCGGGAGGCGCAGGCCGGGTGTCGAGAGGTCGTCTTGAAAGCGCGCGGTGAAGGCCGGGTGCGCGGCGGTCGCGGCCACGTAGGCGAGGAAATCCTCGGCGCTCACGGCGCGGCCCCGCGCTTCCGTTTTTGGCCTGCTCAATCACAACTGATATTGCGATCCACGGTGACGGCGCGTTTTATACAGGGCTTCATGCCCGAACTACTTTCACTGCTGACTTAGCGTTATGCCGACGACCGTACCCATCCCAACATGGAACGCCGAAGGGCTACTGCCCGCGGTCGATCGCGTGAATCCGACTTCGCCGAACCGTTCACCTTACGCAGTGTCTCTCAGCGATGTCGTAATGCGTTTTAATACCGGCCCGGAGCGGGCGGCGATCCTGCGAGGTTTCCTCGATTACCGCGCATCGCTCCACGCGGCAGGACTCATTGCCGGCTTTCAATGGTTGGACGGCAGCTTCGTGGAGCATATCGAAGTAAGCCCGCGCAATCGTCCGCCCGCTGACGTTGATGTGGTGACGTTTTACCGACTGGCACCGGGCCTTTCTCAGGGATCCGTGGTGGCGAGCGCACCTGATCTTTTTCCCACCGACGCCCCTGGCATCGTTGCGCTAAAGGCCCGATACAAGGTGGATGCGCGCACGGTGCATCTCGGCCTGAGCAGCGAGAGACTGGTGGATCGAGGCACCTACTGGTCAGGCGTGTGGGGACACCAACGAAACACTTTCAAGTGGAAGGGATTCCTTCAAATTGACCTCGCTCCCAGCGAAGATGTCGCGGCCCGCGCATTGCTCGCTCCACCACCACCGGGAGGCCAACCGTGAACCGACTAGAACACAATCAATTGCTCGCCGAGCGCAGCGCGCTGGAACGGATGATCACAGACACGCCTTCAGAGGACGTGATTGACCTGCGCGGCCTGCGCGCCCGACTCGATTTCGTGAAACGCGAACTCGGCGAGCATCAGGTGGACTCGTGGCTTCCAACGAAAGCACGGCTAACCTTCCGCGGGCGTCCTGTTATCGGAAGCCATGGAATATTTGCGGAGTTTGGAATGACGGCGACGAAAGGGTTCACCGACGCCGTCTCGATGCTGGCCGCGTGGCTCGACGTGCCTCTCGCCGCGACTGGCCCGATTCCAAACCGGGCACAGAATCAACTCATCATCACCAGCACGGCGGTGGGTTCATTCGGCTTTGAACTCGAAGAACATCGCGAGGATTTATTGCCACCGGAGGACGACAGCGCGCTAGCGCAGGCACTCGCGCAGACGCAGGAGTTGCTGCAAAGTGCGGCCTCTGGGAGCGACGACGAACTGACCGATGCGGCGTCGGGACAGGATGAGCGTGTGGTCTCAGCGGTGCGCAAGTTTCTCAAGACGCTAATCGATAATGAGGCCGTGTGCGCTGTGATGGTCGGGGAAAAATTGTTCAGTTTTTCCGATGTAGGAGCGGTGCGCCGGAGCTGGGAGCGGCTTGGGCAGGACAACCTCCACGAAGTGCCACAAACTCTCGTCGGCAGCTTCGAAGGCGTGCTGCCAAAGCGACGGACATTCGAGTTTAAGGTCTTGGAAACTGGCGATGTCATCGCCGGTAAGATTGCCACAGGCGTCACAGACCCCGCAGCGATAAACCGTCACCTCTACGAACAAACAAGCATCCCCGTGATGGAGACCCGCGTCGGCCAAGGCCGCCCGCGTTACGTCCTCACGAGCTTGCCATCATGGCCAGCCAATGCGGAGTAATACCGTAGTCGGGTCTGACGACGGTTCTGCGATCGTAGAGTAACTCGACAATAAAGGTCGTAGCCTTCGACCAATCCACGGCGTCGAGCACGCGGGTGAGCGTGCCGAGCGAGGTCTTGAGCGTGGCCTGGTTCTCGGCGTTGTCGGTGAGCAGGCGGAGCGCGGCGCCGATGAGCGAGTTCGATTTGGTGAGTTCGCTGGCGACTTGCTGGAGACCGGTGGTGAGCGGGATCTCCTTCGCCCGTGCCATGAGCAGGCCGAAGGTGACGGCCTGCGCGTAGCCGTCGGCGAAACGCTCGTCGGTGGCGTCGGGGAAGAGCAGCTTGCGCCAGTCGGTGGCGAGCGCGGTGAGCGGTGCGCTGCCGAGGGCGAGCTGCTCGGTGACTTCGTCGCGGAGGAAGCGGCAGAGGCGGGCGCTGATGTGAGCGAGCTCTTTGGCGCTGCGCGGCGGGATGGGTTCCCAGCGGAGGAAGTTCTCGAAGAGCGGGAGCAGGCCGGGCGCGGGTTGCAGCGCGGCGCCGGAGCTTTCGATGTCGCCGAGGAGCGTGACGACGGCTTCGACCAGCTCGCCGTTCTGCCAAAGGCTGAAGGCGTTGCCGTCGGTGTAGAGGACGTTCGGGAGCGAGCGCAGCTTTTCCCACTGCGCCCGGTCGTGCGGGTCGCGGAACTTGCGCGGGTCCGCGCCTTTGCCCGGCGCCTTGAGTTCGACGAAGCCGACGAGCGCGTGATGCACCGTGACGGCGTAGTCGGGCCGCGTCTTCAGGTCGCTCAGCGAGGACTCCCCGACAGCGGCGACTTTCGTGCGCGGGATATTCGCGAGTTCCGCCATACCACTGAGCAATTGCTCGAACGGCGCGCGGAGCTGGTCCTCGGGTTCGCCGCTCGCGGCGACATTCGAGAGTTTCTCCTTCGCGCTGGCTCCGAACGCAGCGATGACCGAGGCAACGTTGCTTTTCATTCCGGTCGCTCGCAGTTCCACACCGAGAGAAAAATGAAATCAGCAGGAAGCAGGGTGATGGTTATCGGCATGCCAGGAGGGAAGGGTATGCCAGCGGCAATGGCGCATGTCGCCTGCAAAAGGCATCGTTGCACCCGTGCAAAAACTCGCCTTACGGGCAAATCGCGTTCGACGATTTTCGCGACGTGCGTAGTTTGTAAAAATGAAACGCGTCTTCGGCATCGAAACGGAATACGGGATCACCGTCGATGGCATGGAGGAACTGGATGTGGTGCGCGAGTCGATCGAGATCGTGCGCAGCTACACGGCGCACGGCGCTTCGATGAAGTGGGATTACAACCTCGAAGACCCGCATCAGGACGCGCGCGGCTTTCGCGCGGCGGAGTTGCTTCAGGACACGGATGAGGCGGCCTATTACGAGATCGACAAGAACCGGCCGCTGAGCTTCGAGGAGATCAAGAGCGACCTCGTGCTGAGCAACGGCGCGCGCTTTTACAACGACCACGCGCACCCGGAATACTCGACGCCGGAGTGCTCGACGATGCGCGAGATCGTGATGCAGGACAGCGCCGGAGAGCGCATCCTCGCGGAGTGCGCGCGGCGCCGAAACAGGACGCTGCCCGAGGGACTGGAGACGAAGCTTTACAAAAACAACACCGACTTCGTGGGCCACAGCTACGGCTGTCACGACAACTACCTGATGCAGCGCGAGGTGCCGTGGGATCGCATCGTGCGCGAGGTCGTGCCGTTCCTCGTCACCCGGCAGATCTTCGGCGGGGCGGGGAAGATGGGCGTGGAAGGCGAGGACACCGCGAGCACGCCGGGCGTCTATCAGATCGCGCAACGCTCGGATTTTTTCAGCGTGCTCTGCTCGATCGACACCATGAACCGGCGGCCGCTGGTCAACACGCGCGATGAGCCGCACGCGGATGCGGAGGCCTACCGGCGCTTTCACGTCATCGTGGGCGACGCGAACATGAGTCAGTTCGCCACCGCGCTGAAGATCGGCACGACCAGCCTGGTGCTCGAATTGATCGAGTCCGGGCACGCGCCGCAGCTCGAACTGGCCAACCCGATCGAGGCGACCAAGTCGATCAGCCGCGACGCGAGTTATGCGTGGATCGTCGAACTGCGCGACGGGCGGAAGATTTCCGCAATCGACATCCAGCGGCTCTACCTCGGCGCGGCGAAGGAGCATTGCAGCAAGGAGGGCGACACGCCGTGGCTGCTCCGCGAATGGGAGCAAGTGCTCGATGACCTCGCGCTGGACTACTGGCGCTGCCGCGACCGGCTCGACTGGGTCGCAAAGAAATTCCTGCTTACCACCTTCCAGGAAAGCGAGCGGCTGGAGTGGACCGATCCATGGCTGCAATCGATCGATCTCGAATATCACAACGTCTCGCTCGACCGCGGGCTTTTCTACGAACTGATGCGCGAGGGACAAATGCGGCGGATCGTCAGCGAGGACGAGATCCGCCATGCGATCTTCCAGCCGCCGGAGACGACCCGGGCGTTCTTTCGTGGCCGCGCGGTGGCGAAGTTCAATCGCGAGATCGAATCGATCCAGTGGGATGAACTGACCTTCCGCAGCAACGGGGCGAGCCGCACAGTCACGCTCGCGCACCCCTCGCACGATGTGTGGCTCGACCGGGTCAATGCGGCGATTCGCGCGGCCCGGAGCTTTGAGGAATTGGACGCCGCGCTGGAGTAAGGAGGGTGCGCGGAGATTTTCCTGCGCGCAGCGCGCGTTCTCTATCGCCCTTTCACTATGGCAAAACCCAGGGCGTTGCCCTGGGCTGGCTTGTTTCCGCACCCTTGGTGCTCCTGTCGCTCACCGAGTAAAGTGCATGATGCGCTCTCACGACCGACCGCGCCGCGAAATCAACTCCTCCCTCCATGAAAGCATCCTCCTCCGCGCTCATCGTCACCGCGCTTTTCCTCCTCGTCGCGGCAATGACCCCGCGCGCCGTCGCGGACGCGATGCCCGCGGAGCCGCTGGAGATCGGTCGCGACCCGCAGTTCGTTTTCGATCTGCATGTGGTCGATACGACTTGGGGATTGAAGCTCAAGGGTGAGCCGGTGCAGCGCGTGTTTCACCAGGCGCAGAAGCATTCCGCCAACCCGCTGATCACCGGCGACGATCCCAGCCACCTGTGGGTCTTGCGCGAGGCGGATGGAAAGTTCCGCATGTGGTATCAGGCCAATGTGAAGGTCGCGGGAGAGGAGAAGGGCAAGGGCCTCTACTCCGTCTCGATCGCCTATGCGGAGTCCGCGGATGGCCTTCATTGGGAAAAGCCCGCGCTCGATCTTTTCCCCGATGCCGAACGCTACCACCTGCCGCGCAATGCCGTGATCCACCGGCTCGACGCGCCGCAGTGCGAATCGAATGCGCCGCAAATCCTCGAGGTGCCGGAGAAGGATCGGCGCGGCTTTCGCTACCTCATGCTTTACTCCATGAGCACCGCCCCGCTGAACGGCATCCGCCTGATCGGCTCGCACGATGGCATTCACTGGGACGTGGCGAGCGACACACGGATCGCGCAGCTCTCGAGCGACACACACAACACCCTGCACTACGACGCGGCGCGCGAGGAATACGTGATCTTCTGCCGCTCCAAGCACATCTACCGCGCGCGCGGCCAGACCAGGGAAATGCTGAGCAGCGGCGAGTCGCGGCGCGGGATGTCGCGCATGAGCAGCAAGGAACTCTGGACCGAATGGACGGTGCGCCCGCAGACCATCCTCATGCCCGACGAACGCGACGCGGAGCTGGGCTACAACTATTTCATGGCCATGCCGGTGCGGCTCCACGCGGGCATCTGGTTCGGCGTGCTCGCGCCGTTTCTTTGGAACGATCTCTACGCCAGCGAATTCACGTGGAGCCGCGACGGCTGGCGCTTTGAGCGGGGCCATCAGCGCCAGCACTTGATCGAGTTCGGACCCGAGGGCGCGTGGGATCACTCGATGGTCGTGGCCAGCACGAGTTGGGTGGAAGTGGGCGACGAATGGTGGCTCTACTACGCCGGCTTTGACGGCGCGCACGACGACCCCAAGGGCCGCAAGGGCGCCATCGGCCTCGCCCGGATTCGCAAGGAAGGCTTTGTCTCGCAGCACGGGCCGGCGAGCGGCGGCGTGGTCTGCACCCGCGCGCTGCGCTGGCCGGGCGGCGCGCTTCTGGTCAATGCGGATGCCCGCGAAGGTGAGTTGAGGGTGCGCGTCTCAGACGAGCTGCGGCGGCCGATCGAGGGATTCAATTACGACGACAGCGGCGCCTTCTCCGGCGACAGCGTGGCGCATGAGGTGAGCTGGAAAGGCCAGTCGCTGGAGGCATTGAAAGACCGCGTCATCCGCCTCGAATTCCTGCTCAAGGACGCGGACCTTTACACCTTCCGCGCGCGCTGAGCGGCCGTCCGCTGCCAGCGTCATCCCCGCGCGAGCGCGGCGCTCTGCTTCACGAAGTCGTCACCGCTCCATTCGCCGTCGGCTGCGACCATTTTTTTCGTTTCCGCAGCGGCCTTCTGCGCGGCTTTGCGGTCCGCCTGGCGCTTCACGAGATCGGCGTGCGTGGTGAAGTAGTCGAGCGACTTGCCCTTGAAGTCGGCGAGCGTCTCGAAGTTGTGCTTCGCCATGAAGGCGAGCAGTTCTTCGCACATCGGCTTCACATGCTCGTAGCCAAATTTCATCACGCCCGTGCAAACCTGCACGGTGTCGCCGCCGAGCAGGATGAACTGCGCCGCGTCGCTGCCCGTCTCCACCCCGCCGATCGCGGAGAGCGAGCGGCCGGGAAACTCGCGCCGGATCACCTGCGCGATCTCCATCACCATGCGCAACGCGATCGGCTTCACCGCGCGTGAGGAGTAACCGCCCGGCGTGGTGTAACCCTCGACCGTCGGCTCCGGGCGCAGCGTTTCGAGGTCCACGCCCATCACGCTGCGGATCGTATTGATCGCGCTCACCCCCTGGCAGCCGGCGCGCAGCGCGGCGCGGCTCGGGTCTTCGATGTGCGTGACGTTTGGCGTCATCTTCGCCCACACCGGTTTTTTCGCCGCGCTCATCACCCAGCCGCAGACCTCGTCGAGGATGGCAGGATCCTCGCCCATCGCCGCGCCCATCTTGCGCTCCGGCAGGCCATGCGGGCAGGAAAAGTTCAGCTCGAAGCCATCCACGCCGGCGTCCTGACAGCGCTCGATGATCTCGATCCACGCGTCCCGGCGATACTCCTCCATGACCGACGCGATGAGCACGCCGTCCGGGAACTGGTCTTTGCACTTCTTGAATTCCTCAATCCAGATCGAAAACTTCCGGTCGCTGATCAGCTCGATATTTTCCCAGCCGATCACCTCCTGCCCATCGGTGGAATGCAGCTTCGCATAACGCGGCGTGACGTTGACTACCTTGCTCGCATCGAGGCTCACCGTCTTCGCGATCACCGCGCCCCAGCCTTCCTTGAAGGCCCGGGTGATGACGTTGAGATTCGTCCCCGGCGGCCCCGAGCCGATGACAAAAGGATTCGGCAGCTTCAACCCATCGACGGTCGTGGCGAGCGTAGGCATGGAGCGAAGCTAGGGCTGCGGAACAGCGGCGAAAAGGGAGAATTACCTGCGAGCGATCCAGGCGAGGGCTTTGTCCGCGAGCTTGTCGAAGGCGGTGACGGCGAGCGCGAGATGCTCCTCTTTCGTGTCCTCGATCTTGTTGTGGCTGATGCCGTGCAGGCTTTGGGTGAACATCATCACCGTCGGGATGCCGGCCGCCGCGACCTCCGCCGCGTCGTGGAGCGGGCCGCTCGGCAGGCGGTGCGAGACGCCGCAGGTCTCGCGGATCGCGTCGTCGCAGAGGGCGATGAGTTCGTCGTGGAAAGGGCGCGGCGCGATGTGCCAGATTCGTTCCCACGCGGCCTCGACGTTTCCCTCGCGGGCGAAACGCTCACTCGCCTCTCGCGCCTCTGCGAGCATCCGCGTGAGTGCGGCAGGGTCGAGGTGTCGTTGATCGAGGGTGATCCGGCACTCCTCGACGACACTTGTGACAATCCCCGGCTTCGTCGTGCAGGAGCCGATGGTGCAGACGCCGGCGCCGCTGCGCTCGGCGATGCGATAAATTTCGGGGCTCATCTTTGCCGCCGCGAGGAAGGCGTCGCGGCGGCGGTTCATCGGCGTGCTGCCGGAGTGCGCGGCCTGGCCGCGGAAGGTGATCGCGTGGCGCTCGACGCCGAAGGTGCCGAGCACCGCGCCGAGCGGGAGATCGAGGTCGAGCAGCACCGGCCCTTGCTCGATGTGGAGTTCGAGATACGCCGCGGCATTGGCGCGCTCGCCGCCGCTCGCCTTCACGTTCTCAAAGTCGATGCCCTGCTCGCGCAGCGCGTCCGGGAGCGCGATGCCGTCACGATCGCGCAGCCCGCGCGCCTCCTCCATGTCGAGGTTTCCCGAGAAGGCCGACGATCCGAACAGGCTCTTGCCGAAGCGCGCGCCTTCCTCATCCGCCCAATCCACGAGCCGCACCGTGACCGGCGGCCGGCCTCCGTACTGCGCGTGGATGCGGCGGAGGATTTCCACGCCGGCGAGCAGGTTCAGGCAGCCGTCGAGCCACCCGCCATTCGGCACCGAATCGATGTGGCCGCCGATGAGCAGCGCCCGCTCCGACTCCCCGCGCAACGTCGCCCAAAGATTCCCCGCCGCATCGCGATGCACGTCCGCGGGGATCGCCTTGAGCTTCTGCTGGAGCCACGCGCGCGCCGTCGCCCACATCGGGGTGAATGCGACGCGTTGCGCGCCCTGCTCATCGCCGGTGAGCGCGCGCAGTTCCTTGAGTTCGGCGATGGTGCGTTGCGGGTTTAGGCTCATCGGAGGTTTGGTTTAGCGTGGCGGTCGGCGGCGCCGCAAAGCTATTGTCGGCCGGTGAGCTACGCGCTTTCGCACATCAACGAACTGCCCTGCGCGGAGTTCGTCCGCCTCGCCGGACCGGTCTTCGAACATTCGCCCTGGATCGCCGACCGCGCCGCGGTCAGTCGCCCGTTCGCGAGCGTCGCGGCGCTGCACGAGGCAATGTGTGGCGTGGTGCGCGCGGCGACCGCCGGAGAGCAGATCGCGCTCATCCGCGCGCATCCCGATCTCGTCGGCCGCGTGGTGCTCACCGCCGAATCGCAGGGCGAACAAACCGCCGCCGGCCTGACCGATCTTTCGCCCGAGGAAGTCGCGCTCTTCGATCGCTATAACCGCGAATATCAGGCGCGCTTCCACTTCCCTTTCGTCATCTGCGCGCGGCTGAACAAGAAGGACGCGATCCTCGCCGCCTTCCCCGGCCGCCTGCAAAACTCCCCCAAGCAGGAACGCGCGACCGCGCTCGGCGAGATCTTCAAGATCGCGCAACTCCGCCTCGCCGACCTGATCCACGAATGAGCGCCAAACTCAGCACCCACGTCCTCGATCTGACCCGCGGCAAACCCGCCGCGGGGGTCACCATCGAACTCCGCAATCTCACCACCGGCGCCTTCCTCAAGACCGTCCTCACCAACGCCGACGGACGCACCGATCTGCCACTCCTCGTCGGCGACGAGGTGCAGGCGGGCGAATACGAACTGCTCTTCCACATCGGCGATTACTTCCACGACAAGAGCTTCCTCGATCGCGTGCCGATTCGTTTCCGCATCCACGATCCGCACGCCGGCTACCACGTCCCGCTGCTGTGCACTCCATGGGCCTACAGCACCTATCGTGGGAGTTGATGGATACCGCGGATTTCGCGGATTAACGCGGATTCTCCAATGTCGAAGATCGTCCATGAAGCGCTGAGTCGCTCAATCATCGCCGCAGCGATGAAGGTGCACGGTGCCCTCAAGCCGGGTCTGGATGAGAAGCTCCATGAGAACGCCTTGATCATCGAACTCGCGAAGCGCGGGCATCGAATTGAGCAACAGAAGTCATTTTCGGTTCACTACGAAGGTCACTTCATCGGCAAAATGACCCCAGACCTGATCGTCGATGATCTCGTCATCGCAGACCCAAAAGTCGTTGAAGACTTCCACCCCGATCACCTTGCCCAAATGCTCGGCTACCTCGCGATCACTGGGCTCGAACTTGCTCTGTTGCTCAACTTCAAACACGCGAGTTTGCAGTGGAAGCGAGTCGTCCGCCAACCGCCCAAACTGACAGACGATCTGGCGTTATGAATACTTCCGCGCCCGGGGAATCCGCGTTAATCCGCGAAATCCGCGGCATCCATCGAGTCTCCGCAGTCGAAATCATGCGCCGCGCCGATGAACTCGGCGCGATCAGCGACGAACCGGGGCGTCTCACCCGGACCTTTCATTCGCCGGCCATGCAGCGGGCGAATGCGCTCGTCGGCGGGTGGATGCGCGAGGCCGGCCTCGACGTTCGTGAAGACGCAGCCTTCAACCTCATCGGTCGCTGGCCGTG
The DNA here is from genome assembly GCA_031411395.1 of Chthoniobacteraceae bacterium. Lineage (GTDB taxonomy): Bacteria > Verrucomicrobiota > Verrucomicrobiia > Chthoniobacterales > Chthoniobacteraceae > Chthoniobacter. The sequence continues at coordinate 24,443 of JANOAZ010000257.1, forward strand.
TGCGAAGCCGAAGGCGAAGACGCTCCTGCTCGGGTCGCATCTCGACACCGTGCGGGATGCGGGGAAATACGACGGTCCGCTCGGCGTGCTCACCGCCCTCGCGGTGGTGCAGCAGCTCAAGGCGGAAGGCATCGCCCTCCCATTCCATGTCGAAGTGATCGGCTTTTCCGATGAGGAAGGCGTGCGCTACCAGACGACGTATCTCGGCAGTCGTGCGCTCGCCGGCACGCTGCGCAAGCCGGACCTCGCACGCATCGAGGAGAAGGGAATCGAGCGCGCCGAACGCCGCCGCGGCGAGTTCCTCGCCTACGCCGAAGTCCACATCGAGCAGGGGCCGGTGCTCGAAGCGGAGCGGCTCGCGGTGGGCATCGTGAGCGGGATCGCCGGGCAGACCCGGGCTCGCGTGGAATTCATCGGCCGGGCCGGACACGCGGGCACGACGCCGATGAAGCTGCGCCGCGATGCGCTGTGCGCCGCCGCGGAGTTCACGCTCGCGGTGGAAGCGTGCGGGGTGACCGCCACGGTCGGGCAGATCGAGGCGCAGCCCGGCGCGAGCAATGTCATTCCGGGACACGTCACGGTGAGCCTCGACGTGCGCGATCTCGCGGGTGCAAAGCGCCTCGCCGCGAGGATCGCGCTGCTCAAGCAAGCCCGAGCCATCGCCCGCCGGCGCGGCGTACGGTTGAAATGGACGCCGATTCAGGAATGCCTCTCGGTCACCTGCGACGCGGCTCTTTCCCGCCTGCTCGGCGAGGCGGTCGCGAGGCACCAGCCGCGCGTGCTCGCGCTGCCCAGCGGGGCCGGGCACGACGCCGTCGCGGTTTCGCTCCTGTGTCCGGTCGCGATGCTTTTTGTGCGCTGCAAAGGCGGGCTGAGTCATCATCCGGATGAGTCCGTGAAGACCGCCGATGTCGGCGTCGCCCTCGCGGTGCTTCGCGACTTCATTCTCCTCCTCGCCAGAAAATATGCCTGACTTCGACCTCCTCATCCGCGGCGCGACGCCGCACCCCGCCATCGGCATCGCCGAGGGAAAGATCGCAGCGCTCGCGGAGGGTTCCGCGCGCGAGGAAATCGACGCCACCGGACTGCTCGTCCTGCCCGGCGTGATCGACGCGCACGTGCATTTCAACGAGCCCGGCCGTGCGGAGTGGGAAGGCATCGCCAGCGGCTCGCGGGCCTGCGCCGCGGGCGGCACGACGACGTTCTTCGACATGCCGCTCAACTCAACCCCGCCGCTCATCGACGCGGCCGCGTTCGAAGCCAAGCGCGCCATCGCCGAGCGCGATTCCCTCGTCGATTTCGCCCTCTGGGGCGGGCTCGTGCCGGGCAATCTCGACCGGCTCGAAGAGCTGCGCGACGCGGGCGTGATCGGCCTCAAGGCATTCATGGCCCCCAGCGGGATTGACGATTTCCCGATGGCCGATACCGCGACCCTGCGCGCGGGAATGCAGCGCGCCGCCGAACTCGATCTGCTCGTGGCCGTCCACGCCGAGATCGAGCATCCCGAGCTGCGCCACGGCACCTCGATCGACGACTATCTCGCCTCGCGCCCGATCGCGACGGAACTCGAAGCCATCGCCATCGCCCTGGGACTCGCGGGTGAAACCGGCTGCGCGCTGCACATCGTCCACGTGAGCAGCGCGGCAGGCGTCGCCTTGATCGCGAGAGCGCGCGCGGAGGGCGTGGACGTGACCTGCGAGACGTGCCCGCATTATCTCGTGTTGAACGAAGAAGACGTCGAGCGCCTCGGCGCCGTCGCGAAGTGCGCGCCGCCGATTCGCGATGAGCGCGAGCGCTGCCGCCTGCTCGACGCGGTCGCGGCGGGGCACGTCCAGACGATCGGTTCGGATCATTCGCCGTCGCCGATGTCGATGAAGACCGACCCGGATTTTTTCAAAGTCTGGGGCGGCATCTCGGGCGCGCAGCATTTGCTGACGCTGCTCTTCGACGCGGAGCTTCCCTACGAACGCATCCAGTGGACCACCTCCGAAAACGTCGCCGATCGCTTTCTGCTCGCCGATCGCAAGGGCCGCATCGACATCGGTCTCGATGCCGATCTCGTCCTCATCGATCCGCAGTCTTCGACGGAAGTCACCGCGGAATCGCTGCATTATCGCCACCGCCACTCCCCGTATCTCGGCCGCACCCTCCGCGGACGGGTCATGCGAACGCTCCTGCGCGGCAGGACGATTTCCGTCGAGGGCCGGCCCGTCGGCGACCCCGGCGGCTCGCTGCTGAAGCCCGCCGTCGCGTGATTTTTCGCTCGAAAAAGCGCGACCGGTGATCCTCGGGGTGCGATTTTCAAGAGATGATTCTCCCAATTCGTTTCACTCGTCTGGTCCTCACCGCCGCTGTCACTTTCGTTTTTGGCGCTTGCGCGGAAACCGGCAGCGTTTCCCGTTTCGATGCCACTTCCCAAGGGACATTGGTAGCCACGACTCGAGCCACGGCCGGCGGCAACACCAAGCCAGCCTTCGAAACCGCCGGCGATGCCGAAGGCGTCGTGCGCCTGCGCGGCCGCCTGTATTATGTGAAGGATCGGGGCACGAGCCTGATCCGCGGACGGCAGCGGGTGACCAACGGTCTTTACCTCGAAAAGAACGGCGACGTGACTTTCGGCGATGGGCGTCGGGTCAAGCTCATCGAGGGCTACATGGCCACCACCGGCGGCGAGGTCATCGAAGCCCCGCGGTATCTGCGCTGAGGCGTCAGAGCGCGAGTTCGTCCGCGCCGATCTCCACGCGGCCACCGGTCACGCGGGCGGCGCCGTCGATGTCGAGTTCGTCCACGGCCGCGACAAAACCCGGATCCCCCGCATTCACCGCGGGTGAATCCAGCTTCAGCCGGAAGTTGCGCCGCGCAGCGCTGACGAACTTCGGATCGGCGAAGAGCGAGTGCGCATCCTGTCCGGTCGCCAGCTTCCAGGCTTCGAAGCCGGTGACGCCCGCCTCCTTCCACTGCCACTCGCTGTCCTCGGCACCAGCGCGGGCGAAGTAGCAGTTGTAGTCGAAGACCGTGCCCGTATTCGTCGCCGCCGGATTGCTCACGAAGACATTCTGGGTTCCGGCGAAAAACACGTTCTGCTTGATCGTGTTGCCGGTGAGGAAGTGCTGGAGCATCACCTCGCCGCTGCCGGTGCGCAGCGTGTCGTTCAGGTAGAAAGTGTTGTTCGTCACCGTGCAGTTCAGCGTCGCGCCGCGCTGTGCGTCGTAGCCGCCGAGGCCGAGGCCGGTGACCCGGCAGCGGGAGATGAAATTGTCGCGCAGCACGCAGTCCGAGCAGTTGCCACTGGCATTCTCGCTGGCGAGTTCCACGCCGATGTCGCAGAGGTAAATGAGGTTGCGTTCGATGAGTACGCGGGTTGCGCCATCGCAGTAGATTCCAGCCGCCGCGGCCTCGCCGAAGTAGGAGGGATTTCCGCGGCTGCTGATATTCCAGACCACATTGCCGCGGCAGACGCCATCCCGCGCGCGGTCGAGCGCGGGGTCAGAGCAGGTGTTTTCGAAGCCGATGAAGTCGATGCCGATGTTGTTGTTGTCATGCACGCGGTTGTTCGTCACCGCGAAGTTGGTCACGTTGCCGTTGAGCACCATCGACTCGCTGTTCCCCGTCTTGAGGTGATGCACTTCGTTGCCGTCGATGATCAGATTCGTAATCGCCTGCGCCGCCGAGGTGCCATAGATCGCGATGCCGAAGGCGTTGCCGTCCCGGTGCGTATTGCGGATCGCGTGGACGTTGTTGTTGCGCAGCTCGATGTCGTGCGAGGCGCCGGTGACGAAGATGCCCGCGGGCAGCAAGTCCGGTTTGGCGGTGGAAAAATTGCGCAGCTCGAATCCGCGGATGATCAGGTGGCTGCGATCCTGGATGAAGATGAGCGCGCGACCCTCCTCCGGCGGGACGATCCCCGCCGCGTCGATCACCGGCTTTTCCTTGAGGTAGTTGGTGAAGGTGATCGGCGCGCCGGGAGCCCCGGAGACGTTGATGCTGACCAGCCCCTTATAGATCCCGCGGCGAACGAAAACGGTGTCGCCCGGTCGCAGCGTGTTGGCCGCGTGCTGGATCGTCTTCCACGGCTTGAGCAGAGTGCCGGCGTTGAGATCGGAGCCGGCCGGCGCGACGTAATAGTCGGCGGCGGAAGCCTGCGCGAGCACGACTGCGAGCAGGAGGAGGAGACGGAGGGGGCGCATGGGAATGAGGCTACGTCTCGACCGTGAGCGGGCAAATGGTTTGTCGCGCTCCTGAGTGGTCAGCGCTGCGGTCGGCCGGCCCCCGCCGGGCCCAAGTCGCCGGGAGTGATTTGATGGTGGCCGAGATCGATTTTCTTCAAGACGAAAGCCATGTCGCCCGGCGGCAGCTTCTTGTTCCAGGCCGCTTCATTCGCATCGAAAAAGAGCGCGAACATCTCGTAGTTGCCGGCGGCCAGCGAGGTGGGAAAGGCCGCGACCCAATCCTCGTAATAGCGGCCCGCGCCGGCTTCCGGAGCGCAGGCGCCTTTGAGCAAGGTGTGGAGCTGGCGGCCATCGGAGAGCACCAGCATGAGCCATGGGAAACGCTCGCGGTCAGGGCCAAATTCCCACGCGAATTTGAAATGCATCGCGCCGGGCAGAGTCCGCGGAATCTGCATGTTGAGGAGCGTGGTCTGCGCGTCGAAGGGCACCGGCGGCGTATCCGGCGTGAAAGCTGGGAACGGTTCGCCGCGCGAATAGACGGCGAGTTCATTGCGCGCCTGCACGCGCCACTGCTGCGGGCGCAGGTATTCGTGGAGCAAGCGGTCGCTGGAGGGGACGAAGCGCTCCGCGTCGGCGCGGCTGCGCGGATGGTAAAAGCCGGCGACGGTGCTGAAGGTATTCCGGTCTTCGTAGTCGATCACCACCACGTCGGTGAGCGGCGGGGCGTAGGGTTCCGTGCTCAGCGTTTTCAGCCCCTTGAGAACGTGATGCAGCGAGTAGAGGTGTTCGCGTTTCGCGAGATGGGAAAGGAAGGACTGGACCGCCGTCACGCTCGCGTCGGGCGGAATTCCGGCAATCATTTGCGCCTTCCATTCACGCTCCTCGAGCTTGGCGCCCAGCTGCGGCATTTGGGCGATCAATTCCCGCGCCGGTCCGAAGCGCACGTGAGACAGGACGCAGGCGGCGAGGACCGCGAAGGCGAGCGCGCGTGGAGTCCGCAAGCGGGTGAGTCCTTCCACTGCGGCGATCCATAAAAGCGGGATGAAAGGCGCGGGGTAATGCGCGCCGAGCGACCACTCGGTGAAGCGCCACGAGAGCAGATGCTGGAGCAGGATCGGCGATGCGATGAGCAGCCAGTGAGGACGCAGCAGCGGGAGCAGGAGGAGCGGGAGCAGCAGCGCCCAGACCATGTCGCCCTGGGTGAGCGCCCGCCAGAGCGCGCCCGCGGCACGGTGGGGCTCGGTGAAGAAATTGCGGACGATCTCGCCGCCGTTGCTGCCGAGGTGCGAGTAGAGCTGGCCGTAGTCCACGTTGCCGGCGTTCAGCCACGGGCCGATCACCGCGCCGCAGATCGCCAGCCAGGCCGCGGCGAGGAGCAGCGGCGCAACGTTCCACCGCATCATCCACGCACGATCGCGGCGCCATTCGAGCACTCCGAAGACGCCACAAAACGCGACAAGGAGCAGCGCCATGTTTTCCTTGCACGCGAGCACGGCGAGGAACCAGAGCCAGAACGCGCCGTAACGTTGCGCGAGCCTGGCCTCGATGAGCAGGAGGAGCAGCGGAGCGGCGAGCGCCTCGGGATGAAACTCGTAGATTCCCACCGAACTCGTCGCGGGAAATATGAGCAGCGCCAACCCGAGCGCGGTGGCCTCGGGTGGGGCGAGATCGAGGCGGCGGGCGATGCGGTAGCCGGTGAAGGCCATCGATGCGAGAGCCACGGTCTGGACCACGACGAGGAGCATCGGATGCGGGCAGAGCGCAAAGAGCGGCGCGAGCAGGAAGACGATCGGTTCCGGGTGATTGCCCATCAGCGGGACATTGAGCAGCGAGACCCACCACCGGCCGCGCAGCGCGAGCCAGAGCGCCTGCACGTAGAAGGCGAGATCGAACGTGCCGTACTGGAACGTCCACCAGTGCCACCACGAGACGACGAAGACCGCGAGCGCGAAGAGCACCGCGCCGAGGCGGATGGCGCGCGGAGACGAAATCGGCTCGAGAAACATCGCGCTGGCTCTAGCGGGACGCGGGGGAAATGACAACGCGGTAGCCCGGCTTCCCGGCCCGCGCCTGTCACCCCATTTGATGATCATCCCTCGCATCTCTCGTGCATCCCTTGTGCATCCCTCGTTCCCAAACTCTGTTTGGGAACGCACTTGTCTGTGCAACTTCGTTGCCCCCGTGGGCGCGCCGGTCCGCGGCCTGCGTGCCGCCACCGGAACCCGCCCGCGGACACCCCCTCCATGCGAAACACAGTTTCGCCCACAAGTGCGTTCCCAAACAGAGTTTGGGAACGAGATCCGGAGGTCCGGAACGAGGTCCGGAGGTCCGACCGCACGACATCATTGGCAGCGGCACGTTGCTTGACCGCGCCGGGCTGAGCTGTTTCCTTCCGCGGCCATGCTGCGCCTCGCCCTCAAGATGCTTTTCGGCGATCGCGCGAAGTACGCGATGCTCATCGGCGGCCTGACCTTTTGCTCGCTGCTCATGACGCAGCAGATCGCCGTGTTTTGCGGCCTGATGCGCTGGACTACGGCGACGCTGCGCAATGTCCGCGTGCCGATCTGGGTCGCGGATCGCAAGGTCGAGCAGGTGAATGAAATCGTGCCGCTGCGCGAGATCGAGGTGAGCCGCGTGCGCAGCGTTGCCGGTGTCGATTGGGCGGTGCCGCTTTACTGGGGCATCATTCAGGCGCGGCTGCGCGATGGGTCGTTTCAGCAGATCCAGATGACTGGGATCGACGCCTCCACTTTCGTCGGCAGCCCCTCGAAGATGACTGCGGGCCGGGTCGAAGATCTGCGCCTGCCAAATGCGGTGATCATCGATCAGATCGCGGTGAAGAAATTCGCGAAGAAGGGCATCGCGGTGAAGGTCGGCGACTCGTTTGAGATCAATGACAAGGAGGCGCGCATCGTCGGGATCTGCGCCGCGGAGCAGAGCTTCCTCGGCCAGCCGTATGTGTTCACGACTTACGATCGCGCGCTCGAATACGCGCCGCGGCAGCGCAAGATGCTCAGCTTCGTCCTCGTGCAGCCAAAGCCCGACGTGCCCGTGGCGACGCTCGTGGCGCGCCTGCGCCAACTCGAAGGACTGGTCGCGTTTTCGAGCGACGAGTTCAGCACGCAGACGATCAATTGGTACATCAAGAACACGGGCATCCCGATTTCCTTCGGCACGGTGGTGCTGCTCGGGATCGTGGTGGGCGTGGCGATCGCGGGGCAGACCTTCTATCTCTTCGTCCACGAAAATGTGCGCTTCATGGCGGCGCTGAAAGCGATGGGCGCGCCCACACGCACGCTGGCGCAGATGGTCTTGCTGCAAGCCTTCACGGTCGGCTTGGTGGGCTATGGCCTGGGCGTCGGGCTGACCGCGATGTTCGGTAATGCGGTGCTCAAAGGCGGCGAACCGCCGTTCTTCTTACCATGGCAGGTGCTGGCGTTTGCCGGCGCGGTGGTCGTGTTCATCTGCTGCTTTTCCGCGACGATCGGCTTGTTGAAAATCATCCGCGCGGAACCGGCAATCGTTTTCAGATAAGCATGCCAGCACCAACCGATGGAACGAACGAAGTCGCCGTCGAGGCGCGCGGGGTCGTGAAGGCTTTTGGCTCCGGGGAGAATCGCACGCAGGCGTTGAAGGGCGTGGATCTTGAGGCGCGGTTCGGCGAGCTGCTGATGATCGTCGGGCCGTCGGGCTGCGGGAAGACGACGCTGCTCAGCGTGATCTGCGGCACGTTGAAATTCGACGCGGGGAACATGCATGTCTTCGGGCACGACCTCGCGGAGATGAGCGATGCGCAGATCACGGCCTTCCGCGGGCGAAACGTGGGTTTCATCTTTCAGCAGTTCAATCTCATCCCGACCTGGAACGCGCTCGAAAATGTCTCCGTGCCGATGCTGCTCAATCAGCACCGGCGCGGCCCGGCGGAGGAGGCCGCGGCAAAGCTCCTCGGCGAGGTCGGGCTCGCGGAAAAGCTGCGCTCTTACCCCACCGAACTCTCCGGCGGCCAGCAGCAGCGGGTGGCCATCGCGCGGGCACTGGTGCATCAGCCGCGGCTGATCATTTGCGACGAGCCCACCGCGGCGCTCGATGCGGCGGCGGGGCACAAGGTCGTCGAGCTTTTGAAGGAAGTGGCCTGCCAGGCCGACCGCTGCGTGATCGTGGTCACGCACGACAGCCGCATTTTTCGCTTTGCCGATCGCATCGCGGTGATGGAAGACGGGCGGGTGCAGGCGGTGCATGATGATCCCGGCGATTACCACGCGCTCTATGTTTAAGAATGTCTCCCTCCTCCTCGCGCTCCTCGGCATCGGCGCGGCGGTCTTCCTCGTGAAGGGCCTCCGCCACGTCGAACCGCCGGCGCCGCCGCTCGTGGAGCCGGCGCGCGCACCTTTCCCCGAATCGATCGGCGCGCGAGGCATCATCGAGAGCGTGAATGAAAACGTGCGGGTCGCGCCTGCGCTCGCGGGGCTGATCACGAAGGTGCATGTGAAGGTGGGTGACCTGGTGAAAGCGGGTGACGTGCTGATCGAGCAGGACAGTCGCGATGCGGCCGCACTGGTGGCGATCCAGGAGACGCAGATCGAAACGCTGCGCGCGCAGATTCGCGAAGCGGAGGTGACGCTCGCGGACAAGCGCGATCAGTGGGGACGGATGGAAAAGCTCACCGAGACGAGGGTCTCGAGCGTGGATGAGAGGCAGCGGGCGAAGTTCGCCGAAGAGGCGGCCACGTCCGCGCTCGACCGTGTCCGCACGCAGGTCGCCGCGGCGCAGGCACAGCTCGAACGGGCGAAGGTGCAACTCGACCTGCTCGCGATCCGCGCGCCGCGCGGTGGGCGCATCCTGCAGGTGAACGTGCGCGAGGGCGAATACGCGATGGTCGGCGGCGGCGAGCCGCTGCTGCTGCTCGGACAGGTGGATCAATTGCAGCTCCGCGCGGACGTCGATGAAGACAACGCCTCGCGAGTGCGGCCGGGCTGCAAGGCCGTGGCCTACATCAAGGGCCGGCGCGAAGCGGCGATCCCGCTGACCTTTGTACGCGTCGAGCCGTACATCCTGCCGAAGCGCTCCTTGACCGGTGAAAGCAGCGAGCGCGTGGACACGCGGGTCTTGCAGGTGATCTTCCGCTTCGAGGCGCCGGCGACGCCGGTCTATGTCGGGCAGCAGATGGATGTCTTCCTCGACGCGGGCGAAAGCGTGCCGAAGGGGTAAGCAGGCGCGCTGCGCTCGTCCCTATTTCCCCGGACTGGCCGCGATGCACCAGAGGTGCTTGTGGGTGCGAATGAAGAGGTCGCCGTTCGAGACGGCGAGCGATGCATTGGTCATGCCGTCGTTCAGCGAGTTGATCGCGAGCAGTTCAAACTTTGGCGTGACCCGGAAGACGATCGTATCGGAGTTCTTGGTCACGAGGTAGAGCCGATCGCCAGACTGCACGATCGACGACCATGACGATGTACGGCCGCCGGGCACCGGTGGCCGCTCCTCCCACACGCGCTCGCCGGTCTTCGCATCGATGCACTGGATGATGCCCTGGTCGCTGCCGATGTAGGCTTTCCCATCGATCACCACGCCCGATCCGATCCGCTGCGGATTGCGTTTCTCCTGCCAGAGCCGGTTCGCAGCGGTGATGTCGCCGGTCCCGCCCATCTTTACGCCGATCGAAAAGCCGCTGTATCCGCCGAAGCCGAGCATGATGCCATCGGCCAGCAAGGGCTGCGCGTAGGCGAGTGCGTTCAGCCCGTTGCAGCGCCAAAGCTCGTGGCCATTCGCGGGGTCGAGGCCGAAGACGGCACCGGGCAGGGCGACAACCACCTGGCGGCGTCCTTCGATGTTCATGATCTCGGGCGTCACCCACGATCCGATGAAGTCCGGATTTCCACCTCCCGGCCCCTCCTTGATCGCCTGCGGTGGCACGTCGAATCTCCACGCTTCCTTGCCCGTGCGCTTGTCCAGGGCGACGACAAAACTGCGCAGTCCGGGGCCGAAATTGAGATAACACATGTCGCCGCTGATGGCGGGCGAACTCCCGTATCCCCAGAGGTGGTCCTGCTTGCCGAGGTCCACGTGCCACTGCTCCTTGCCCGCGAAGTCCCAGCAATACAGCCCTGCCGAGCCGAACCACGCGATCACCCGCTCACCGTCCGTGACCGGCGATGCGGCGCAAAACGGGTTCGTTCCGTGCGTGCGTTCGGCTTCGTTCCAGGTCGGGCCCTCCTGCCAGAGGACCTTCCCATCCTTCCGATCCAGGCACATCAAAGTGCGTCGCGGCCCGACTGCCTGCGTGAGGAAAATACGGTCGCCCCAAATGATCGGCGTCGAGTTGCCGGGCGCGGGCAGGTCGATCATCCATTTCACATTCTCCGTCACGCTCCATTTGAGCGGGAGGTTGGTTTCGCGGGTGACTCCAGTGCCCTCGGGACCGCGCCACGCCGGCCAGTTCGCGCCATGGAGAGAGCCCGAAAGCAAAAACGCAACGACGATGGCGGTGAGATAGGGGGAGGAAAACATGGGCGGAATTTAACGCCGCGAAGACGCATCACCAAGCTCTGCTTGCATCGTCCGCAAGCGCTTTGCCCGGACTGATGGGCCACGCCATAGACCACGCGCCACGGCCTGCAGAACTTACTTCTTCGGGATGATCCCCTTGCTTTCCAGTTTCTCGACCTTGGGGCGGATCACCGCCTGGCAGTACGGATTCCGATTGCCGTTCAGCCGGTAGTAATCCTGGTGGTTGACCTCGGCGAAATAGAACGTCTTCAGCGGCTCGATCTGGGTGACGATCGGGCTCTTCCAATTCTTCTGCTCAGCGGCTTTGGACTTTTCCGCGATGGCCTTCTGCTCGTCGTTGAGGGTGAGAATGATCGAGCGGTAGTTGTCACCGACATCGTTGCCCTGGCGATTCAACGTGGTCGGATCATGCGCGTGCCAGAAGACATCGAGCACCTTTTCGTAGCTGATGACCTTCGGATCGAAATCGACGTAAATGACCTCAGCGTGGCCAGTCGTGTGCGTGCAGATTTCCTCGTAGGTCGGGAACTCCTTGTGCCCAGCCGCGTACCCGGAGACGGCATCCTTCACCCCGTCAAGCCGCTCGAAGACGGCCTCGACGCACCAAAAACATCCGCCGCCAAATACGGCGCGTTCGAGGCCGGCGGCGGGTTTGTCAGCAGGGGTGATGGGAGTCTTGTTCATTTTTTCGGCGGCGTGGGACGTGACGATCGCGAAAGCGACGGTGAGGAGTGCGAGGAGTTTGGTTTTCACAGAGTCGTGGAAGTGGAGTCGGGTGCGGTGAACAAAGCTACGCAATGATGGCACGGACCACCTTGCCGTGCACGTCGGTGAGACGGAAATCGCGACCGGCGTGGTGATAGGTGAGCTTTTCATGATCAAAGCCGAGCAGGTGCAGAATCGTCGCCTGAAGGTCATGCACGTGGACCGGATTTTCCACGATGTGGAAGCCCAGTTCATCCGTCGCGCCATAAGACAGTCCCGGCTTCACGCCTCCGCCCGCCATCCACATCGTGTAAGCGCTCGGGTGATGATCGCGGCCGAGCGCGCGACCGAGCGCGGGATTGGTCTCCACCATCGGAGTGCGCCCGAATTCACCGCCCCAGATGACCAGCGTTTCGTCGAGCAGGCCGCGTCGTTTCAGATCCGTGACGAGCGCCGCGCTGGCCTGATCGGTCGCGGCGCAGTTCTTCTTCGAGTTGCCCGTCACGTCGGAATGCGCGTCCCAGCCTTCGTGGTAGAGATTGATGAAGCGAACGCCGCGCTCGATCATCCGCCGCGCGAGCAGGCACGCGCGGGCAAAGGACGGCTTGTCCGGATCGCAGCCGTAGAGGTCGAGGGTCTCCTTCGATTCGCTCTTCAGGTCCATCAGCTCCGGCGCGGAAGTCTGGAGTTTGAAGGCCATTTCGTAATTCGCCAGGCGCGTCGTGATCTCCGGGTCGCCCTCCCGCGCGAGGCGCTCGCGGTTGAGCGTGCCGACGAGATCGAGCGTGTCGCGTTGCAGCCTCGCGTCGATGCCCGCGGGGCTGGAGACATTGAGGATGGGATCGCCCTGCGCGCGCAGCCGCGTGCCCGTGTAGATGGAAGGCAGAAAGCCGCTCGACCACAGCGCCGAGCCGCCGCTCAGGCCGCTCCCCGTGCTCATGACTACAAACGCCGGCAACTCCTGCGTCTCCGCGCCGAGGCCATAGAGCGCCCAAGAGCCGAGGCTCGGACGACCGGGTTGCGAAAAGCCGGTGTTGAAAAAAATCTGCGCCGGCGCGTGGTTGAATTGGTCGGTCTTCACCGACTTCACGAGACAGATCTCGTCCGCGATCTTCGCGAGATGCGGTAGGACTTCGGAAATCTCCGCGCCGCTCCGGCCGTGCTTTGCGAAAGAAAAACGCGGCCCCAGCACCGCGGCGTCCGGCCGGATGAACGCATACCGCTGCCCGCCGATGACCGAAGGCGGAAGCGGCCTGCCTTCGAGCTTCGCGAGCTCCGGTTTGAAGTCGAAGAGATCGAGCTGCGACGGCGCGCCCGCCATGAAAAGGTGGATGACGCGCTTTGCCTTCGCGGGAAAATGCGGCTGCTTCGCCGCGAGCGGATTCGCCGCTGCCAGCGTCCGTCCGCTCAGGCTTTCCGTGAGCAAACCGGCCAGCGCGATCTTGCCCAGCCCGACGCCGCAATCCTGGAGGAAGTGGCGGCGGGTGACGTGTTGCGCGTGTAGCAGGAAGGGATTCATGGATTAGCTCCGGGTGATGGCTTCATCGAGATTGAACATCGCGCGGGCCACGGCGGTCCAGGCGGCGCGTTCATTCACCTCCCCGGGACCGTCGCCGGCGACTTTTGCGGCGTCGAGTTCGCTGTTCTGGAAGCGCTCCATTTGCGCGTGGAAAAACTTCGAGAGGGCGGACATCTCCGCATCGGTCGGCGGGCGGGTGAGGCATCGACGGAAGAGCGAGCGCAGCCGGTCCTCGATGCTCCCCGGCTCGCCCACCAGCTTTCGTCCGAAGGCCTGGGCGGCATCGACAAAAACGAGATCGTTCAAAAGCGTGAGCGCCTGGAGCGGGGAGTTGGAAACCTCGCGCCGCGCGAGACAGGCCTCGCCGCTCGGCGCGTCGAAGGTGGAGAACATCGCGTAGGGCGCGGTGCGTTTTGCATAGGTGTAAAGCCCGCGGCGATAACGATCCTCCCCGGTGCTCGCGGTCCACTTGAAGCTGCCGTAGGCGACCTCGCTGACGCCCTCCGGCTGCACCGGATAGACGCTGGGACCGCCGATCTTCTCCGAGAGCAATCCCGCCGCGCGCAGCGCCGCATCGCGAATCGTTTCCGCCTCGAGCCGGCCGCGCGGCCCGCGGGCGAGCAGCTTGTTTTCGCCATCCTTTGCGAGCAGTTCCGGTGTCACGCGCGACGCCTGCCGGTAGGTCGCGCTGGTGACGATCAGGCGGTGCAATTTCTTCAGCGACCAGCCCTGCTTCACAAACTCCACAGCCAGCCAGTCGAGCAACTCCGGGTGCGTCGGCGATTCGCCCTGGTAGCCAAAATCCTCCGTCGTGCGGACGATGCCGCGTCCGAAAAGGATCGCCCACTGGCGATTCACGGTGACCCGCGCGGTGAGCGGATTCTCCGGCGACACAAGCCAGCGGGCGAAGGCAAGTCGGTCGCGCTTTTCGTTCGGCGGGAGCGGCGGGAGAAACGAGAACACGGCGGGTTCGACACGATCGGTCGGCTGCAGGAATTCGCCGCGATTGTGGATGAAGGTCGGGCGCGGGTTCACAGCCGGACGTTCCTGGAAAATCAGCGTGGTCGGCGCGTCGGGCCGCTGCCTGAGCGCGCGAATTTCCTTTGCCGCGGCGGCGAGTTCCGGCGCGGTGAGAAGGAAATGTTCGCGCAGTTGCTGACGCTGCTGCGGCGTGCGCGCGGGGTCCGGCAGGCGGAGCAGCGCAGCGATATCCTCGGGAATCTCGCGCGCGACCGCTTCGCGCGAATCGGTGGTGAAGGAAATTCTGAATCGCCCGAGCGAGCACGCGTAGTGACGGCCGAAGATCAACTTCACCGCGATCTCGCGCGCGGCGCGGAGCGGCGCAGCCAGGCGGAAGACCGCTTCGTGCGCTTGCCCCGGACGATCCGCGCAGGACCACCCGGTCTGCGGATCACCGTCCGTCGCCGCAGCGGCGGTGGCGGGATTCTTGCCGAAGTTGTTCTTCGCGTAGCTCTCCGTCGCGCTCGCGATCTTCACCGGCTGCCCGTCTGCTGCTACCTGAAATTCGCCCATGAAAAAATCGCCCTTCGGCCCCTCGTAGTAGGTCATGCCCGGACCGTGCGCGGGCAGCCTCTCGTCGGGCAACGCCTCCAGTCGGATCGCCGTAACTCCGCTCGGCAGATTGCGAAACTTCAGCTCATAGGTGTCACTCTTAGTGATGTCGCCGGAGGCGAAAATAGAAGCATCGGGCTGGACGGTGAGCAACGGAAGGTTCGACGTAGCCTCGGCGGGAGGCAGGGCCATCCAGGGCACCGGATCGCGCTCTTTCGCCAGCCATTCGGCAAACTTCGACTCGATGGCGGCCTCGCGGCGCTGGGCGACATTTTGGGGTGTCGAGCCCTCGGGGATGGGCCACTTGCCGGGAAGAGACGCGAGCAATTGGCCGCGCCGGGAACTGCGTTCGCGAAGCCCCTTCTCCGCGTCCGGCGCGGGCAGATCGAGATCCAGTTCGTCGGCGTTATTCAGGAACGCCATCATCTGGTAATACTCGCGATGCGGGATCGGATCGAACTTGTGCGTGTGGCACTGCGCGCAGCCGACGGTCAGCCCGAGCCAGGTCACGCCGGTGGTCGCCACGCGATCGGTCATGGCGTGAAAACGAAACTCGAGCGGGTCGATGCCACCTTCCTCGTTGAGCATCGTGTTGCGGTGGAAGCCGGTCGCCACGATCTGATCCCGGGTGGGGTTGGGCAGGAGGTCGCCGGCGATTTGCTCGATGGTGAATTGATCGAACGGCATGTCGGCGTTGATCGCGTTGATCACCCAGTCCCGCCACGGCCAGATGCTGCGCGCGCGATCTTTTTCGTAGCCGTTCGTATCCGCATAGCGCGCGAGATCCAGCCAGCGCCGCGCCCACCGCTCGCCGTACTGGGGTGACGCGAGCAGGCGATCGACCAGATTGCGGATTGCGGATTGCGGATTGCGGATTGATTCGCGCGCAAACTCGTCGGCCTCCTCGGGGGTCGGCGGCAGGCCGATGAGGTCGAGATGGAGACGGCGGCACAGAGTGTAGGCATCAGCCTCGGGCGAGGGCGTCAGCCCATTTGCGAGCAGCCGATCGAGGATGAAGTGGTCGATCGGATTCTTCGGCCACGATTCGAGCGCGGACTGTTGCCGGCGAAGTTCTCCTCCGCGGGCGGGGTCACGTTTCTCCCAATCCGCAATCCGCAATCCGCAATCCGCAATCGTCGGCACCGGCGCCCTCTGCGGCGCGAGAAAAGCCCAGTGCGCCTGGTATTCCGCGCCGCCGGCGATCCAGCGTTTCAAGATGTCGCGTTGCCCGGCCGTCAGCTCCTTCTTCGTCGCTGGAGGCGGCATGATCTCATCGGGATCGGTGGAAAGAACTCGCGTGACGAGTTCGCTCGCCTCCACTTTCCCCGGGACGATCGCGTGGGTCCCCGATTCCGCCTTGCCGATCGCGCTCTCCCGCAAGTCGAGCCGCAGCTCGGCCTTGCGGGTCTTCTCATCCGGGCCGTGGCACTGGAAGCAGTAATTGGAAAGGATCGGCCGCACCTCGCGGTTGAAGTCCGGCACCTCGGCGCCGGTGGCCGTGCGGAATAGGGCCCCGAGAGAAACAAGGGCGAGGGATCTAATGGGGAGGGTCATCGACGGGCGGAATTCTACGGGATACAACCCGGATCGCGAACGGATTTGAGGCGCGAATCGAGGTGGTCGGCGCCGTGAAGATTTTGGAAATGGGGCGCAATGTTGGCGGGGTTGCGGGGTTGAATCGAAGAGGTGATTCTCGCTCACCCCCCTCCGATGGGATTCCAAACCCAGCTCAAAAATGGCAGCCACGTCGATAGCCAGCGCATCAAGACGCTCTACGACTCATGGCTGAAGCCGCTCTTCAACGAGGACCCCGAACTCGTGGCGCTGCTCTACTTCCACGCGGCGGACCCGGCGTTCATGATTCCGCCGGAGAATAAGAAGTGGTTCATCAAGCTCTCATTTCTCCAGGAAGACGGATCGCTCGATCCGGAGTTTCGGAACGTGATTCTTTCCGCCGTCACCGTGGATCGCGACGCGAGCACGCTGACCATCGAGCGGCCGGAGCGCAGCCGTGAGGCGGGGTATTGAGTCTCGCGTAAGTGGCTGCGACGAAACCCTGGAGGGACACGCTCTGTCGTGTCCCCAAACTTCCGTGGGCGAAGGCCGGCGCGAAGCCCGCGCGCGCCGACACTCCGCGCCACCTCCGCCCGCTGAATTGGTGACACGACGGAGCGTGTCCCTCCAGGATTCCGCCTCAAACACTTTCGTGCGGCGGGTTAGGGCCGGCGTCAGACGCTGGCGCGGACGTTGACCCAGACGTGGACGTGCGGATCGCCGCGGAAATACCAGACCATGTTCGGCCCTTCGATCTGCCACACATCCCAGACGCCGTCGTTGCCGATGTCCTGATTTTTGTAGAAGGCCATGTGCAGTTTGTCGAAGCCCGCGGCCTCGATGAACTTGAGCGCTTCATCGGAATCCTGCTTGCGGAAGGGCGCGAGCAGATCGCCCATCACCTTGCGGACCTCGGCCTTTTGATCCGGGGAAAGATCGCCGACGGCGATGCCGGGCAGACCTTCCGCGGTGCCCTTCAGTTTCACCGTCTCGAGGCCCTGTTCCATCCGGCCCTTGCCGCGCAGCGCGACCTCGCGCTGCTTGCCGTCGAGCATTTGGAAGACTTCATTCGCGCGCTTCGCCTGGTACCAATAGACGTTGCCCGGATGGTCCGGCTTTTCATTGAAGCCCTGCGCGGCGTGTCCGTAGAAGATGGGTCCGCCAAAGGCCGCGCCTTCCACCGAATCGCCGTCGCAGCGCCGGGTGCAGTGCCGGCCGGTGAGCACGAACTCGAACTTGCCCGTGCCCGGTTCGCCGAAGAGCGCGATCGAGGAATCGCCGAAGCCCGCCTTGCCGCTGTCGTGCTCGACCTGCTTGAGCACCGTCTCCGCGTATTCGGGCGAATGCAGGCCGAGGAAAATTTCCTTCACCATCTGGTTCTGATCGGCATCGAGGAAGGCGGAGATGTGCGGGTCGGTGATGTGCCAGTTGTTGTCCACCTCGGTGCGCAGCACGTGGTCGAAGGGAAAGCAGAGCGCCTTGCGTTGCTGGTCGTTGAGCGACTTGAAGAGGGTGGTGACGAGGGTCTCGGACTTGGGCCGGTCGCCGGCCGCGCGACCGATGATCGGCACGCTGCCGAGTGCGGTGGCCGCCGCAAAGCCGGCGGTGGATTTGAGGAAATCGCGACGGGTCAGGCCGCTGCAATCGGGACAGGAGCGATCGATGTTCATGGTGGAAGGGAGGGGTTTGAGGAAGCGCCGGGATGGCGTGCCTCGAAGAGTAAACTCCAATGCCCGGTGACTTTCCCGGAAAATCTTTGCCCCTACCGCTGCGCCTCTGCGGCGTCGCGGAGGAAGGTGGCGACGTCTTCGTTCGTCGTATCCCACGAGCACATCAGGCGGGCGGCGCCGCCGGGATCGACATCCGTGTAGAAGAGCCAGCCCTTTTCGCGCAGCGCCGCGGCGAGCAAAGGCGGGAAGGTCGCGAAGACGGCATTGGCCTGACACGGATGGGCAATCACCACGTCGTGCAGCGCGCGCAGTCCGCGTTCGAGTTCACCGGCCATCGCATTGGCGTGCGCGGCGTGGCGCAGCCATGCGCCTTCGCGGAGCACACCGACCCACGGCGCGGCGAGAAAGCGCATCTTCGACGCGAGCTGACCGCCTTGCTTGCGCCGGTAGTCGAAGCGTCGCGCAAACTCGTGATTGAAAAACACGACCGCTTCGCCAAAGGGCAGGCCGTTCTTGGTGCCTCCGAGCGAGAGCACATCGATCCCGGCTTCCCATGTGATTTCCCGTGGCCGGACGCCGAGTCCGGCGACCGCGTTGGCGAAGCGCGCGCCGTCCATGTGCATGGCGAGTCCGTGCTCTCGCGCGACGCCGCGGAGGGCGGCGAGTTCACCGGGGCTATAGACGGTGCCCAGCTCGGTGGACTGCGTGAGGCTGAGCGCGCGGGCTCGGGGATGATGCACATCGCGGCGCCCGGTGGCCGCACCCACCACCGATTCCGGCGACACTTTTCCATGCTCTCCGGCGATCGGCGTGAGCGTGGTGCCATGCGCGAAAAATCCCGGAGCGCCGCATTCGTCGGTCGCGATGTGCGCGTGTTCGTAACAGAGCACGCTCTCGAAGGGCTGGCAGAGGCTGGCGAGAGAGAGGGAATTGGCGGCGGTTCCGTTGAAGAGGAAGAAGACCTCGCAGTCGGTCTCGAAAACTTCACGCAAGAGGCGCGTTGCTTCCTCCGTCCAGGCATCGGCGCCGTAGCTCGGTGCATGGCCGGTGTTGGCTTCCACGAGCGCGGCGAGCGCTTCGGGGCAGATGCCGGCGAGGTTGTCGCTGGCGAATTGACGGCGTGGCATGAATGGAGTGAAGGGCATGGCTCGGGGTGGGCAGGCTAATCCAAAAAGCGGTCATTCCTCCGCTCGCTACGCTCGGTCGGAATGACAGCTTTTTTGATCTTCAAGACGCACCCCTGGTTACGCACCGGAAGCATTCTCGGAGCCGTTCGCGGGGCGCGCCTCGTGAATCTCGATCTCATCGATCGCATGATCGAAAGTCTCGGCGAGCTGGAGGATGCGCGTGAGCATCGGCTCCGAATCGGAGCGCTCCTTGCGGCCGCTTTTTGCCACCGCCAGGAGGCTCGCCCGAAGATCGCGGATGACCCGGTCGATCTCCGCGCGCATCTCGGCCTCGACACGGGCGAGGATGGATTCGCGGCGCGCGGCCATCGCCCGGCGCAGGATGGCGCCGAGATGTTCCCGGAGAATCGCCGGCGCGAAAGCCGTGGCGGCGAAAGCGAGGGCGAGGAACGTGATCGCGACGGCGACAAATACCGAGGTGAACCACGCCACCACCGCGAGCACGGCGCCCGCGGCGAAGACCAGAGCCGGCAGGCGGAGAAGTGCGCGGGCCGCGGTGAAGCGATCGACCACCGCATGGGTCGTGACGCCCGGCGGGTCGCACTCGGCGATCGCGCGTTCGAGTGTGGCGATGTGTTCCGCGCAATCATCGGGGAACGCGCCCAACGCGGTCGATCCGCACTCTTGCAGCTCCGCGAGGAGCCGGGTCCAGGCGGTGCGTAGCGTCGCGTCGCAATGTTCCGCGGCGAGCTGTACGTTGCGCACCACGCGATCCCGGACTCGCTCCTCGAGTTCGCGGTGAAGGCTCTCCCGCCAGTCGATCGCGGAGGTCCAAAGCGCTGCCTGGGTGATCCTCCGCCTCAGCATCTCGCTGCCGCGCCGTTGCGCGGCTTCGAAGATCTGCGTGAGCGACCAAAGGTCGCGGTCGAGGCTGCGCAGGGCCTCGTCCCTGGTCTCGGCGAGGGCGAGTTGCTGGGTCTCGGCGAGTTGCAGCTTGCGCTCCGCGGTCGCGGAGGCCGCACGGGTCTGGCCGCCGAGTTGGAAGAGCAGCGCATCCGCGGCGATGCAAATTTCCCGCAGCTTCTGGAAGCGGGCGGGCGATCCGATGATCTCGGAGTCGAGATAACGCTCAAGTTTCTCCAGGCCCGCGCGGGTGTGCGCCGAGACGATGAAAATCGGCCGCGTCTCGCCGAGCGTGTCGCGCAGTCGGTCGTGCAGGCCGAGCACCGCGTTCATCAGCGCTTCACCTTCCACCACGTCCGCCTGCTGGACGAGGAAGATGAACCGCTGGAGCAAGGCGCGGTCGGCCGTCGCGAGGAAGTCCCACGCGGCGGTCGGATCGCCCGTGGTCGAGAAGACGAAAAGCACCACGTCGGCGGTGGGGAGAAAGCGCTCCAAGACTCGCGGGGCCGCGGCCGGAGAGCCAAAGCCGGGCGCATCGACGATCGTAAAGTCTCGCAGGAAAATGTGCGGCCGTTCGGCTTCGACGAGCTCCTCGGTGAGCGGAAGATCGCGCGTCTCGGCGCTGTGCCGAAAGACCGCGGCGCGTCCGGTAAAAGCGGGATCGCCAGCGAACTCGCGGCCGAACAGGGCATTGAGGAGCGAGGATTTTCCCGCGCCGGATTCGCCGAGCGTGACGAAGAGAAACGGCTCGCGCAGCCCGGTCTGGAGCTCCTGGAGCGAGGTGAGCGCGGATTCGGGCGCGTCCAGATCCCGCGCGAGTTTGGCGAGGGAAAAAAGGCTCGTCCCGATCTGGGCGCGGAGCTGGAAATAGGCGTCGCCGATCATTCCGAACGAGCGCCCGCGGGCCTATTTTTTCCGCCGGGCTCCGGTGGCGACTGGCGGTGGCGATGTCGCGGTCGCGGTCGCTTTCGGCGGAGCGGGGTCGGCGATAGCGGGGGTGTTCGGAGCCGGGGTGGCTTTCGGCTTCGGGACGATGGGGCGATCCATCGCGAGCAGTTCCGAGACGGTCACGAACTTGAAGCCCCTCGCGGTCAGCCCGTCGAGAGTCCCGGGCATGGCGTCGATCGTGGATTTGTGGATGTCGTGCGCGAGGATGATCGAGCCGTTCACGGTGTCCTTGAGGATGGCACTTTTGACGTGGTCCGCGTTGCGATATTTCCAATCGAGCGGATCCACGTCCCAGAGGATCGTCTTGTAGCCCCACTTGTGGCTGGCCCAGTTGCGTTGGTTCGCGGTGAAAGCGCCGTACGGAGGACGCATGATCTTCGGCGACACGCCGGTCGTTTGCTCGATCACGTCATGGGTGCGCTGGAGCTGATCGGTTACGGCGCCTTCGCCCATCCGGGTCAACTGGGGATGCGACCACGAGTGGCTCGCGATCTCGTGACCCTCCTGCACGATGCGCTTCATGATGTCCGGATATTCGGCGGCACACTGACCCACCACGAAGAACGTCGCCTTGATCCCGCGCTGCTTGAGCATGTCGAGCAGGCGCGGGGTGTTCTCGGCGTGCGGCCCGTCGTCGAAGGTGATGGCGATAAACGGCCCGTCCACATGGCACTGGCTGTAGGTGTTCTTCGGCTGGCCCGCCGGGGTCGGGGCGCTGGCATCGGTCGGCAGCGCCATGACGGGTGGCGTGGTCGCCGCGGCGGTCGGCGGTGTCGTCGGAGCGGCACAGGCGGCCGAGAGGGCGATGAAGGTAAGTGCGAGAGCGGAGCGAACCATGGTGGCGATACAGATGGTTGAAGACCCGATATTGGCCAAGTGAAGATTGCTGAATGTGAACATGGACGGAAACTTTTTCCGCGCACCGCCTAGCGATCGAGGAAACGTCCGAGGATGGGTCGCAGCGATTCACAAGTCTCCACCGGCCAGAGCTGGCGGTCGGTGACGAGCGCGGTGTCGAGCGCACGGTGCTCGGGGAAATTTGGTTCGGTGGGGATCCGCGGAATCACCCGCGCGAGGATGCGCCTGGCGGCATCCGCATTGGCAAGGAGATGGGCGATCACGGCATCGGCGGTGACGGGTTCCTCCTCGACCTTCCAGCAATCGTAATCGGTGATCATCGCCATGGTCGCGAGGGCGATTTCGGCCTCCCGCGCGAGCTTGGCCTCGGCGAGGTTGGTCATGCCGATGATGTCGAAACCGAGCCGGCGATTCGTCTCGCTCTCCGCGCGGGTGCTGAACTGCGGGCCATCCATGTTCACGTAGGTCCCGCCGAGATGCACCGTCTGACCGAGCGCAGTGCCTTCCTCCAGAATGAGCTGCTGCAAGGGTGCGGAGATCGGATCGGCGAAGGCCACATGAGCAGCGATGCCACGGCCAAAGAAGGTGTGGAGTTGGCTGGTGCGATCGAAGAACTGCGAGGGCAGGACGATGTCGCGCGGCGCATACCTTTCCTGCAAGGAACCGACCGCGGTGACGCAGACAATCCAGCGCACGCCGAGCGAGCGCAGCGCCCAGATGTTCGCCCGGTGGGGCAATTCATGCGGCAGGATGCGATGGCCGCGACCATGCCGGGGGAGAAAATAGACCTGCCGGCCGGACATTTTTCCACCGAAGATGACGTCGGATGGCGGGCCGAAAGGAGTGTCGATGGCGTGTTCGGAGACCTCTGTGAGCCCATCCATCTGGTAAAGGCCGCTGCCGCCGATGATGCCAATGGCTGGTGGATGCATCCGGCGGAGATAGCGACGCTGCGAACGCGAGAGAACCGAAAAGTTTCCGTCGCGGCATTGGGAATTACGTGCATCGTTAGCCGCCTATGGCTCCCCACTCGTGTTCCCCCGTTCGTGCCGCGTACCGATGGCTTCTGGCCATTGGCTCAATCTGGATGGGAATCTCCAGTGCGTCGGCCCAGGAATCCTACCGCCTCCGCGATGGAGGAAAGCTGCGCGACCTCGTCGTCGCCGCCGATGAAATCCACCTGGTGAAACCCGGCGCGCCGGCGGGCGATATCAAGGCGCAGGCCGAAGGCGCGATCCCCGGCGCGAAGGTGAGCGATGCACAAAAGGGACGCGCTCTGGTAACGGTGCCCGCGCGGGCGACCACCCGCGAGGGCCGGAGCGACGCCGCTACGGTGAGCCGCACGGTACCGGGCGCGGAAGTGGAGGCGGTACTCTACCCGCCTGCGGCTCCACGGGATGCGCGCACCCGTCGCATCGCCACCGCGGAGGTGCTGGTAAAGGTGCCGGCGGGCGAGACGGCGGCAGGAATCGCCGCCGCAACGGGCGCCACCACGACCCGGCGCACCTCCGTCGCGGATCGCGTGCTAATGCATTTCCCCAGCGGCTTTCACGCGCTCGATGCGGGGCGGGACTTGCGCGCCCGAGGCGTGGAGGCGGACGTGCAGATCCGCCGGCAACATGCGCTCCGCTCGGTTCCCGATGACACTTTCTTCCCGAATCAATGGCATCTCCGCAACTCCGGCCAGGGCGGCGGCGTGGTGGGCGTGGATGCGAATGTCTTGGATGCCTGGGATATCACGACCGGAACGGGCGTCACGATCGCCGTCGTCGATGACAGCCTCCAGACCACTCATCCGGACCTCGATCCGAACACGCCATTGCTCTCGACGAACTATCACCACGACTTCAATGGGGGTGACAACGACCCCGCGCCTGAATCCGGGGACCGGCATGGGACTTCGGTGGGAGGGGTAGCGGCGGGGAAGGGCAATAACGCCTTCGGAATTTCAGGGAGCGCTCCCGATGCGCAGCTCGTGGGGATCCGACTGATCTCGGGGCCCACGACGGATTTCGAGGACGCCTCGGCACTTTACTGGAATCCCGCCGGGCTCACCGTGGGCGTGTCGAACAATAGTTGGGGACCCACGGTTTATTACGCCGGGCCCGATATTCTCACCAAACAGGCGCTTCAGGATGCGGCGGAACTCGGCCGGGGAGGCCTCGGCCAGATCACGCTTTTCGCTGGCGGCAACTCGCAGTCCGCCGGAAATGGATCGCGCGACTCAAACGCGGACAGTTTTGCGAACTCGCGTTTCGTGATCGGCGTCGGAGCGTCGAACAATTTCGGCGAGCAATGCACCTACAGCCAGCGCGGGGCAAATCTGCTCGTCTGCGCGCCCTCGAGCGATCCATTCAATGCGCAGCCGCGCCTCGGAATCTGGACCACCGATAATGTCGGCGGCTCCGGCTACAATCCTGGTGCGGGCGAACCTTCCGACCGGGATTACACGAATTCTTTCGGCGGCACGTCCTCGGCCACGCCACTGGTGGCGGGCAGCGTGGCGCTGATGCTCGCGGCGAATCCAAATCTCGGATGGCGCGACGTGCATGAAATCGTCGCGGCGACGGCGGTGCAACTCCAGCCCGCCGATCTCGACTGGGTGGTCAACGGGGGCGGATTCAAATTCAATCACAAGTTCGGCGGCGGAATGATCAACACCACGGCCGCGGTCGTGGCGGGAATGGATTGGGACAATCTCGGAACCGAGATCACCGGGGCGCAGACACTCGCCGGCCTGCCGCAGGCGATCCCGGACAGCGCGGCGACGCCGCTCGTCCGTACCTTCGATTTTTCCGCGGGTCCGAATCTGCGTGTCGAGCGCGCGGAGATCGTGGTGAAGATCACACATAGCCACCGCAGCGACCTCGAGATCACGCTCACGTCCCCCGAAGGCACACGGACGATCCTCTCCGAACTGCGCCCACGCCCGATCACCGGGGATTTTTACGACGACGACATTAATGTCGAAGACAACGGCCAGGGCTGGACCTTTACGACGACGCACTCATGGGGCGAGAATTCCGCCGGAATCTGGACCCTGCGTGTGACCGATCGGCGCAGTGGAACGAGCGGGACGCTGGATTCCGCGGCTCTGCGGCTCTTCGGCACCGCCGCACCGATGGAGCGGGTGGCGTTTGAGCTACCCGTCTATTCCACGAGTGAGGCCAGCGGCACGAAGACGGTGCGCGTGAAGCGCGTGGGTGCGGCAACGGGGGCGTTCAGCGTGGATGTGCTGACATCGACGAACGGAACGGCGACCGAGGGGCTCGCTGAAGATTTCAATGCCGTCGATCTGACGCTGGATTTTGCCGACGGCGACCTCTTCAAGGACGTCGTCGTGCCGATTCACCAGGACCTCGACGCCGAACCGGTCGAAACAATCTACCTGCTGCTGAAGAACGCCGTGGATGTGGCGCTCGGCGGGGTGCCGCTCACCGTGATCAAGATCGTGGACGACGAGACGCGGCCGGTGACGATCGTCGCGACGGATGCCGAGGCGGCCGAGACCGCGACCGGTTTGCCCGTGAATACGGGGACCTTCACCATCACCCGCGCGGCGGCCGATGCGACGCCGCTCACAGTGAATCTTTCGATCGGCGGCACGGCCATGAGCGGGGCGAAGGCGAACGGTGGAGACTATCTGCCCGCATTGCCGACCTCGGTGACGATCCCGGCATTCGAGGTTGCAACGACTCTTACCATCACGCCGGAGAATGACGCCGTGATCGAAGGCAGCGAGACCATCGATGTGACCGTGCTCACGGGGCTGGATTACGATGTGGGGACGCCGAGCGTCGCGACCGTCACGATCAATGACAATGACCTGCCGCAGGTCAATATCACCGCGGCGGTTAGCTCCGTTCTTGAGAGTTCGCCCACGCCGGTGAATTTCACGGTCAGCCGGGGAGTCGCCGATCCGGGGAGTGCGCTGATCGTCAAGCTGCAGACGGGTGGAACGGCCAAAGCGGGAGTCAATTACATTGACCTGCCGTTGCAGGTCGAAATCCCCATCGGTGCTGCCTCCGTGCTCGTGCCGCTCCAACCGAAGAACGACGACATCTACATTCCCGTGAAAACCGTGGTGCTGCATGTCGCGGCCAGTCCGAACTACATCGAAGGATTTAACGCATCCGCGACGATCAATATCATCGAGGACGATCCGCTGCCGGACGCGAAGGTGCCGACCGTCAAAATCGCCTCGCCAAAAGCGAAGGCGAGGATCAACGCCCCTGGAACCGTGGCGGCGAGCGGCACTGCCCTGGATAATGAAAGCGTGGCGCGCGTCATCTTCACGGTGAACGGCGGACCCCTCCGGCTCGCCACCGGTACGACGGCGTGGACGGCGGATCTCACGCCCGATGTGAAACCCGGTCCAAACACGTTGATCGTGCAAAGTGAGGATGCGGATCAAAACCGCTCGAAACCCGCGGCCGTCATCTTCAATTACGTGCAGCCTCGCGTGCTCTCCGTGGCGGTCACTGCGGGTGGCAGCGTATCGAAAGGATTCTCGCCGCAAGCCACTCTCGAAGCCGGGCAGACCTACAGCATCGTCGCCAAGCCGGAGACCGGTTTTGTCTTTGCGGGATGGTCGGGTGGCCTGACGGAGCCGGGACGGGTGCTGACGTTCGTCATGCCCAATGCGGATACCGCTCTCCAGGCGAGTTTCGTGGCCGACCCGTTCGTCGGCACGATCAAGGGCGTTTACACCGGACCCGTACGCACGCCGGCGTTTGCGTTCGCGAGCTGCGGACTGATCCAGATGACGATCAACGCGAAGGGCTCGTGCAGCGGGAAACTGTATTTGGGAGGGGTGAAAATCACCTTGAAAGGGGAGTTCAACGGAGAAGGAAGATACAAGGCGCGGATCGCCCGCAAGATCGGCGGCCCCTTGGATATCGACCTGACGGTGGCCCTGGCCGGGGTCAATCGAACGATGACAGGAACGGTCGCGAACCTGGATTTTTCAGCCGCGGTGAATGCGGAACTCGCCGGCTTTTCAAAGACATCGCCGTATGCCCTCCTGCCGTCGCACCCAAAGACGGAGATCTACACCTTTTACCTCCCTCCCCCCGCCGGTCTCTCCGCCGGGGATCCACGCGGGACCGGCCACGGCAGATTCACCATCGATGCGAACGGAACCGTCAAATGGACCGCGCGGCTGCGGGACGGAACGACGACCAGCGGCGCGGTGCCGCTGAACAAAAATGCAACCTGGGCCTTCTTTGGCAGCCTCTATAAGAATCGCGGATTGATCCTCGGGAATCTCGCGGTCGATAAGATGGCCGCGGTCCCGGCGGTGATGGGGACGGTCGATTGGTTGAAGGTTGCGGATGCAAAGGAAGTCTATTTTCCGAACGGCTTCACGCGGTTGAGCGAGTCCGCGACTGGCTGCCTCTACACACCGCCCGCGAAAAACGCGGCGACCTCGGCTTTCGGACCTTCGTCCGGCCCGAGCGGCACCGTCGTGATCGAGCAGGGAAACCTGGCCCCACCGGCGCCCTTTACCCGCACCGTCACGGTCGGCGCGGATAACAAGGCTGCCGTGGACGACGGCTCCGTGCCGAGGCTCACGGTGCTGCTGAAGATCGACGCGGCCAAGGGGCTGTTCAGCGGCAGCTTTGTTGACCCGAAGTTCACCACAAAGAAGACGCTGATTAAATTCGACGGCGTCATCGTCCAGGATGTCGCTGGCGGGTTCGGTTGCTTCCGCGGCGCGACCTTCAACGGCGCCGGCCTGCAGACCGGTTCCGTCAAGATCGACCTCGACTAACTCGCGGAGTCCCAGCCATCACGCAGTGAGGCCACAAATTCCTTGTGCGCGGGCGAGCGGGCGCGGTTGCGCTTGGTGATGACGCCGAGCGGGCGCACCATTTCGGCGTCGTCGAGCGCGACGGACGCGAGTAGCCCGCTCTCGATCTCCTGCCGGACGGTGTTGGCGGGCACGATCGAGACCCCGCTCTCCACTTCCACGGCCCGCTTCACGGTTTCGATGTTGTCGAATTCCATCGCGTGCTCGATCAGCACATTGCGGTCGCGCAGGTGCCTGTCGATGACCTTGCGGGTGGGCGCGTCGGGCTCGAAGGCGATGAATTTTTCCCCATTCAAACGCTCCAGGCCGATCACCTTTTCACCGGCGAGCGGATGACTCGGATGGCAGATGAGGACGAGTTGATCCTTGCTGAAAATCTCGACGACCAGGCCGCTGCGCTTCGCCGGAAAGGCGACGAGCCCGAGGTCCACCTCGCCATCGAGGACCAGGGCATAGACCTGCTGGGACCGCCGGTATTCCACATGCACCTCCACGTCGGGAAATTTCTCGCGGTAGATCTTCAGGTGCGGCGGCAGTTCGTGCAGGCCGATGCTGTAGATGGACGAGATCTTCAATTCGCCGGCCACCACGTTGCGCATCTCATGGAGGCGGTCGCCGAGGTGGTTATAGACTTCGAGTATCTCGCGGCTCGCCTGGAGGAATGCCCTGCCCTCGCCGGTCAGTGAAAAATTACGCCGCCCGCGATCGACGAGCACCACTTGGAACTTGTTTTCGATCGCCCGCACTTGTTGGCTCACCGCGCTTTGCGTAATGCCGTTGATCACGGCGGCTTTCGAGAAGCTGCCGGTCTCCGCGAGATCGCAGAAGACTTTGAATACATCGATGTACATGCCGCGCTTCCGCACCGATAAGCAACCCTTATCGGCCTGTCAACGAACGTCTTTCCGCTAATGAGCACCCTGGCCGAACGCCTTCACGAGGTCCGCGCCGCCATCGCCGACGCCGCCACGCGGGCCGGCCGCCCTGCGGGTGACGTGACACTCGTCGCCGTCTCGAAAACGCACGCGCCGGAGGAGGTCGCCGAAGCGATCGACGCGGGGCAACTGATCTTCGGCGAAAGCCGCATTCAGGAGGCGCGGGCGAAGATTCCGCTGCTCCCGGGGCGCGCGCGCTGGCACTTCATCGGCCATCTTCAGAAGAACAAAATCCGGCACGCGCTGCCGCTCTTCGATCTTTTCCACGGAGTGGATTCCCTGGATCTCGCGCGCGATCTCAATCGCATCGCCGGCGAGGCGGGCGTGTTTCCCAAGGTGCTGATCGAGGTGAATGTCGCGGGTGAAGCGACCAAGTTCGGTTTCACGCCGCCGAAGCTGTGGGCGCAGCTCGAGGAACTGCTCGCGCTCGACCGCCTCCAGATCGACGGGCTGATGTGCATCCCCCCGCCAGGGCCGCGCCCGGAGGATTCGCGGAAATACTTCATCACCCTGCGCGACCTGCGCGATGCCGTGCAGGCCGAGGGGCGCGTGCCGCTGCCTCAGCTTTCGATGGGGATGAGCAGCGATTTCGCGGTGGCGGTAGAGGAAGGGGCCACGCTGGTCCGGGTCGGCACCGCGATCTTCGGCGAACGGCGCGGGAAAACATGGAAACCCGAGGGCGCGACGGGGTTTGACGATTGACCCACCGTTGCTGCTTACTAGCCCGCCTCCATGGTAGCGCGCATCGTTCCCACTAATATCCAGCAGATCGGCGATGAACTCGCGATCGTGTGGAACGACGGCGTCGAATCTTATCTGCCGCTGGAGACTTTGCGCCGCGCCTGCCCTTGTGCCGCCTGTGGCGGCGAACCGGACGTACTCGGTTACGTGATGCGCCCCGAGGTGACCTATTCGGCGCAGAGCTTCGTCATGAAGGGATGCCAGGTGGTCGGCGGATACGCCCTCCAGCCCGGGTGGGCCGACGGGCACGGCACCGGCCTCTACACTTTCCCCTATCTGCGCCGGCTCGCCGGCAATCCAGTCGCGCCTCCCCCGTCATGACGCGCACGACCAAGCTCTCCATTCTCGCCGCGGTTTTTGTCCTCTGCGGCGCCTCGGCTCTCGTTCAGAAAAGCTTCGATCGCGAACGTCAATCCGTCCCGCCGAACGAGCTTTACGAAGTTGTGCGCAAACAGATCCACGCCTTTCGGGAAGCGGATTTCGCCAGCGCCTACCGGCAGGTTTCGAGCAGTTTTCAGGAGCGGATGAACGTGGAAGCGTTCTCCGATCACGCGCGGACCGAGTATCCGGGCATTTCGCGAGCGGAGCGCGTCGAGTTCGGCGCCGTGCGCGTGGACGGCCGGCGCGCCATCGTGCCAGTGTACTTCTTTCTCCAGGATGGCGACGTGATTCCCTGCGTTTACAGCCTCGTGAACGAGGAAAATTCGTGGAAGATCGACGGCGCCCGCGTGCTCAAACGCTGGCCCGCCGGCCGCCGCCTCGGCGGCATGCGGAGTTGAGCATTCACGCAGAAGCACAGGCGCGGAGATTTGGAATGCGGCTCGTTCTCCCCGCCTCCGCGTCTCCGCGGTTGATTACCCTAGAAACGGAGATGGGAATGACCGCGGATTACGCCGATTGACGCGGATTGAAGAGTTACCAGCGCAACCTTCATTCAACCTAACTCACCCGATGGGTGAGCGTCGCGGAAATCACAAGTGCCTGGAAATCCGCGTTAATCCGCGGTTTCCAATCCCGGATTTAGGATTACAGCTTCGCCGCGATCAGCTTCTCCAGCTTCACGATGTCCGCGGAGAATTTACGGATGCCTTCCGCGGTCTTCTCGGTCGCCATCGCATCGTCATTCACGAGGTAACGGAACGTCTTCTCGTCGAGCGGCAGCTTCTCGATGTCGCTGTTCTTCGCCGCGCTTTCGTCGAGTTTCTTGATGAGCGGTTCGTCGCTGGCGGCGAGTTTGCCGAGCAGGTCGGGGCTGATCGTGAGCAGATCGCAGCCGGCCAGTTCGATGATTTCTCCCGTATTGCGGAAGCTCGCACCCATCACCTCGGTCTTGTGGCCGAACTTCTTGTAGTAGTTGAAGATCGTGGTCACCGACTGTACGCCGGGATCCTCCGCGCCCACGTATTCGCACTTGTTCGTGGCCTTGTACCAATCATAGATGCGGCCCACAAACGGTGAGATGAGCTGCACCTTCGCCTCGGCACATGCCACCGCTTGCGGCAGCGAGAAGAGCAGCGTCAGATTGCAGCGGATGCCTTCCTTCGCGAGGACCTCGGCGGCTTTGATGCCCTCCCAGGTGGACGCGATCTTGATCAGAATCCGGTCGCGCGAAATCCCCTGGTCTTCGTAAAGCTTGATCAACTCGCGGCCCTTGGCGATCGAACCCGCGGTGTCGAAAGAAAGGCGCGCGTCGGTTTCGGTCGAAACGCGACCGGGAACAATCTTCAGGATCTCGAGCCCGAAATTCACCAGCACGTGGTCAATGACATCATCCACCAGAGCGTGGCCACTGAGGCCCGAGTTTTTGTTGTCCGCCACGGCCTTGTCCACCAGCGCGGCGTATTCCGCCTTTTGCGCGGCCTGGAGGATGAGCGACGGATTCGTCGTCGCATCCTGCGGCTGGTAGGCCCGCATCGACTCGAAATCACCCGTGTCGGCGACGACTTTCGTGAATTTCTTGAGCTGGTCGAGTTGGCTCAGTTTCGTGGCGGACGGGGCGGTGGCGGTGGCAGTGCTCATAATCTTTGGCTGAAGCGTAATCAACGGCGGCGAGCCGGGCAAAAGTTAATTTTTCCTGCGCGCCCGGATTGCACGACGCATCGTTTCCGGCACTGACCATCGCCGTTCAGCGCGCCTTGCGGATTCCCGACGACGGCAGGACTTAGTGACTGTCTAAAAATTAGCGAGCGAGCCTGCGGAGCATGATTCTGGAGGCTTGGGCAAGGATGAGGGCGACGCTGGAAGCGGGGTTGGTTTCGTAGTCGCGGGCGAGACGGCGGGCTTGCATGAGCCAGCCGAAA
>JANOAZ010000258.1:0-16871 GCA_031411395.1 Chthoniobacteraceae bacterium
GTGGACGACGCGCTCTACCAGATCGCCGAATCCGCCGGAGGAATGAGCAAGGAAGCCGCCGCCGCCTACATCCAGACACTCAAAGCCGATAAGAGCTAACAAAGTGATGTGTACTGTGATTCTCATCCAGCGACCGGCGACCATCCGGGTGGAGCACGCGACCCGCGTGCCGTGCCCGGCGACCCGCCTGGCAGGGCGAGTGTGCGCGCCCTCAGCTTCCACGGCCTTTGCGCGAGGTGGCGCGCTTCGTCAATCCTTTCGGCGGGTCGCCGAAAGGAGCACGCGGGTCGCGTGCTCCACCCAGCATTGCTCCACCCAGGCACTATGAGCACCGCCCTTCCCATCGACGCCATCAACGGCAACCCGCTCTCACCCGAGCAGGCGAACTATCTCACCGGCTTCTTCGCCGGGGTCGCCGCGCGCGGCCAGCGCTTCACCGACGTGGAAGGCGCGCCGGCAGTGGAAAGGACCGTTTCGCACGAAGACCTCATCTTCGAGGAGCGCGTGAAAAAGGAGCTGCACCCGCTCGACGCCTACCCCGTCCTGCTCGACTACGCCGCCGCGAACAAGTCGCCCGAGAAGGAGGAGATCTTCCGTTTCAAATGGAACGGACTTTTTTACCTCACGCCGAACAAAGAAGCCTTCATGGCGCGGCTGCGCATCCCCGGCGGGCAGCTCCGCACCTTCCAACTCCGCGAGCTGGCGCAAATCGCGAAGGACCTCACCACCGGCTACGTGCAGATCACCACGCGCGCGAATCTGCAGATGCGGCTGATCCAGCCAAAGGACACGCCGGCGCTCGTCCAGCGCATCCAGCACGTGGGCCTGCACACACGCGGCGCGGGCGCGGACAACATCCGCAATCTCACCGCAAACCCCACCGCCGGCATCGACCCGTGCGAGCTGATCGACGTGATGCCGCTCTGCCATGAGATGGGCCACATCATCATCAACGACCGCGCGTTCTACGACCTGCCTCGCAAGTTCAACATCGCCTACGACAGTGGCGGTCTCATCGGTACGGTCGAGGACACGAACGACATCGGCTGCAAGGCGGTGAAAGTCGGCGACGAGGTTTTCTTCCGCATCGCGCTCGGTGGCGCGACCGGCCACAAGGCTTTCGCTCGCGACCTCGGTGTGCTCGTGAAGCCGTCGGAGTTGAACAAAGTTGTCGCCGCCGTGGTGCGCGTATACATCGCGAATGGCAACCGCACCGACCGGAAGAAGGCGCGCCTCAAGCATCTCCTCGAAACGTGGACGCTCGACCAATACCTCGAGGTAACTGAGAAACTGCTTGGGTACCAACTCCAACGCGCACCGCTAGATCCGGCGAGCATTACGCATCCGAGCCAGAATCTGCCGCACTCCCACGTCGGCGTTTATCCGCAGAAGCAGGCGGGCTTGAACTACATCGGGGTCGCGGTCCCTGTCGGGCACCTCAATCCAAAGCAGATGATCCGCATCGCCGAGATCGCCGACCTCTACGGGTCCGGCGAGATCCGGCTCACGGTGTGGCAGAATTTCATCATCCCGAACGTGCCTGATCAGTTCGTCGAGACCGTGAAGAAGACGCTGCGCAAACTCGGCTTCGACACGCAGCAGTCGAACCTCCGAAGCGGCCTCATCGCCTGCACCGGCAACTCGTACTGCAAATTCGCGCAGGCAGACACGAAGGGCCACGCGCTCAAGTTGGCCGACTGGCTCGACAAGCGCATCCAACTCGACCAACCCGTGAACATCCACGTCACGGGCTGCCCAAATTCCTGCGCGCAGCATTACATGGGCGACATCGGCCTGCTCGGCACGAAGGCGAAAGTCGGCGGCGAAAGTGTCGATGGGTACCACGTCTTCGTCGGTGGCGGCTTCGGCGCGAACCAAGCCGTGGGCCGGCAGGTTTTCAACGCGATTGATTTTGAAAGCCTCCCGCCGCTGCTCGAAAAAATGCTCCGCGGTTACCTCCGCCACCGCACCGGCGGCGAGACCTTCCAAGCCTTCACCGCCCGCCACGACCTCAACACCCTCCAGGCGATTTTCAGCAATGATGAGTGAGGCACAGACTCGGCGTCCACGCTTGGGTGGAGCACGCGACTCGCGTGCCGTCTTCGGCGACCCGCCGAAGACACCGACGGGGCGGTACCGACTCGGGATAGACGCACTCACATTCTTCGCCGCGGGTCGCGGCGAAGCGCACGCGGGTCGCGTTCTCCACCCATGAATCTCCCAAACCGCACAGCCCTTATCGCGGGCACAGCGCTGACGGTCGCGACCGCGGCGGCCATCGTGGTCGGTTCGACCGGGATGCGGCATTTCGATCCGGCACTGACTGGCTACGCGATCGGCGCGCTCATGGCGGCGTTTGCGGTCGGCTATCGCTTTGCGGTGTGGGCGCAGCGGCCGCCGTCGCGGATGTATTTTCGGCGCGGCATCGAGCTGTTCTTTCGTCGCGCGGGTGCGGTGCCGCACGCGGCGAAACGGGCCGCGGTATCCGCGGTGCCGATGCCCCACGGCGCGGGCACGCTGGGCTACGCGCTTGCGCGAAATTTCGTGGCGCAGGAGTTCATCCGGCGGCGCGGCGGAACCCGCTGGATCATGCACCTGTGCCTTTCGGGTGGCTGCACGCTGGCGTTTGCGATCACCTTTCCGCTCGTCTTCGGCTGGATCCATTTTGCGACGTTCGCGGACAACGCGGAGATGTATCGCGTCGCCGCCTTCGGAGTGAACGTGGACAGCTTCAGCATCCACAGCTTCAAGGCGTTCATGATGTTCAACCTGCTGAACATCTCGGCGATCCTCGTGCTCATCGGGCTCGCGATGGCGGGCTGGCGGCGCTTCACCGATCCGGGCGAGCGGGCCACGCAGAGCTTCGCCGAGGACATCATTCCGCTGCTGCTCATCCTCGCGGTCACAGCGACGGGTCTCGCGCTCACGGTGAGCTACAAGTTTCTCGCCGGGCGCGGCCACGGTCTGTGGGCGATCGTCCACATGGTGAGCGTCGTCTCGCTGCTGCTCTACATCCCGTTTGGAAAACTCTTTCACATGTTCCAGCGCACCTGCTCGCTGTGCGTGAGCCGCTACAAGAAGGTCGGCGAGGCGGGACCGCGCGCGCACTGCCGGCGGTGCGGCGGGGACTTCGCGAGCCAGATGCACGTCGATGATCTCAAGACCGTGCTCGACGAACTCGGCTTCGACTACCGCTTCGAAGGGGCGCGCGGAGAAGTGCATTACCAGGACATCTGCCCCGCCTGCCGCCGCGGACTGCTGGCGCTCAATCAAGGCCGCACGATCGGCCGCTGACTTATGGCTACGCTCACTTTACCCGAGGAAAAATACATCGAGTTCTACGGCCCGACGCCGGCCTACACGCCAGCCGGCGGCTGGAACAACGGCGAGCCGGACAAGCTCGTGAAGACGCACTGCTGCTTCTGCGGCGTGCAGTGCGGCATTCAGCTCAAGGTGAAGGACAACAAGGTCATCGGGTTCGAGCCGTGGGACGAATTTCCCGTCAACCAAGGCAAGCTCTGCCCCAAGGGCGTGAAGCGCTACCTGCAGAACGATCACCCGGACCGGTTGCTCACGCCGCTCATTCGCAGCGAGAGCGGCTTCCGCGCGGCGGGCTGGTATGAGGCGATGCACAAGACGGCGAACTCAATCAAGGCAATCCAGGCCAAGTATGGGAAGGACGCGTTCGCCTTCCTCGGCGGCGCGTCGATGACGAATGAGAAGGCTTACCTCAACGGCAAGTTCGCCCGCATCGCGCTCCAGACCGCGAACATCGACTACAACGGCCGCCTCTGCATGGTCGCCGCGGGGTCGGCGAATCGCATGGCCTTCGGCGTGGATCGCGCGGCAAATCCGTGGAGCGACATCCCGCTGGCGAAAGTCATCATCCTCACCGGCACGAACCTCGCCGAGTGCTTCCCGATTCTCACCGACTACGTCTGGCGGGCGCGCGACGCGGGCGCAAAGATCATCGTCATCGACCCGCGCATCACGCCGATCGGGCGCACCGCCGATCTCTTCCTGCCGGTGCGTCCGGGCCGCGACAGCGCGCTGGCGAACGGCATCCTGCACGTGATGATCGAGCGCGGGTGGATCGACGAAAAGTTCATCGCCGAGCACACGAGCGACTTCGACAAAGTGCGCGAATTGGTGAAGCGCTACACGCCCGAGGTGACGGAGAAGATCACCGGCGTCCCGGCGAAGGGCATTCTCGCCGCGGCGGAAATGTGGGGCCAGGCGGAGACCTCGATGCTGCTGCACGCGCGCGGCATCGAGCATCACACGAAGGGCACCGAAAACGTCCTCACTTACATCAATCTCGTGCTCGCCACCGGCCGCATCGGCAAGCCCGGCTGCGGCTACGGCACCATCACCGGGCAGGGGAATGGACAAGGTGGACGGGAGCATGGACAGCGCTGCAACCAACTCCCCGGCGGGCGCGACATCGGCAAGCCGGAGCACCGCGAGTTCATAGCGGATTTCTGGGGAATCCCTGAGCCGGAGCTGCCGAAGGTGGGGCTCACCGCGTGCGAGATCATCGACGCGATTGAGCGGGGCGAAATCAAGGGGCTGCTCTCGATCAGCTTCAATCCGCTCGTCTCCATCCCCGACTCCGAGCGCACGCGCAAGGCGTTGGAAAAACTCGAGTTCTTCGGTTGCATCGACTTCTTCCTCAGCGAGACCGCGCGCTACGCCGACGTGGTGCTCGCGGGCTCACTCCAGGAGGAGGACGAAGGCACCGTGACGACCGGCGAGGGCCGCTGCGTGCGGCTCCGAAATTCTGTCAGCCCGCCGGAAAACGCGCGCGTGGATTGGAAGATCATCTGCGAACTGGCCGAACTGCTCGGGAAGGAGAAGTTCTTCAAATACAAAAACGCCGGCGAGATTTTCACCGAGCTCACCGCGGCATCGAAGGGCGGGCCGATCGACTACAGCGGGATGACCTACGAGAAGATCGAGAACAACATGGGCGTATTCTGGCCGTGTCCCGCGCCCGATCACCCCGGCACGCCGCGGCTGTTCGAGGGTGGGAAGTTTCACCATCCCGACGGCCGGGCGAAATTCCACGCCTACGAATACCGCCCGCCCGCCGAGGACGTGGACGCGGAGTTCCCAATCTTCTTCACGACCGGCCGCGTGGTCTCTCAATACCTCAGCGGCACGCAGACGCGGCGCATCGGCAGCCTCGTGGATCAGTACCCCGAGCCGCTCTGCGAGCTGCACCCGCTGCTCGCCGAGCGGCTCGGCATCAAGGACCGCGACATCGTCAAAGTGACGACGCGCCGCGGTGAGATCATCGTGCCCGCGCAGGTGGTGAAGACCATCCGGCCCGATACGGTCTTCATCCCGTATCACTGGCCCGGCAAAAAGGCGGCGAACCAGATCACCATCCGCGCGCTCGATCCGATCTCGAAGATTCCCGAGTTCAAAGTCTGCGCCTGCCGCGTGGAGAAGGCAAAATGAGCGCATTTAACGGCAACGAATTTTTCCTCGATCCCTCGCGCTGCATCGGCTGCCAGGCCTGCGTGCAGGCTTGCGCGGAGTGCGGCACGCATCGCGGGCAGTCGATGATTCATCTAGAATACGTCCACCGGCCCACCGGCGTGCAGACCGCGCCGGTCGTCTGCATGCACTGCGAGGACCCGACGTGCGCGCGTGTCTGTCCGGCCGATGCGATCAAGCAGGACGACCACGGCATCGTCCACAGCGCTGCCAAGCCGCGCTGCGTGGCATGCTCGAACTGCGTCATCGCGTGCCCTTTCGGCGTGCCGAAGATGAAGGTCGAACTCGACCTGATGATGAAATGCGACATGTGCTACGACCGCACGAGCGTCGGGAAAAAGCCGATGTGCGCCACGGTCTGCCCGAGCGGCGCGCTTTACTACGGCCCGCGCGAGTACATCGAAAAGAACCGCCGCGAACAGCCGGTGAACGAGTTCCAATTCGGCCGCCAGACCGTGCGCACGAAGGTCAACATGATGACCGCACCGGAGCTGAAGGCGCTGCCGTTCGAGGTGCTCGATTTCCTGCCGTGGGAAGGGAAGGACTTCGACCCTTTTGAACTCACTCGCACCGGTGCGCCCGACGCGGCGACCGCGGCTGTCTGGGACGAAGCTGACCTCGGCGCACGCTGTTCCGGAAACTGCACCTGCCACTGACCACACACGATGTCTGACCATCCCGATTGGAAAGCCAACTTCCCCATCCGCCAGTCGGACGAGCACGACGTTTCGCGCCGGCAGTTTTGCAAAGTCGCCTGCGGCTCCGCACTTGCCGTCGGCGCTGGCTGGCTGGTGAAGGACAAACTCTTCCCGCTGCCCGCCGGCACGGAGCCGAAGCTCGTCGCGCGCGTCGAGGACGTGCCAGTCGGCGGCTACAAACTCTTCGCCTACCCCACGGAGCATCATCCCGCGATCCTCGTGCGGCTGGGTCAGGACGAATTCGCCGCCTACAGCCAGGCCTGCACGCACCTCATGTGCCCTGTGAATTACCAGCACGAGAAGCGGCAGTTTTACTGCCCCTGCCACGAAGGCTTTTTCAGCGCCGAGGATGGCCGCGTGCTCGCCGGACCACCGCCGCGGGCGCTGCCCCGCTATCCGGTCGAGATCCGCGACAGCGAGATTTGGATTCAGCCTGCGTGACGAGCGGAACCGGTACGGCCTATGGAAATGGGAACCAGTCCCCCAAAAACTCGCGATCGCTCAATCCCGCTAGCGGCCGCGATGCCGCGGTTTTTGTTGGAGAACGGCGCCTTGTTTGCGGCGCTCATCGAGTCCAGCACAGGTACACGCGCAGGCCTACTGATGCCTGCGGATGCGCTAAATGCCGGGGGACGACCTGATTGTATTCATCGGAGAAAGCCAGCCCATCGCCAACGCGATATTGGTTCCACACGCGACGTCGAACCTGCACGGCGCGGAGATCATTGTCGTCGGATTCGCCCCGCCGAACACTACCGACGCGGCCACGCAGCACTATCTCATCCGTCCCGGAACCGATCTCGCGCTCCTCTATGGGCTGGCGAGCATTCTGATCGCGACAGGCTGGATCGACCGCGATGACAGCGGGGCTCATACCGCCGGCTTTGAGGAGTTCGAGCGATTCGTCACCCATTTCACGACCGATATCGTGAGCGAAGAGACGGGCATCGATGCCGATGATCTATGGCACTTCGCCCAGACGATTTCCGACGGGAAGCGCGTCTCATTCTGGTGGACAACGGCCGTGAACCAAGGAAACGAGGCCATGCCGTATCACGCAGGCGATCATCGATCCGCTGGTACCGGGCAACACGGGATGGCCCGGCCCGGACGCGAACTCGATTACAAGCCAATGCATTGCGATGATCTCGCGCCTCTGCCACGCTGGCGAGCATCGCCTCCGCGCGACTCTCTTCCTCAGTGAGCAGCAACAGCCGGATACTGGGCGCAGGACAATAGCGCGGGTCCCGTTTGTTGCTTTGGCGGTTCAACGAATGAGGAAGTCGGACGCAACTCGTCGTCCTGCACCATCGGGCTGCTGCTGAGTGGCGGATGAGTTAGAGCGTGGCTCATCAAACAATCCCACTCTCTTCTCGACCTCCTCACACCAAAGTGGCACCGGTAGGAGCGGAGACGATACGATGAGCGACGCCATACAACCCACACGGATTCCTCCTTTCGAGATGGAGAGAATCCTGGATCGGATTCGCGCGGGCAAGTGCGTTCCGTTTCTGGGCGCCGGCGTCAATCTGACGTCTCGCGAGCGCGGTTATCGAGGTTTGCCATTGGGGGGCAAACTGGCTCGTAAACTCGCAATCAAACTTCGCGCGAGTAACTCCACCCTGGCTCGTCTCGCTCTGGAGTGGGAAGTGCGCGATGACCGGTCGTCCCTCGTGGAGTTTCTTTCTCGTGCGCTCCGTCACGAACCCGCCGATCCACGCTGCGTGCCTTCGCCCTTGCTGCGTGCCCTGGCCCGGATCCGCAGCCTCAAGCTGGTCGTCACCACCAACTACGATTCCTTGTTCGAGAAAGCTCTCGATGAGGAAGGCCGGGCGGACGACTACGAAGTCGTCTTGCAGCCACCGCAAGGTTTCGACGCGATCCCCGAGATTCGAAAATGGATGGGAGACCTGCAGCAGCAGAAAAAGCTCATTGTTTACAAGATCCACGGCAGCTTCGCCCCCGCACCGGATGGGTCTCCGCCACCCTTGGTGATCACGGAAGATGACTACATTGAATTTCTAACTGTGCTGGGCCGGGGAAAGGCCGAGGACGGTGAGAAAGGGAAGATCGGCGTGCCGCCCCGCGTCATTACGGAGCTTACCGCCAGCAGCTTGCTCTTCCTCGGCTACGGATTAGAAGACTGGGATTTTCGGACCATCCACAAGTCCTTGATCGAGTCACTACCCTGGCACAGTGCGCGTAAGTCGATTGCCATCCAGAAAGGCTCCCAAGCTTACTGGCTGCAATACTGGGCTCAGAAGAAAGTCCAGATCTTCAACATCGACCTTTATGACTTCGTGGACCAATTGAACGAAGCCTTCCCGAAAACGGCACCATCCACCCCAGCTCATGGACCCGGGATCTCCCTCTGATCACTCGATTCAGCCGTACAAGTTTCTCGATTTCTACCGAACCCATGACCGAAAGCTGTTCTTCGGCCGGGAGCGGGAAATAGAGACCCTCGTCTCGGATATTGTCAGTGCCCGGCTGGTCATTCTTTTTGCCAAAACGGGCAGCGGAAAGTCCTCGCTACTCAACGCGGGTGTGCGGCCACGCCTCGAAGAACTCGATTACGAAACGTTCTGGATTCGGGTGGAGGACGATCCCATTGAAGCTGCTCGCGCCGCTTTTCGGAACTTCAACCTGCCCCTGGACTCCCCATCGTTCGTCGAGAACCTAAAAGCGATTGTGGCTCAGTTGAGCAAACCCATCGTTCTGTTCTTCGATCAGTTCGAGGAGTTCTTTCTCACCCATGCAAACCCCCGACAGGCGAATGGAAACTACCAGCGGGCCGCTGACCAATTCGTGTCGGACGTGGGCAACCTGTATCGAGACCGGCAATCGGGGGTGCACATGGTTTTCTCGATGCGCGAGGAGTTCTTCCACGAGATGGACGTCTTTCGCTCGGAAATTCCCTCGATCTTCAGCGCGGAATCCAGCCTGCGCTTGCGCTGGCTGGATGATACTCAGGCACGCGCGGCAATTACGCAGCCTGCCCTCGCGGCCGGCGTTTCGTTTGCGGACGAGTTGGTGCTGGAACTGATCAACGATTTGAAAGGTCATCAACTTGCCGACGACGGCATCGAGCCGGCCCGCCTGCAAATCGTCTGCGACACGCTTTGGACCAGGAAATGTTTCGATCTCCAATGCTATCAAAGTCTTGGCCGCGCGAAAGGCATCCTTGAGTCGCGGCTCGAGCAGGACATCGACGAAGGCCTGGGTGATGCCGAACTGGAGGTGTTTGAAAAGCTGTTGTTCGAGCTAACTCATCTCCGGGAACAAACCAAGCGCGTGCGGTCACTTGCCGAAATCGAGACGTCATTGCAAGTTCCGCCTGCCTCTCTCGATGCTCTTGTTGAAAAGCTTAAAACGCTGCGCCTCATCGTGAAGAGCAAGCATTCCACCGGGGTCTTCATCGAGTGGACGAGCGACTATCTCGCGGGCCGGGCGGCAAGCTTGAAGGACCATGTCCGCGGGACGCGCTTGCGCCGCCTGCTGCACCATGTCCGAGCGAAGGCGGAGGAGAAAGTGACCGAACTCGGCGACCCTACGCAGGCGCGCGACTTATCGACCTTCAAGGCCGGGGCAGAGGATGAATTCGAGACGCTATATATGGCGCTCGAAGACTTTGAAGCGATCTCCAGGGATGCGCACTTGCTCCCGGATCTCGCGCCGGCCGACGTGGGTTTTTTGTTTCGAGCCGCGCTGGAGCATGGAACTCATCTCCCGCTTTGGTTCCGCAAGGCTGCCCAGGCAGGCGTCGATCCATGGGAGATATTGCGCAATCGGATTACGCAGGAAGATACACAGAGCGCGCAATCTGTGAGCGCCGTGCGGTTGCTTGGAGAGGTTGGCGCCGCGGCGGATGGGGCAATAGAGCCAAAAGCCCAAACGCTCCTAACCCTCGCGCTCGGTCAACCTGACCTGGCGAACGCAGCCTTGGAGGCGGTCGCGCAAATCCGGTCCGAAGGGGCGGTTCAGCTCTTCGCGGAGACGATCAAGCGCGAAGAACTCGCTCCGAAAACCATCGCGCTGCTGCGCCAGCTGAAAAATTCGCCGGCGATTCGCCTTCTCGCGCAAACTGCCGCGGCGCTCGGCCCAAGCGCGCTGGCGGCGGGCACCGCTCTGGCACGCATCTCCACCGACTCGGACTTCCGGAGCTCCCGCGAAGCGCGGGAAGCGTTGACTGCGCTGCTCATCGAGCGCGGGGCCGAACTATTTCGCCTCGCCCTGGAGACCGGGGTCGAAATGCAATCCTGGTTGACTCGCGCTGACGAAGCGGGCGTTCCCGTCTGGGAGAGTTTGCGCGAACTGATCAGCGATCAAACCACTTCGGAGACTGTCGCGCAGAACATCGCGCGGTTATTACCGCAAGTGGAGGACCCTCGCGCCCGGGACCTAAGCATCATGGCGAAGGAGAGGAGCCCAAAGGCGCAACCGAGAGACATTCGAAGGACGCCGCGCGAACCACTTTCCGATTCTGCGTGGGAAAATGTTTTACGGCGGATCAGCGCTGGAAAATGCACGCCCGTGATCGGT
Organism: Chthoniobacteraceae bacterium; assembly: GCA_031411395.1. GTDB lineage: Bacteria > Verrucomicrobiota > Verrucomicrobiia > Chthoniobacterales > Chthoniobacteraceae > Chthoniobacter. Next base: position 10,743 of record JANOAZ010000258.1, read on the forward strand.
CCGGGAGCGTCTGAAGATCTGTTAAAGTTGCTGGCGGAGGCGACCCGCAGACTTGCCGTCGAGTGCAGCTATCCGTTCAAAGACGCGGACAACCTCTCCCGCGTCTCGCAGTATCTGGCTGTGACCCAGGGGGATCGGAGCTTCGCAAGGGAAGAAATCAGCAACATGTGGCAAAAAAGGCAGAGGGATCTGGATTTTTTTCACCCCTACAGGATTCTCGCGCGGCTTCCCGCGTCAGTCTACGTGAGTACGAGTTTCGATACTCTCCTTGTTGAGGCGCTCCGCAACGAGAGCAAGGAACCCAGACAGGTTGTCTGCCGCTGGAGCAGGCACTTCGAGCAAGACGCCGAGCAGGATCGTTCGTTTCGACCCAGCGTTGCCGCGCCGCTGGTTTTCCATTTGCTGGGACATGTGGATCAGCCGGAGTCTATGGTGCTGAGCGAGGACGATATGTTCGACTTCCTGTTCAACGTTTCAAGGGATTCGGACCTGATTTCACCTTTCGTCCAAAGAGCTTTGGTATCGTCGATGCAACTCTTTGTCGGGGTATCTCCACTAAGTGACGTGTTTCGATTCCTGTCCAGATTCACCAGAGATGGTGCCTTGAGTCACGTGCTGCAAATGCCGGAGTCGCCCGAGCGCGCGGAAAGCGACTATTATTCCGATTACCTAGGTTCACTGAGGGTGAACCCATACTTCGGGACCGCGGAGGCGTTTTTGACGGAATTGCATCAGCGAATGGAATCGTCCTATGCCTCTTGAGAGTCGGAACGAATCCCCCTTTGCCGGTCCACGGCCTTTCAGGAGGGAGGATGCGGGGAAGTTCTTCGGTCGGGATCGTGAGGCGCTCGAGCTCGTCTCGTTGATCTACGCGAACCGGGTGGTCCTCTTTTACGCGCCGACCGGTGCAGGCAAGACCTCGATCCTCAATGCAGCCGTGCTTCCGCAGATAGAACAAGAGTTCGAGATTTTTCCGGCAGCCCGAGTATCGCGACCCGCCGAGGCGGCTATGGACAGCGCCACCGCGAATACCTATGTGCGGAGCACCTTGATCAGTTGGATCGCCTATGGATTTGGCGCGGGTGACGCAGATCAGAAGCTCGGGAATCTCTCGCTGGCTGATTTTTGACGCAATGTCCGCGATCGGCCGACGAATTTGGCGATGCCAGATTGCGGCTGATTATCTTCGACCAGTTTCAGGAGATCCTCACGGCCGCCTCCGCAGGCCGGGCAAAAGAGCGCCGAGTTTTTTTTGCGCAGCTTGAGCAGGCCCTTGGAGCGGATTCCCTCCTGCGCGTGCTCTTTGTGCTCCGTGAGGAATTCGTTGCCGCCCTCGAGCCGTATCTTCCCGTTTTGGAGATTCGCCCGGCGCGGTTTCGCATGGAGCACCTGAATGCAGCGCAGGCCCTGGAGGCGATTCAACGACCCATGGAAAGCACGGGCTGTCGATTCACGTCCGCGGCGGCGAGTAAACTGGTTGATACCTTGCGGACGGTCCGCATCTTCACGCCCGGCGACGAAAATGAGACGGAGTTGGGGGAATTCGTGGAGGCCGTCCAACTTCAAGTCGTATGCCACAGTCTCTGGAACGCCCTCCCGCCAGGGGCGACCGAAATCACTGAAAACGATCTGGATACCTATGGCGACCGGGATCAAGCGCTGAGGAAACTATACGATACCAGCATCGCGGAGGCCGCCCACGAGTCAGGGCTTCGCGAGGCGGCGCTGCGCAGGTGGTGTGCGCATCAACTCATCACCCCGCTCGAGACGCGACGGCTGGTGCTGAGAGAAGGCGACCAGACTGCCGGAATACCCACGCATGCGATCGAGAGGCTGGCGGACCACTACCTCGTGCGGGCGGAGCTGCGCGCGGGGGCGATTTGGTATGAGCTTGCTCACGACGGGCTCATCGAGCCGATTCTGCGCTCCAATCGCGAATGGCTCTCATCCCGGAACTGGTGGCAAAAGCTCCCGGAGCTATTAACGCGTTTTGCCCTCCTTGGTTGGAGGGCTCGATGATCGTTCAGTCGCCTGACTTTCCAGTAGACGATGACAAGCGAGCCGTGCCGGCATTTCGACGCCTCAAAGTCGGACTGCGCGAAAGCTTTTGCGTCGAACGCGGGCGGGAATTCTTCGCCGCCGACGGCGACTTCGTCTTCATCTTCGTCCCCTCGCGACCAGGAGGCGGAAAAGAGGAAGCGCGACTATGCCCCCGCGGCGCGGAGGCGATTGAGGTAAACCTTACACGCGCTTTTCATCCGGGTGAGGATGTAATAGACGGTCTGCGAGCGGATGCGGACGAGATTGCCCCCGACGATGCGAGGGACGAAGTCGCTCGGAAGATCGAGGATTTCATCGAGAGTCGAACCGTCCAGTCCGCGGCAGAGGATGGAAGTCATCGCCTTGGTCAGCGTCTGGACCTGCGGGCCGAGAGTGATGCGAAAGTGGGCTTGCCTGCCTTCATCGACTTTCATGAAGACGCCGACCGTGTCGGTGCATTCCTCGTCCTTGCGCACGTCCTCGAGGTCGAAGGTTTCGCCTTCCTTCGGTTCGTGTTTCTTCGACTGTTCGGAGTAGGCGATCAGGTTCTCGCGCTTCTCTTCCTCGGGGAGCGATTCAAAGAGGCCGATGATGTCGGCGAGTTTGGCGGGATACGGGGTGCTCATCGTTTCGTTCCGGGGAGGAATCCGGCGGCGGTGCCGGCGATGGCGAATCCCAGTGCCACGCCAAAGATCGGCCAGCGGTAGCGTGTGCGGAAGGCGGCACCCGCTTCCGCGCCGACCTCGTAGCCCTCGCGAAAGCTGGAATCCGTTTCCGCCTCGTGCGTGCCGGCGGCGCCGCCGGCGATCCCTCCGCCGACGACGAGCGTGCCGAGCGCGAACACGACGAACCAACAGGTTCCGAAGAGCACTCGCCGGATCATGCCACGTCAGCTCCGTTCGATGGGGGCGCGCACCTTGTTGCCCCACTCGGTCCACGAGCCGTCGTAATTTCGCACCGAAGAATAACCGAGCAGATAGGTGAGCACGAACCACGTGTGGCTCGAACGCTCGCCGATGCGGCAGTAGGCGATGATGTCGTCGCTCTTCTTCAAGCCCGCGCCCTCGCCGTAGATCTTTTGCAATTCCGCCGGGCTTTTGAATGTCGCATCGTCGTTGCAGGCCGTTTTCCACGGCACGCTTTTCGCGCCGGGGATGTGACCGCCGCGCAGGACGCCCTCCTGCGGATATTCCGGCATGTGCGTGATCTCGCCGCGATATTCACCGGGCGAACGCACGTCGATGAGCGGCTTCCTTGCTTCGAAGTGCGCACGGGTGTCGTCGTAGAAGGCGCGGATTTCGTCGTCGAGCCGCTTTGCCGGCGCGGGATACTCGGCGGGAGCCGGCTTCGGTTTTTCTTTCGTCAAAGCGCGGCCTTCCTTGATCCACTTGTCGCGCCCGCCGTCCACGATCTTCACCCGGGTGTGGCCGAAGAGGCGGAAGGCCCAGAGCGCGTAGGTCGCCCACCAGTTCGATTTGTCGCCGTAGAAGACCACGGTCGTATCGGGCGAAATTCCGTTGCGGCTGGCCAGGGCGGCGAACGCTTCCGGCGAGATGTAGTCGCGAATCAATGGGTCCTGGAGATCCTGGCGCCAGTCGATGTGGACGGCGCCGGGGATGTGTCCGGTGTCGTAGAGCAGGACGTCCTCGTTGCTCTCCACGATGCGCAGGCTTGGATCGTTCAGATGTGCGGCGAGCCACTCGGTGCTCACGAGCACTTCGGGGTGGGCATAGGTGTTGATGGGTGCGCTCATAGGGATTGGGACGTTAGTAGATCAAGCGACAGCCGCTCAAGTGGTCATTCCTGTCATAGCGTCGCGGCGAAAAGTTTGGCGATCTCCGCCTGCATCGCCACCGCCGCGGCGCGTGGGTCCGATGAATTGCGAATGGGGCGCCCCACGACGATGTGATCCGCTCCGGCGAGGAAAGCGTCGGCGAGCGTCATAGTGCGCTTCTGGTCGTCGCTGCCGCGCTCGCTGGCCGCGCGGATGCCGGGGGTGATGAGGATCGGGGCCGCGCCGAGTTCTCCGCGCAGGCGCGCGGCCTCCTGCCCGGAGCAGATCAGCCCATCGATCCCGGCCTCGATCGCCTTTCGCGCGCGCATCGACACCAGTTCCTCGACCGGCCCCGCCCAACCCATCTCCGCCACGTCGTCCGGTCCGCAGCTCGTCAGCACCGTGACCGCGAGCAGCTTCATGGAGCCGCGCACTTTCACCGCCTCGGCATAGACCGCGCTCGTGCCGTGCAGTGTGCAGCAGGTGGCGCCCGAGCGCGCGAGATTGGCCACCGCGCCGCGCACGGTCGCTGGCACGTCGGAAAACTTCAGATCGGCGAAGACCTTCTTCCCGCGGGCCACAAGCAGGTCCAGCACCTCGAAGTATTGGCCGCTCATGCAGAACTCCAGCCCCAGCTTATAGAAGGTGACGGCGTCTCCGAGCCGGTCGATCCATTCCAGCGCTTCGGCCTTCGCCGGAACGTCGAGCGCGAAGATGAGGCGGTCGCGCGGGTCGATGGTTTTGGTGGAAAGGAGCGCGGTGTCGGGCATGTCGCCGGTGTTTGTCGGCGGAGGATCGTTGCGGCTCAATGCGGAAGTTCACCTGGGCGCGCACGGCCGCTGCGCGGGCTTTCCACGCTTGCGCGGGCGGGCACTGCCGCTAGTCTGACCATCCGTTTTGTGCCACCCGCCGAGGGTTGCCGGCGCGTTATCACTCAGCAATACACCCGAACATTTCATGGCAAATACCATCCTCGTCGGCGCCCAGTGGGGCGACGAAGGCAAAGGCAAGATCATCGACTTTCTCACCGAGACCGCAGACCTCGTCGTGCGCTCGCAGGGCGGTAACAATGCCGGCCATACCGTCATCGTCGCCGGCAAGAAGTATGTCCTGCATCTCATCCCGAGCGGCATCCTGAGGTCGGGGAAAATGTGCGTGATCGGCAACGGTGTGGTCATCGATCCGATCGCGGTGGCGAAGGAGATCGACGGCCTCCTCGCGCAGAAGGTGAAGGTGACGCCGAAGAACCTGCTGATCAGCGACTGCGCACACGTCGTCTTCCCCTACCACCGAATGCTCGACGAGCAGCGCGAACTGGCGAAAGGGAAGGGGAAAATCGGCACGACCAAGCGCGGGATCGGCCCCGCGTACGGCGACAAGGCGGCCCGTGTCGGGGTGCGCATGGGCGACCTCGTGCAACCGGATATTTTCGCTGAAAAGCTCGCGCTGCGCATCAAGGAGAACAACGCCGTGCTGAAGGCTCTCGGGGCGAAGCCGCTCGACTACAAAACCGTACTCGCCGAGTACACGGCAGCGGCGAAGCAACTGGCGCCGTTTGTCGGCAATACTGTCGTCTATCTCCACGCGGCGCTGAAGGCCGGGAAGGAGATGCTTTTTGAGGGCGCTCAGGGCACCTATCTCGACATCGATCACGGGACGTATCCCTACGTCACTTCCTCAAATACCACCTCCGGCGGCGCCTGCACCGGATCGGGCATCCCGCCGCATCGCATCGATCGGGTGCTCGGAGTGATGAAGGCCTACACCACCCGTGTCGGCGAGGGGCCGTTCCCGACGGAGAATGCGGAATTCAGCGACATGCTGCACGGCATGGGGCGCGAGTTCGGCGCAACCACTGGACGCGCGCGCCGCTGCGGGTGGTTCGACGCCGTGGCCACGCGCTACGCCGGGCTGGTCAATGGCATCGATGACATTGCCGTCACCAATCTCGACGGCCTCGACTCGCTCGCTTCCGTCAAGGTCTGCGTGGCATACAAGCTGGGTCGCAAGACGCTGGAGTATCCCCCCAGCGATTCCCGCCAACTCGCTGACTGCCAGCCCGTGTATATCGAACTCCCCGGCTGGCAGAAGCCGACCGATGCCGCCAGGAAATGGCGCGAACTTCCGAAAAACGCCCAGTCTTATCTCAAAAAACTCGCCGAACTCAGCGGCGCCAGGCTGGTCATCGCCAGCGTCGGTCCGAATCGCGATCAGACCATCGTCCTATGATTGCGGATTGCGGATTGCGGATTGCGGATTGCCGCGCAACTCCGCGCGCCGGAAGCCGCGTGCGCGCTTTCATTCCGCAATCCGCA
>JANOAZ010000259.1:0-3376 GCA_031411395.1 Chthoniobacteraceae bacterium
GGGCGTGCCGAGGATGCCGTCGGCATTGCCGATGCCGGGCGCGAGGCGAACCCAGGTCTCGACGGTGAGCGGACCGTCGAAGGTGAGATCGGTCTCGATCCACGCGTCGTCGCTGCCGTCGAGCGTGAGCACGGGGCGGAAGAGATTGCCGAGGCTGTCGATCAGCTTGGTGAGCGCGGGGTCTTTCGTGCCGAGCACGGCTTGCAGGCGGCCGAGGGTCGGGCCGTCGAGATCGGCGGTCGGGATGGTCTTCGCATTGAGCGCGGCGACGAGCGCGGCGGCGCCGGGCTTCGTGGTGCTGAGGCGGTCGAGCGCGGTCTGGCGCTGGGCGGGCGTGAGCTTTGGGTAAAGGGCGAGGACTTTGGCGGGTGCGTCGGCGGCGTTGGAGGAAGCGAGCGCGGCGAGGGCTTCGCCGCGGATTTGCGGATCGGGTGATGTTTCCGCGAGCTTCGCGAAGAGCTCGCTCCGGGCACTCCCAATCTGGGAAAGCGCACGGAGAGCCGAGAGGGAAATGGGGAGCGCACGCGCCTCGCGTGCCGTCTCCGGCGCCCCGCCGGGGACTTCGTGCGGGCTCCGCCCGGAGGGTGCCTTCGGATCGGCGAGGCGGGGCGCCTCACCGGACACGCGGGGCGCGTGTGCTCCCCTTTCCAATACTGCTACGAGCGCGGCCTCGACGTTCGTGAGTTGGAATTCGCCGGCCAGTTGCGCACCGAGTTGCATGCTGGCGTCGTCGTTCGCGCCGAGGAGTTGCTTCGCGGATTCGGTGAGGATGGGTGCGAGCTTCTCTGCATTGAGTCGGGTGCGGACCGCGAGCAACGCATCCAGCGTGGACGAGCGCGTGGTGGGATTCGCGAGGATCGCCTTCAGCGCCTCGCCCACGCCGGGTTCGTCGGGGAACTCCGCGAGGCGCAGCACTTCCTCCTGCCCCGGCGCGCGCTGAAGTTGCGGCAGCAGCTTCGCCACGCGCGCCGCGCTGGCCTTCGGCTCCAGCGCGAGCGAGGCGAGCAGGCCTTCCTCGACCGACAATGATTTGCCCTCCGGCGAGTCGAGGAACTTGCTCACCGCCTCCGGATGCTGCTCGAGAAATCTCCGCGCAAGATACCGCTGGAACTCTCGATCGTAGGATTCCCCGATCTTGATCGGCTTGCCATTGCGAGAGCTCGGCCCGATTTCCTCGGGACCAGTGCCCGGCTCGATCGTGTTGCTGACCAGCAGCGGCACCGCAGCTGCACCGCCTTTCGCGAGTGTTCGGGTCACTTCGGCCGCGACCTCCGGGTCAGCGTCGCCGGAGAACGTGGCGATCCGGGTAATCAGATCGCGGTCCTGCTTCGCCGTCGAAGTGAACGTCTCGGGCGTGATATTGGGAACGCGGAGCGCTTCGCGGCGGAGGTTGCGAGTTCCTTCGCCGAGCAACGGGTCGATCACCCAGACGTCCAGATTGTCCAACGCGCGATACGCCCAGAGCGACTGAATCCGGCGTGCCGCGAGGGCTTTGGAATCGGTGGCGATTTGTGCCAGCTTCTTCGCGAGCGCCGCGTCCTTTCGATCCTCGATCGCCTGCCACGCCAGATGGCTTTGCGCCAGTGGTTCGGCGCCTAGCTTCGCGATCAGTTCGTCACCGCTTAGCTTCGTGAAGTCGGGGATCGCGATCGGCTTGGCGGCTTTCGGCTTTACCCGCCAGATCCGTCCACGGGTTTTGTCGCGGTCGGGGTGCGCCCGAGGGACTTCGTTGTGGGAGATGATCTGGGTATACCTCTCGCCGATGTAGATGCAGCCGTCGGGGCCGTTGGTCAGCGCGACCGGGCGGAAGAACGGATCGTCGCACGTCACGAGGTCGGGCGCCTGCTCGAGCTTCCAGCGCGGGCCGTCGCGGTGCATCGCGAGGGTCTGCACTTTCGACGTGATCGGATTCGCTACGATCATGCACAGGCCGTCGTCCTTCACGGTCGGCGTGAGTTTTCTAAAAGCGCCCTCGCCGAGCGCCAGGCCGCTCAGGCCGGTGCCGCCCATGCGGAACTCGGCTTGCGGCGGAAACTCCGGCTGGTAGCTGCGTTTCAACGCCTCCATGCCGCCGGGGTAGTAGGCGTGTTCGTGGAAGGGCATGACTGGGTAGCCGTAGTCGTTCGCCTCCTGGATGAAGGCTTCACCCTCACCCGTGATGACGAGGCCCCAGATGTTGTTCGGCCCCACGCTCGTGACCTCGAAGCCTCTGCCGTCGGGCCGCATCTTCGCCATCGAACACTTCGGCCAGTCCACGACCTTTTCCCCGCCGGGCTTCTGCGCCTTGCTGTTGTTGAAAAGGCCCTGCGCCATCCAGATCCAGCCGCCCGGCGCGCGGGTGAACTGGTGCGGGAAGAGATGCGAATCCTGCACGCCAAAGCCGGTGAGAATGACCTCGTGCGTGTCGGCTTTGCCATCGCCGTTCGTGTCCTTGAAGAGCTTCAGGTCGTGCCCGTGCTGGATGTAGCACGTGTCGCCCGCGCCCCACGGCAGGATGCCGAGCGGAATGGCGAGGCCATCGGTGAAGACGGTCGGGTTCGTGAGGCCGCCGGCGGGCAGCGGCGCATTGATCGCCTCGCGCGGATACACGAGCACCTTGTCCTTGCCGGGCGACTTGTAGAGAGCTTCGGCGACGGCGGGGTTTTCGTTGGCATCGACGGGATACTCGAAGGCCGTCTGCGTCCACATCCGCCCGCGCTGGTCGAAGTACACGCTCACGAATTTGCCGATGCCGTCGCTCTCCTGCACCACGAGTTCGATCTCGTAGCCATCGGGCAGGTGAAAGAGCTTCTGCTGCTCGGCCGCCGTCTTCGCGGTGCCTTGCACGGCGTTGTAGGAAGTGTCTCGCTTCTGGCCGCGAACATTCTGAAACGGCGCCGCGGCGCCTTGCTTTTGTGGCGGCGCGACGAGCTTCCGCGCGGCTTCCACGCCGCCGAGCGATTCCCACGTCGGCGCGCCGGGTGTGGGCGGGAGTTCCTCGATGGTTACATCTTTCACCTGCACGAGCGCGACGCCGCCGCTGTGGACCTGCGGCCCGATCTGGCCGTCGAGCGCGACGTTTTTATCTGGCTCCGTGTAGTCGATCGCGAGCACGCCATTGATCCACGTCTGGATGCGCGGCCCCTCGGCGCGGATGCGGTATTCATTCCAGCCGAAGACGTCCACGACCTTGTCGAGCGCGGCCTGATCGACCGGCGTGGCGATGACCTTGTTGCGGCGGAACTCATCGTAAATCTTCCCAAACCACCCCGCACCGCAGTCGATCTGATACCCGCTCATGTGATGCCCGCCCGGCACCCGCACACTGCGCACCTGGATGCCGCTGTTGATCATTCCGGTCTTCGGATCGCCGCTGCACTTGATCTTCATCCGCAGC
>JANOAZ010000260.1:0-3506 GCA_031411395.1 Chthoniobacteraceae bacterium
ACCACCGGCGACTTTTCCGCATACGCGCCCGCGATCGGGTTCACGACCTTCAGCCCGCCGACGCAATACGTGATGCACACCGCACCAAGCCCCGCGACCCGCGCATACGCATCGGCGGCAAAGCCCGCGCCCTGCTCGTCGCAGGTGGTGACGATCTTCAACTCGCTGCGCGAAAGCTGATCGTAAAACCCGAGCACGTAATCGCCGGGAATGCCAAAGACGTGGCGCACGCCGTGAGCCGCAAGGCGCTGGATGAGATATTCGCCGATGGAGAGCATGGGGAAGAAGTAAGGAATCAGGAGTCAGAATGAACTGAAACAGATTCGACTCGCGGTGGCCATTCGGACTACTGATTCCTGACTCCTGACTCCCGACTCCTGACGCCCGCACCATGAACTCCGGCTTTCTCGACAAACTCATCGAACGCATCGGACGCGTGCGGCCGGAGGAGGTGCAGTCGTACTTGCTGCGCCTGGCGGATGAGAAAGGATTCCTCGAGACGATCTTCAATGCGATCCACGAGGGCGTGATCGTCACGGACATGAATGGGCGGATCAATTACCTGAACCGTTCGGCGTGTGAGATCTTCGGGCTGGAGCGGGAAAAGTGCATGGGCGAGGCGGTCTCCGATCGGCTCCGCGGGATCGAATGGGAAAAACTCGTCGAGGCGCAGAAGGTGGTGAGCCGGGACATGGAGGTGTTTTATCCGGTGCATCGTTTCCTGAATTTTTACGTGGTGCCGCTAAGCCTCGACGCGCCGGCGACGAAACGCTCGAAGACGGTGGTGCAGGAGATGGTGGGCTACGCGGTGATCCTGCGCGACATCACCGAGACGCGGCGCTCGACGGAGGAGACGATTCAATCCGAGAAACTGACCGCGCTCACCCTGCTTGCCGCCGGGGTGGCGCACGAGATTGGGAATCCGCTGAATTCGCTGCACATCCATCTCCAACTCATGGATCGTAAGCTGCGCAAGGTGCCGGAGGCGCAGCGCAGGGATTTACTGACGACTCTCGAAGTCGCGCGCGAAGAGATCACCCGCCTGGATTCCATCGTGCAGCAGTTCCTCGGCGCGATCCGGCCTGCGCGAATCGAGGCGCGGCTGGAGAATATCAACGCACTGGTCAATGAAGCGGTCGCTTTCCTCCAGCCCGAAATCGACGACCGGAACATTCTCGTCGAACAGGAGCTGCACGAGGGTCTGCCGCTGCTCGAAGTGGATCGCAATCAGCTCAAGCAGGCCTTTTACAACGTGATCAAGAACGCCTTCCAGGCGATGAAGACCGGCGGCATTCTGCGCATCCGGACGGACTCGGATGATCAGTGGGTGTGGATCAGCTTCGCGGATTCCGGCGGCGGTATTTCCTCGGACAATATGAGCAAGATTTTCGAGCCTTACTTCACCACCAAGGCCGGCGGCTCCGGGCTCGGGCTGCTTATCGTCCGGCGCATCGTGCGCGAACACGGAGGCGAAATCGATCTCTCGAGCGACCTCGGAAAAGGACTGACGCTGACCATCCGCCTGCCACTGCGCAATCAGCGCCTGCGAATGCTGGAGGCGGGAACTCGCTGACGGCTTCCTTCAGGGTTTCTGCGGGGCCGGTGCGGCGGGCGTGGGGAGCGGAGGAAGATCGACGCTGTCGAGGAACGCCCGGTCGAACGTGTCCCGCTCGGTCGCTGCCGGCGGAGTGACTCTCGGAGCGAGCGGTTCCGAAAGAGCGCGGCCGGACTTCGTAGTCAACTTGCCGTTGCTCTCCTTCACATCATCGACCCGGATAAACGACCCATTCTTGTGTCGAAGGAAGGCGCGCATTTCCTCGATGTGAAATGGTCGCGATCCGCGACGGCCAAAGACCACGGTCTGGCCGCCCGTCTCATCCACCACGCGGTCGCGGTCAAGACCGCGGGAGACGGCGAGCATCGCGTGTTTTGTGGGATAGGTCGCGATGAGCCGCGGCGCCGGGCGCGGGCTGAATCCCGCGGCGCCATCGACGGTGTCCGGAGAGATGAGCTGGATCACGCGCAGGCCATTGTGGCCATCCGCGACGAGCGCATACATCGACGCGGCAACCGAACCGATCTGCACGGCGTGCGCGTCGTTGATTGCTCCGTCGGCGTTGAACATCTGGTCGAGCTTCGGCCGCTCCGGGTTCTCCACGTCGATGATGGCGAGTCCCTCGGCGCCATTCGCGACATAGGCGTAGGTGCGGGCGACGTAGAGCTTGTGCGCGTGCTTGAGCCGCACCACGGCATTCGGAATCGCACGCGGCTGATCGGGATTGGCGAGGCTCACGACCTTCAGCCCATCGTCGTCGGTGACGAAGGCATACTGGAACTGAACAGACACTGACTTCGGATTGCGCAGAAACCCGTCCGCCAGTTCACCGACCAGTCGCGGCTTTTCCGGCTCCTCCACATTCACCACCGCAAGTCCGCGCGGCGTGCAGATATAGACGCGGTGTCCCGCGCACACGGCGTATTCCGCGCCGGTGAGCCGGCCCTCGGGATTGAACGCGTCACCGATCGCGCCCTTTTCGTCGCGCAGCTTCGCCCGCTTGAGGAAGTTGTTCTCCGGATTGCCATCGAGAAGGGTCGAGACATCGACCACGTAGAGCCCTTCCTCGCGATCGGTGATGAAGGCGTAACCGTAGATTGCGTGGATCGGCTGCTCTTCATTGACCGGCAGGCGCACCCGCTTCGGATCGTTGAGCAGCGTGCTGGGCAGCGCCACGGAGGTGGCAAATTTCGATCGCACATACGTCTTCTGCCCGAGCGGCGACACGGGCGCGGTGACGATGCGTTCGCTGAAACCTTTCTGGTCGATGTTCGCGATGTCGAAGACCTCAAAACCGCCCGGGCCATTCGCGGTGTAGAGACGTTCGCCGCGCATGGCCAGGTCGTTGATCACCCGCGCATGATGATGAAAGGCCGCGTCCTCGTAGCCGCGGCGGTCAGTGCCTTTGAGAATGCGCCCGCGATCGAGGTGCTCCTGAAAATTCCGCGGATAGGCGAGCTTGTGCATGTGCGATCCGATCACCGATTGCGGTTCGTCCGACTCCGTCCAAATGACGCCGTAAAGGCTCTCGTCGCCGCCCATCCACGCGTAGCGGCCGAAGAAATTCACCGTGCCGGTGCCGAAGCCGAGCAGTTGGGTCATCCATGCGTTGTTGTCGTTCGCCTTGGAAAGATGGCAGTCGGTACAGTTCTTCGTCGTCCCTTTCCCGCTCGTGGTATGGGCAAAGTGCGGATTGAACGCCTGGCCGCTGTAACCCTCGGCGCTCACCGTCTGGGCCTGCGAATAGAACCATTCGCGATTCGCATTCTGCGAACCCACCAGCACCGCGCTCGAGGAGCGGATCACGGCAATGCGGTTCTTCTTCACCGTGCCATCGATGCCGAGCATGAAGACATCGTCGCGGACCACCTGCGGATTGTAGGTGGTGAAGTTCCGGCTCACCACGCCCTCATACTTGTTCAGCGGCACCTTCTGATTCGCCTTCATCGGC
>JANOAZ010000261.1:0-44995 GCA_031411395.1 Chthoniobacteraceae bacterium
TCGCTCGGCACGATCAATCCCGTCGAGGACCTCTGCCGCGCGGCGCGACGGGTGGGCGCGGTGACCCTCGTGGATGCCGCGCAGAGCGCCGGCCACCGCCCGATCGACGTGGCAAAACTCGGCTGTGATTTCCTCGCTTTCTCCGGCCATAAAATGTGCGGGCCGACCGGCATCGGCGCGCTTTACGCGCGCCCGGAATTGCTCGCCGCGATGCCGCCGTGGCACGGCGGCGGCGAGATGATCGTGAGCGTCTCGCTCGAGTCGAGCACCTACAAGGAAGGTCCGGCCCGCTTCGAGGCGGGAACGCCGAATATCGCCGGCGCCGTGGGCCTCGCCGCGGCGGTCGATTATCTGGAAGGCATCGGTCGGGAGGCGATTTTCCAGCACGACTCGAAGCTGGCGGCCTACGCCGTGGACCGGCTCTCGGAGCTGCCGGGGATGCGCATCCTCGGCCCGCGCGACGAGCGTGGCGGCCTCGTCGGCTTCGTCATGGAAGGCACCCATCCACACGACCTCACCACCTACGCCGACCAATACGGGCTCGCGCTCCGCGGCGGGCATCACTGCAATCAGCCGCTGATGAAAAAATTCCGGCTGCCCGGCACCACGCGGGCGAGCTTCTATTTCTACAACACCACGGCCGAAATCGATCGCATGATCGAAATCCTCGATGCGGCGCGGCGCTTCTTCACATGAGTCCCGAACTCGAAGACCTCTACCAGCAGGTGCTGCTCGATCACTCGAAACGGCCGCGCAATTTCGGCGAGATCGCCGCCGGCGCCGTGCATGTCCACGGCGACAATCCCTCCTGCGGCGACGAGATCGACTTGCACGTCCGCTTCGGCCCGGAACAGGAAGTCGCGGAGATCAAATTCACCGGCCAGGGCTGCGCGATCTGCATCGCCTCCGCGTCGATGATGACCATGAAGCTGAAGAGCCGCACTCGGGCGCAGGCGGAGGAACTCGTCGAGGCATTTCACGCGCTCGTAACCGGGTCCGCGGCAAACCCCGTGGCCGGTCTGGGTGATCTGCAACTCCTCGAAGGCGTGCGCAAATTTCCCCAGCGAGTGAAGTGCGCGATGCTGGCGTGGCGCGCCTTCCAGCAGGCGCTCACCGCGCCGGTGGCGGATTCCGCGATGGTGTCCACCGAGAGCGAGAGTTAGGGCGTCCAGCAAAGAAAGCGCTCGTCTGGAGGGCGGATCTCCCGCGACGCCGGGCGCCGCGTGGTGCGCCGCGGGCTGGCGCTCACACCTGCGCCCGCGAGCATGGATCGCCGCACCACTTTCGATTGCGTTCAAGACACATTCCGCCACCCTCTCCTTCTGTCACCTCGCGACGCCATGAATTCATGTTTCCGATTCAAGATGGTGCGTCTACTTGCAGTGACCGGTCTGATCCTGTGGTGCGGGACCGCAGAAGCTGCATCATTCTCCGGTGATTCGGGCGTTGAGGTCGCCGACCCGAGTGGCGGTTTGAGTTGGGTGCCGGCGAACAACGCGTTCACCGTCTCGTGCTGGTTCAAGCTCTCCGTGCCGAGCAGCGTCTCGCTTTCGGAGAACATGACTTTGCTCGTGAATCGGCGCACGGGCAACGAAACCGATCGACACGCCTTCCTCGTCGAGTTCAACGCAAGCACTGGTAAAGTCGAATTCTCCACGCGCGGCGATACCGGCGCCTTCACGAATGCGCTCATCGATCAGCCGTATCTGGATCGCTGGTATCACGTCGCCATCGTCCGCAATGGCAACAACGTCACCGGCTACATCGATGGCTTCCAAGTTTTCAGCGAAGCGGTGAGTGTCGGGAACTCCGCGACCAATGACGGCGTTTCCATCGGTGGCTGGAGCGGCGGCAAATATCTGTACGGTGAAGTGCAGGAGGTCGCGATCTACCAGAGCGCGCTGAGCCAGGAGTTCATCGTCGGCAACATGTTCAGCGATCAGCCCGTGGCGCTCTCCTCGCTCGTCGGGTACTATAAACTCGGCGCGACCAACTCGCTCGCCAATTCCGCGCAGAATCCGCCGCCCGACACGAACCTGGCAACCACACAAGGCGCAGTCACGTTCGAGGAAACCAACCAGCTCGGCGAGCAGTCCGCATTCGACTCACGCCGCAATGAAGGTCGCGACGCCGTAACCCCGCTATCCGGCGCATCTTCGTGGGAGCAAACGGCGATCAAGCGGCCCACACCCGGCGTGCCCTTCGAGTTCCGCTTCGGCAACGCCAGCGGCAACGCCTTCAACTCCTCCACACTCGGCGGCTTCAATCCATTCAGCGACTCGAAGCTCGGCAGCGGATGGAAGCACACGTTCGACGCGCGCATCGTCCCGTCGCAATATTTTTCCCCCGTTGCCGGTCTCGATTCCATCGGCCTCATGCTCTGGGACGGCAGCCTCGAAGTCTGGGACTACAATTTCCTCACCGAGCTGTATCAGCCGCGCCACGGCGAATACCGGGGCGAGTTCCGTTTCATCAGCAGTTCGACGTGCGAATGGGTGACACCCGACCGGCTCATCTACCGCTTCCGGCATCCGTTCTCCGGCTCGACGCTGATGCGCGGACGACTGCTCGAAATCCGCGATTTCAACGGCAACGTGCTCACGGTGAATTGGGATCAAACGCTCGGGCGTGTCGCGTCGGTCGCGGACACCGCAGGCGGCGTGTGGACATTCACCTACAACGCCCAAGATCGCCTTGCGAGCGTGAGCGGCCCGAACAACAACCCGCTGCAAAAGTGGACGATCACCTTCACCTACGACGCGCAGAACCGGCTCGCGACGAAAGCTGTTACCGGCCCCGCGGCCTACACCGGTAATCCAGCGATCAACACGCAATGGCAGTTCTTCTACACCGATGCTGCCGATGCTCCATCGCCCGTCGGCCTGCTCAAGCGCGTCGTCGATCCGCGGGGAAAGAACGACACGCGCATCACCTACGACACCTACGGGCGCAAGACGCAGGAGCGCGACGCCATCGACCGCGTGAACGAGACGAAATATGGCGTCGATGAAAACAACAACGTCGCCAAGCGGAAGATCACACACCTCGACCCGGCGGGGAAAAAGTGGGTCGAATCCTACGACCGCCGAGGACGAGTCGAGGAGAAGAAAGATCCGCTCGGCAATCGCACGACGTTCGAGCACGACGGGGCGGGTAATGTCTCCGCGGTCCTCGAACCCGAAGGCAATGTCACCGCCGATCCTGCGGACTGGCGCACCGAGTTCACCTATGACGCGCGCGCGAACATCCTAACGAAAAAGGACGCGCTCGGCCGGGTGTGGACTTGGGAATACAATGCTGCACTCACCGGCGGCACGCCGTTGAACAAGCCGACGAAAGAAACGCGCCCGAAGGCGGGAACCGAGGCGGCGGATTGGGAGACGCGCTACACCTACGATGGCGCGGGCAATCTCAGGTTTCAGGAAGACGACATCGGCACGCTCGCCGAGCACACCTACGGCAATGTCCCGCTCGCCGCGGCGGGCTTCACCGCGAAGGGACTCGCGCTGTCGTCGAAGGACGCAAACCAGCACCAGACGACGTTCGGCTACGACGGCAATGGGTTTCTCGCGTCGCGCACCGAGGCTGTGGGCACGCCGCAGGCCGCGACGTGGAATTTCACGCGTAGCGAGCTGGGCTGGCTGCTCTCGGAGAGCAACCCGATCCCGACCGAGACGACGACTCATCAATACGACATCAACGGCCACGTCATTGCCTCGACTGATCCGCTCGCACGCACCGTGCGGAAGGGCTACGACGCCAATGGCAATCTGGTCAGCGAGAAGGACGCGAAGCATCAGGAGACCATCCACACCTTCGACGACGCCGACCAGCGCACCCAGACGCTGGGCCGCGCGGGCAAGCTCTGGAAGCAGACCTTCAACTCGCGCGGGTTGCTCGAAACAACGACCGACCCGGACAATAAAATGTGGATGCGCGCCTACGACGACGCGGGCCGCCTCACGAGCATCAGCGATCCGCCCATCGACTACGGCGCGGGGCCGGTGGTCGCTTCGGTGGGCAACGAATACGACCGCAACGGCAATCAGACCGTCGTCATCGACAAACTCAACCAGCGCTGGAAAAAGGAGTTCGATCAGCTCAATCGCGTGGTTGCCGAGGAAGACCCGCTCCGGGACCGCAAGACCACCGATTTCGACGCCGCAGGACGCATCCTGGCGATCACCAACCCGCGTGGCTTTGCGCAGACGCATGAATATGACGGACGCAGCCGGCTGAGGAAGTGGACGGATGCCGAGGGATTCGCGTGGATTTACACCTACGATGGCGTCGGCAACATCACCGACATCGAGGACGCGCTGCACGGCCACTACGCGATGACCTACGGCCCGCGCAACGAACGGCTCAGCGAGGCAAACCAGGAGCAGCCGCCGAAGGTCTGGAACTACACCTACGACCCGCTCCTCCGCCTCGCCACGCAGACTGACCCGAATGGCACCGTCCGCACGCTCACTTACGACCACGGCGGACGGCTCACCGACGTCGCCTTCTCCGGCGGAGTCAGCGCGGGCCGCAGCGACGTGCTCGGCTACGACCTCAACAACAATCCCGAGTCCATCACACGAACGGTCGGCGGCGTCACCACCGCCACCGGTCTTGGCTACGACGCGATGGATCGTGTCACGAGCGTCACCGACGCCTTCGGCACAGTCGTCGGCTACGGATACGATGACGCGGGCCGCATCCAGACGAAAACGTATCCCGGCGGCAAAGTCCTCACCCACGGCTACGACGGTCTCAGCCGGCTCACGTCGCTCTCGTTCGCCTTCGCGGCCGGCCAGACTTTTTCCACGACGTTCGCCTACGACAAGGCCAGTCGTCTCACCGCGCGGACCTATCCGAACGCCATTACGCAAACCGTCGCCTACGACACCGCCGGCCGCCTCAGCAGCCTCGGCTACGGCAACACCGTCAGTCCCACCATCGCGCTCAACTACGCCTACGACCGCAACGGCAACAAGACCTCCTCCACCGAACGCGGCCTGCTTCGCCCGCCGCGCCCCTCATCCATCGACGAAACTGGGGCCTACACTGCGGCGGGCCGCCTGCAATCGCGCATCGACGCCGCAGACCCGACGCACACCCGCGACTTTGCCTACACCTACGACCCGAGCGGCAACATGACTCAGGCCGCCAGCGCTGGCCAGAGCTATGGCTTCACCTACGACGAAGACAACCGCGTCATGGGCGTCACTGCAACCGGTGCGACCGCCGCTGCGATCACGAACCGTTACGACGCTCTGGGCCGCCGCATCGCGCGCACGCTGAATGGCACCGAGACGCGCTACGTCCTCGATCTCACGGGCGGCATGGAGCGCATCCTTGCCGACACCGACGCTGCCGGCGCCGTCACTGCTTACTACATCCACGGTCCCGACCTCTGCTTCCGCGTGGACGCCACCACCGACGCGCTCACCTGCTACCACGCCGACGCGCAAGGCAACATCGTCCGCACGACCGACGCCGCGCGCGCCATCCGGAGCGAATACGCCTACACCCCCTACGGCCGCCTCCTCGGCCAGAACGGCCCCGCCCCCGACGCCTACCGCTTCGTCGGCTCTCAAGGCGTGATGGAGGAACTCCCCAACCTCTACTTCATGCGCGCCCGCTACTATTCCACTGAGGCCGGCGTCTTCCTCTCCACCGACCCAGTGAAGAACATCGGACCTGGGTGGAAGTCGGAAGCGTATGGATATGCGGCCGGGAATCCAGGGAGTTTAATTGATCCGAGTGGAAAATCCTCGATCCCAGCATTTCGCGAATACGAAACCTGGCTCATCAAGCCCATTGCTGACGTACTCGAAGTCGGACAGACCGAGACTTCGTATCACCTCGGCTTGATAACTGACGAGGAATACGAACTCACAATGGACTCGATCTTGTCTGACTACACACAAGAAAGCTTTGGCCGCCGCGTCACGACAAGTTTAGCGACGGCCAACACTGGTATAATCGGCATGGTTGCCGGCGAGTTGCCGGATATTGTTGGCTCCAATCCTCATAAGAACCGGGGTCAACGGATAGTTGAAGCGATTCCTGGCTTATACACAGCTGAGGCAGCTTTCCGTGCGGGACGTGTTTCAGGGAATCTTTTCGTTGCTGGAAGCCAAGCGGTTTTTCAAAGCATTGGGGGTTCATCACCAACGAGAGGCCCGCCCGGTCCCAATGCAAACTCAACGCCGATGTGGGTCGGCGATGTCGGGAAATTTTCATTTCCACAGGGAACTGGGGAACTTGGGGCATGGGTTGCGCCAATCGTTAACAAGACCCAAGCCATCAAGTCCGCGCCACCGACGACTTCGAATTCGATCAACCTCAGTGACCCGAAGGTTCAGAAGCAGCTCGAACAAATCTCCAAGACCCTCACTCAGATCAGCAAGCTGGTGAACCAACTCCAAAAGGAAACCCAAGCGGCGCAAAAGAAGGCGAAGGCTTCAAAGGCGAAAGGTAAGAAGAAATGAACCCGCCCGATCGCTTCCGCGACGGACTCTTTCTGACGTCGCTGGGCTTCTTCCTGATTTCGGCCTTCGCCGTGGCGAACGAAACCGCCGTGTCAGTACGCGAAGCCTTCGCGAACACTTCTGTCAACGAACGTCTCGACTCATTCGGTGCTTACACGTTTGGCGTTAATTCCACCCCAGTCGGCGTGGCCCGCCGTATTTCTGGAACGCGACAGTATATCGCTGCGAAACCGGCCGACTACATCACTGTCGATTTCAGCATCGAGGTCACGGTGATGATTCCGACTGAAGGAACGCAGGTCGCGTTTGTCGGAATAGGTAGCGCACTACCTGATCCGGCATATTCCCATGAGCCGCACACGGCAGCTTACATCCGCGTCGGACCGGACGGCTACGGCACTGGTGCTGCATACTTGGTTGAATCAAATAGTGCGGGGAGCACTCGGACTGAGAATGCATTGAGCACTGCACCTCACCCGGGCTCTGGGCTGCATCGCCTTCGAATCTCGAAGGTAGGAACCGCGATCACCTTTGCCTGCGATGCCGACTACGGCAACGGCAGCTTCTCTCCGAATTTCACAGTCACGCGAGACATCGCCGATCTCCCGTGGCTCAACAACGGCAATACCAAGCTATTTGTCGGAGCGGACCCGGATGTCCTCATTGATGACCTGCAAATCAGTGTCGCGGGCAGACCGGAAGGAGATTCCGACGGGGATGGCATTCCCGACTCTTGGGAGCTTGCTTACGGACTCGATCCCTACTGGCCAAACGGCGTCCTTTCGACCGGGCGGGACGGAACGCTAAACGTTCCAACAGGAGCGACGGTATTCACGGACGCCGTGAGAGGCGTCGTCGTGGGCAACAACCCTGCCGGAAGCACGACGCTCCAATTCCAGCCTGTGGCGGGAACCATTACTGCGGGAGACCTGATTCTCATCCACACGACTCAAGACCCGAATCCTGATCTCTCGGCAAATCGCGCCGGCTCCTATCAATCGGCGCGCGTCGCGCAGATGGTTGGAACAACCATCACGCTGTCATCACCATTGCTTGAGGCTTTCGACGCATCTTCAGGAGCCAAGATACAAGTGATCAAGCTTCCAGAATACGCCACTGCGACCATTCAAGGCACCTTGGCTTGTCGAGCGTGGGATGGGCAAACCGGCGGCATCCTGGCGTTTTTCTGCGACACTCTCCTCGTTGAGGTGGGCGGGCGAATCTCGGCTTCTGGGACTGGGTTTCGTGGTGGTCCGCCGTTGAATGGACAAGGCCTGCAAACAGGAATTCAAGGTGAATCCATGAGGGGCCTCGGAACTGAGTCCAAGGCGAGAAACCACGGCGGTGGTGGGGGTGGTGATTATCAGCACGGGGGAGACGACAATGGAGGAGGAGGCGGGGGAGGCGGACATGGAGGCAACGGTTCGGATGGCATCAGAGCTGTATTCGGCGCCCCTCCAAACCCCGAGGGAGGGGCCACCTACGGCAATACCGATCTAGCCCATCTATCCTTTGGCAGCGGTGGCGGATCGGGCGGATCTGGCCGTGCCAATCAGGGCACCGGGCGCGGTGCTGGTGGCACCGGCGGAGGGGCAATATTGATCGTCAGCCGTAGGGCTGATATGCGCGGCCGAATTGAGTCCAGCGGAAGCGCGGCTGACGGTTCCCCTATCAACGAACGCGGCGGCGGTGGTGGTGGTGCTGGCGGCGCGATACACTTCCTCGGACGAGGTACCGACTCTGGAATCCTCAACGCCGCGGGAGGTTTGGGTGGCGTCGCGCCACTCAGCGGTGGAGCCGGAGGCGTCGGCCGAATTCGCATCGACGGCTTAACACGGCTTCCATGCTCTGCGGTTACTCCGCTGCCGATCGAGGGTGATCTTGTCGCGTCCGTTAATCGATTCATCACGAGTTCGGCCGACTTCGACGGGGACGGCGTTTCGGATTTTGCAGAGTTTCAACGAAACTCAGATCCGACGTTTTCCGACACCGATAATGACGGCTTGCCGAACGCGTGGGAGATCGAGAACGAGCTTGATCCGAACGCGCCAGATGCCTGGGAAGACTTCGATCGTGACGGCATTTTGAATTTCATGGAGTTCCGCGCGGGTTTGAAGGCCAACCGGCTCGACAGTGATTCTGATGGCGTGCCCGATTCGGTGGAGTTCGGAGGCCCGGACGGGGATGGAATGCCGGATGCGTGGGAAACGCAGTATGGTCTTTCTCCGGCGATCAACGATGCCGCCGCAGACCTCGACGGAGACGGTCTCAGCAACCTCCTCGAATTCTGGTTGGAAACGAATCCCGGAGATACTGACACGGACGATGATGGCGTTTCCGACTTCACCGAATATAACTCACGCGGCTCCGACACGCGCAGAACCGACACTGATCGGGATGGCTTGCCCGATGCGTGGGAAACGGCCAACGGGACCAACCCCTTTGTCGCCGACCAGAACGGTGATCCGGACTCCGACGGGCTAACGAACGCGGAAGAATTCGCCGGGAACAGTAAGCCGCTTGATCCCGACAGCGATGATGACGGCGTCTCCGATTACGAAGAGCGGCACGGAGTGAAGTTCGACTCCCACTTCTACGACCGGCTCGACCGGCTGGTGGCGAGCTCCTACGACGAAGGCGCTTGGGAGGGCTGGCAGTATGACGGGAACGGCAACATCCTGCGTCATATCCTCCGTACGGCACGAGACGCCGACAGCGACGGACTGCCGGACGCCTGGGAGTTTGGCCAAGGGCTGATGTTTGACGCGGGAGGCGGAACGGGAGTGAACGGGTTCGGCGGTGACCTCGATGCAGACGGGTGGACGAATTACCAGGAATTCCTCGCCGGCACTGCGGCAGGCGATCCGGGGAGCCAGCCGCCCGCGGGCGGCCAGATGGGCGCGGTTTGGTCGAACCCACCCAAGGCGCGCATTGTTTTTCCGCCGGTAAACGGCAGCGCGTTCGCAAGCCTGGCTTTCAAGCTTTGGGACGCCGAAGGCAATCCCGCCACGCCGAGATTGCAATACTTCGATCCCGCAACGGGGCAGTGGCGCGACGCGCAGATCACTCGGCTCAACGGCTCGCCAGTTTCCTCGCCCTTCGCCGTCGCCGCCGCACCGGGCGGCAGCGCGCACACGCTGGTCTGGAACGCCTATGCCGCCTTTGGAACGGCAAACCCATACTTCACCGGCGATGTACTCCTGCGCGCGCGGGCCCTTGATTTCCAAAGCACCGGCGCATGGTCAGAGCCGGTGCCTTTTCAAGTGGATTTGAATTTCGATTCCGACGGCGACGGGCTGCCCGACGGGTGGGAAATGCAGAACGGCTTCGACCCTTTCATTGCAGCCGGCGCGGGCGACACCGACTTCGACAGCAGAAGCGACTTTCTCGAATTTGCGCTCGGAACGAATCCGCGCATCAACTCGCGCGTCGGCGAGCCAGTGACGACGATGGAGGGTGGCTATCTCACGCTGACCGTGACGCGCAACCCCGCCGCCAGCGCGCTGCAATTCCGCGTCGCCGTCTCCGGCAACCTGCATGCGTGGTTCTCCGACGCGGCACACGTCACCATCATCGAAGACACGCCCACCCTGCTCAAAGCCCGCGACAACGTGCCAGTCGGCGACGAGCCGCAGCGCTTCATCCGGCTGGAAGTAAACAAGCCTTGAGTCCACGCAAGTTTCGCGTTTACCGAGCGGATTTGTTCTTCGATTTCCGCACGGAGGGTGGAGGAAATTCACGAACGGCGTTCTGATTCCAACACGGAAAACGTCCATCGGGCAGGCGCGCGAATTCGCAGGATTGTCACGCCGGCGTCTGCATTCCGTCACACATCGGCGTCTTCATGTTGGTTTGCGATCCGGGCCGCTGCGCGACCCCGGGCGCAATTCCTTTTCGTGAAACACCGCATCCTCATCGCCGACGACGAACCCGGCATGCTGGAAACCCGAGCGGACTCGGCGCGTGTTGCTGGTCTGCGGGGCAGCGTTTTGCTCGTTCCCAAAGTGGGGCATTGGGAACGCATTTTTCCGGGGCAATTTCATTGTGCGGCCAGCGGCCGGAAACACGCCGCGTTCCTGGTTCCGCCTTCGCACGGTGCGTTCGCGGTGCCGATTGTCGCCGTGAGTGCGGATGAATTGTCCTATTGCGGAGCGGGACGGCTGCTTTCACCGCAGAGTTCAGATGCCGAGCCGGCGGCGGAGGGTCACGAGCGGCAATCTTGGATCCAAAAGCGCATGAACGCAGATGCGCGGCCCGTCGATGGCATAGTAGAGAGCGTAGGGGAAATGGCCGAGGAGCAAGCGCCGATACCGCCCGAGATGTTCGGGTGCCGAGCGCGGAAACAATCCGATCTGCTGAAGCCCTTTTTGAACGGCGATGTCGAAGAGTTCAGCGCGATGCAGGCTGGTTTCCGCGAGCCGCGCATAGGCGGTATGAAATTCGATTTCGGCACCGGCCAGGAGAATGGCTTCACTCACCTGCCGGCCGCAGATATTTGCCGCGAAGTTGCTCCCGCACCACCGACCAGGGTTTGGTCGTGCTCGGGTCGCGCCGGTATTCTTCCCATCGGCGATCCAACTCGGCGATGATCTCGGGATCGGTCACTGGTTCATCCACGAAAAGCTTGTCCGAGAGTTCCGCGTAGAGTTGCCAGAGTTCATCGTCGTTCAACTGTTGAATCTCCGGGAAGCGTTCGAGGATCATGGCGGGAAGCTACCAGCCACGCGCCGGCGAGGCAACCGGGCACTGCGACCGCGAGCACCGCAGAGTGCACAGGTTTTCCAGCCCGTGTGCCCCGCATTCGCCTGAGCCAGGAAAGGCTGGGGGATCCAGCCGCTGGTCGCGGCGGGGTAGTCGTGGCGCCGGGGATTCATGCATTCGTAGCAGCCGACGTGAGGAGGCTCTGCAGTCGGGTGTCGGCGCGGCGGATCGCTTTCTGCATTGCCGGCGACACCTCGCCGAAGTCGCAACCGCGTGACGCTCTCGGGCGGTCGCTCGAATTCGCAGAATTGTCACGCCGGCGTCTGCATTCCGTCACACATCGGCGTCTTCATGTCGGATTGCGATCCGGGCCGCAGCGCGACCCCGGGCGCATTTCCTTCGTGAAACACCGCATCCTCATCGCCGACGACGAAGCCGACATGCTGGAACTCGTCAGTTCGAATTTCATCAACGCTGGCTATCAGGTCTTGCGGGCATCCGACGGCTCCTCGGCGCTGGCCGATGCGCAACGCGAGAAGCCATCGCTCATCGTGCTCGACATCATGATGCCGGGGCTGACCGGGCTCGAAGTCACCCGCGCCCTGAAGCGCGATGCCGCGACCGCTTCGATCCCGATCGTGCTCCTGAGCGCACGCACCCAGGAGATCGACCGCATCCTCGGCTTCGAACTCGGGGCCGACGACTTCGTGACCAAGCCGTTCAGCCCGCGCGAACTCGTGCTGCGCGCGTCCTCGATCCTGCGGAGAAAAGGCGGACCGGTCAGCGAGACCACCATCTTCCGTGTAGGAGCGATCGAACTGAACGAGGAGCAGCACGTCGCGATGGCCAATCAGCGGGGTGTGTCGCTCACCGCGATCGAGTTCAAGCTGATCACCACGCTCGCCAAAACCCCGGGCCGGGTGCATAGCCGCGACGAGTTGCTGAACCGCGTCTGGGGAATCGAGACGCCCGTCGAAGTCCGCACCGTGGATACCCATATGCGCCGGCTCAGGGAAAAACTCGGCCCGGCGGGCGACCAGATTCGCACCGTCCGCGGCTTCGGCTACCGGCTGGATGAAACGTAGGCTATGCGCCCTGCCACACACTCTCTTCTCTGTGCCAGCCGTCTTTTGTAAACAAATCGTCACAATTCCGCGCCGAATTGTAACAGTCGGCAGCTTGCTCGCGCGGTGAATTGGATGAGATACGGCGTCCTCGATTTTTCACTTCCGCATGAGCGTTCATTCTCACCTTTTCAGACTCCCGCTCCGGGCCCTCGCGGGTCCGTTGCTGGTGCTGCAGGTGAGCCGGCTCGCCTTGGCGGAAGATCAGCCGCCGTCCCCCACTCCGCCGGCACCACAGATGAAGCAGGTTTACATCCAGGAATACCGGGTGACGGGCACGAAGCATCTGACCGAACAGGAAGTCGGGGAGGCGGTCTATCCTTTCCTTGGGCCGGAGCGGACGCCGGATGACGTGGAACAGGCGCGGGCCGCGTTGGAGAAAGCCTACCGGGACAAGGGTTACCAGACCGTGACCGTCGAAGTGCCCCAGCAACACATCCGGCGCGGGGTGGTGATGTTGAAAGCCGTGGAAAACAAGGTGGGGCGTCTGCGCGTGAAGGGTTCCCGTTTCTTCGATCAGGACGACATCAAACGGAAAGCCCCATCGCTGGCGGAGGGCAAGGTGCCGAATTTCAACGACGTCACCCGCGATATCCTGGCGCTGAATACTTTGGCGGATCGGCGGGTCACGCCGGAACTGCGACCGGGCGTCGAGCCGGGGACGGTGGACATCGATCTCGTCGTCAAGGACACCTTCCCCCTGCACGGCAACGTGGAGCTGAACAATCGGGCCAGCCCCGATACGACCGACCTTCGTCTCAACGGGTCGGTGAGTTATAACAACTTGTGGCAGCGCGGACATTCGGTTGGCGCCAGCTTTCAGATCTCTCCGCAGGACCGGGATGAGGTAAAGGTCCTGTCCGGTTATTATATTGCACGGTTTCCGACCGTCGATTGGCTCAGCCTCATGGTGAGCGGAACGAAGCAGGAATCCAATGTCTCGACCTTGGGCGGCCTGGCTGTGGCTGGAAGAGGCGAAACCGTGGGCGTGCGCGCACTCGTAACCCTGCCGGCACGGAAGAACTTCTACCACTCACTTAGCTTTGGGGCGGACTACAAGAACTTCCAGCAACTGGTCAGTGTCCCCAACAGTCTGCCGATCGAGACGCCGACCACTTACTTTCCTTTCAACCTGAGTTATTCCGGCACCTGGGCGGAAAAAAAGGCGACAACCGAGCTGAACGCGGGAGTTACGTTTCATGTGCGAGGGAGCGGGGAGGACCGTGCGGAGTTCGAAAACGCGCGTTTTCGCGCGGATAGCAACTTCATCTATCTCCGGGGCGAACTCGCCCACACACGCCAGCTACCGGGTGGGTTCGAGGCCTTTGCCAAGGTGCAGGGCCAGCTTTCGGATCAACCACTGATCAGCAGCGAACAGATCAGCGGCGGCGGCCTTGGGACCGTTCGCGGATATCTCGAAGCGGAGGCCGTCGGCGACAACGGCGTCTTCGGCTCGCTCGAACTGCGCAGCCCTTCGCTCCTGCGCTGGTGGAGCGACAAGGTTGGGGACTTGCGGGCGTATGGCTTTATCGAGGGCGGCGCGCTCACCACTTACAATCCCCTCCCAGACCAGGCTTCATACTTCGAACTGGCCAGCATCGGCGCGGGCGGCCGTATCCGCCTGCTCGACCATCTGGGCGGATCACTCGACGTAGGCTTCCCACTAGTCACCCAAGCGCACACCGAACCCTTCGACCCGCGTGTCACCTTCCGGGTGTGGGCGGATTTCTAATCTTACCTTACCGACCTGCACATGGGAGCGACTACTTACCTAAGATTATTTCCTTTCGCGCTGGCGCTGTTACTCGCCTCGGCGGCGCCGTCGATGGCTGCGGAGAAGCCCAAGACGTGGTGGGACAAAGAGTGGTCGATCCGCAAGAAACTGACCGTGGACGTGAGCCCGGCGGGTGGGGCGATCACCGAGGCGATCGGAGCGGCAACGGTGCTGGTGCGATTGCACGACGGGAATTTCAACTTCGGTGCGGCGAAGGAAGACGGCAGCGACCTGCGCTTTGTGGCCGGCGATGAGAAGACTCTGCTGCCTTATCACATCGAGAAGTTCGACCCGTTGTTTAATGAGGGGTTCGTCTGGGTGAAGGTGGGTGAAGTGAAGCCCGGTGAAGCGACTAACTTCTGGCTGTACTATGGAGCTTCCGGTGAGAAAGCGACAGCGTTGGGAGATTCGAAGGCCACTTTCGATGCGGATACGTCGCTCGTTTATCACTTTGCCGAGAAAGGCGCGGCGGCTGATTCGACGACCAATGCCAACAACGCGCAGAACTCAGGGCTGCCGACGGATGGATCGCTCATCGGAAGCGGTCTGCGTCTCGATGGGAAGACGGTCGTCAAGCTCCCCGAGTCCGCGTCCCTGACTTGGGCCGAGGGCGCGGTGGTGACGTGGTCGGCGTGGATCAAACTCGCCTCGTTGCCACCCAAGGCGATTCTTTTCAGCCGGCGCGAAGCAGGCAGCGCGTTTGTCATCGGCGCGGACAATGGCATCCCCTTTGTGGAGGTCACCAATGCGGCGAGCACGCAGCGAACCGCCGATGGCGCGCCGCTGGTCGCGGGTGCCTGGCGGCATTGGGCCGTCGTCGCCTCAGGGACTGAGGTTGCCCTTTATCTCGATGGCGAGCCTTACGGGAAAGTCAGCTCGGCGCTGCCGGCGTTGAAGGGTGCCGCGATGCTCGGGGGCGAAGTAACCGAGGGGCTGCCGGAAGGCGGCGCGGGAGTGACCGGGGTCAGTGGGGAACTGGATGAACTGCAGATTTCCAATGTGGCGCGCTCCGCGGGATTTCTGAAGCTGGCCGCGGGCAGCCAGGGCACGACGGACAAAGCGGGGAAACTCCTGGTGTTCGGCAATGACGAGGAATCCGCCCACGGCGGTGAGGGTGAACTGGCCAAACACATCGCGCTGATCACCGACATCTCCAAGGATCTCACCGTCGATGGCTGGGTCGTTATCGTTCTTTGCGCCCTCCTCGCCATCGTGGGCGGCGTGGTCACGGTGCTGAAGTTTCTCTACCTCAATAAAATCTCCAGGGCGACCAATGCCTTCCTGAAGCAGTGGGAACATCTCTCCGCCGACCTCAGCGTGCTCGACCATAGCGACGAGCAGAGCATCAAGAGCATGGGCGGCAAGGCCACGCCCAAAGCCCAAAAAATCCTGCGCCAGTCGCCACTCTACCATCTCTACCAGATCGGTTATTCGGAGATTCAGCATCGTGTGGCGAATGCGCGCGAGGAGTTCCGCGGGCTGAGCGGGCGCTCGATGGAGGCGATCAAAGCCACGCTCGACGGCGGCCTCGTTCGCGAAGTGCAGCGGCTTAACTCACAGCTCGTCTTTCTTACCATCGGCATCGCGGGTGGTCCGTATCTCGGCCTGCTCGGCACGGTCATCGGCGTCATGATCACCTTTGCCGTCATCGCTAAATCGGGTGCCGTCGAGGTGAACTCGATCGCTCCCGGCATCGCCGGCGCGCTCCTCGCCACGGTGGCGGGTCTGGCCGTGGCCATCCCGGCGCTCTTTGCCTACAGCTACATCAGCACGCGAATCAAAGATTCGGTCAGCGACATGCAGGTCTTCATCGATGAGTTCGTCGCCAAGATCGCGGAAGCCTACCCGGAGGTGGACTAAGTCATGCAGGCAGGCGACGGCAAATCTTACGACGACATCAACGTCACGCCGATGGTGGATCTCTACCTCGTGCTGCTGCTGATCTTCATCATCATGACCACGGCCGGGGTGCAGAGTGTGAAGGTCAAGCTGCCCTCCTCGGGCGGACCCTCGACCAAGGTGGAAGGCCCCAAGACGCAGGCGATCACGATCAACGGAGAGAACAAAGTCTTCCTCAACACCATCCCAGTCACGCTGGCCGAGCTGGAGCAAAAGCTCAGCGCCATCAAGGCCCGGACGCCGGAGTTTCCCGTCGTCGTGAAGGGTGACCGCCAGATGCAATACCAGGGAGTGATCGACGTGCTCGACGTCCTGGGACGACTCAGTATCGCCAACATCGGCCTTGCGGTCGATGCGCGAAGATAACCCGCGACCACCAAACCATGAACGACCAAATGGATAACGTCGAGACGATCGAAGCTCCGCAGAAGGTATCGACCAAACATCGCCTTCCTCAGCCAGATAGAACCACTGGGAGGACTGCCGCCGCACCGAAACCACCGAAGGTCCCACGATCACCCGTTAGTGCCGACGACGAGGAAGACGATGGCTTCTTCAAGACCCATGGCGTGAAGTTAGTCATCGGGGCAGTGGTGCTGGCCGGGGCTGGTTGGTTTGCTTTCAGCAAGCCAGCGGAAAAAAGCGCACCAGCACGCAAGGCTTCCGAGCCGCAGATGATCCGGCTCGTCATGCCCCCGCCCCCGCCGCCACCACCCCCGCCAAAGGTGCAGCCACCACCTCCCAAGGACGAAAAGAAAGTCGAACAAGCACCGACGGAAAAGCCGGTGGAGAAACCTGTCGAGAAACCGGCCGAAAAGCCACCCGAAGGCTTGGGCACATCCATCAAGGGCGGCGAAGGCATGGCCGGGCTAGGCAGCGGTCGCGGCAATGGCACGATCGGCGGAACCGGTAATGGGCAGGGCGGAGGTGGCAGCATGGGCAAGTGGTATGCGGGGCAGATGGGGAAGAAGATCGCCGAGACACTCCGCAGCCATCGCAAGACCCGCAGCGCGAGCATGCGCGTCGAGGCGCAAGTGTGGGTCGATCCGAGCGGCAGAATCACCCGGGCCACGCTCGATCGCTCCACCGGTGACCCGGCCTTCGACGAGGCACTCAAGACCGAGATTCTCCCCGGGATACAGATATCGGATCCGCCGCCGCAAGGCATGAAGATGCCGATTCCATACCGCCTCACGGCCCGTCGGCCGAACTGAGGCGCTGCGGCTCTTCCCACGCTCCTTACTCACGCTTTCATGCTGCCCAGACCTGTCCACTTTTTCCGACCGCTCCCCTTAGTTCTCGCGACGTCATGGTGCGCGTTCGCGACCTCATCGGTGCTTGCCGGCCGTCCAGCGGACGGAGCTTCACCGACCCCTGAGGCGGTGGAAGAGATCGGGGCTTCCGAACTTTTCGCCAAGGCCGACTCGTCCAGTCCTCCGCCAGACGCGGGAGACTCCGGGCCGACGCAAAGCGTGGTGATCAATCTGATCAACCGGCTGGTCGATCGCGGATTGCTTCCCAAGGAGGATGCAGTCGAGCTGATCCGGCAGGCGGAAAGGGATGCCGAACGGACGCGCTCGCAGGCGGAAATCACGGCGGGAAATATGACGCAGGTCGCCGCGATGGCGCAGGCCGCGGTGCAGGCAGCCAGCGAGGCCATCGCCGCGCCGGCGGGCGACGATGCGGTGCGCGTGACTTACATCCCCGAGGTGGTCAAGGCGCAGATGCGCGAGCAGATCAAAGCCGAGATGCTGGCGGAACAACGCACGTCCGACTGGGCAGCGCCGAATCCCGTCGCGGAATGGGTGTCGCGGATCCGGATCTTCGGCGACATCCGCGGACGCTACGAAAACATCAGCTTCCCCACCGGCAACGATAACACCGGGTCCTTCCCCAACTTCAACGCGATCAATACCGGCGCACCCTTCGACACGAGCGGGACGGTCTTCTCGCCGCAGCTCAATGTGGATCAGGGGCGCCAGCGCTTCCGGCTGCGGGCGCGGCTGGGGGTGGACGTGGATCTCCGCGAGAATTTCAGCGCGGGCATTCGCATCGCAACCGGCGAGAGCAATACCCCGACCTCGACGAACCAGAGCCTTGGCGTCGCGAATGGCGCGCAGGGCGGGAACTTCAGCAAGTACGCGATCTGGCTCGATCGCGGGTTCCTGAAGTACGAAGTCGGCGGGCAGCCCGGGAAGAATCTCGCCGTGGTCGCAGGCCGGTTCGACAACCCCTTTTTCTCGCCGAGCGAGATCGTGTGGGATGACGATGTCGGCTTCGATGGCGCTGCGCTTCAGGCAAAATACCAGCTCGCGAAATGGTTCACCCCGTTCATCAATGGCGGCGCGTTTCCGGTCTTCAATACCGACCTGAACTTTTCGAGCAATCAACCGGCGAAATTCGAGAGCAGCGACAAGTGGCTTTATGGCGGCCAGTTTGGGGCTGACTTAAAACCGCTGCCGAAGGTGAACTTCCGCGTCGCGGGAGCTTATTACCACTTCGACGGTGTCGAGGGCCGGCTCTCGGATCCCTATACCCCGCTCAATGCACAGGATCAGGGTAACACCGACAACACGCGCCCATCCTTCGCGCAGAAGGGTAACACCTACCGGGCGCTGCGTAACATCGTGCCGAATGCGTCGAATAACTTCGGGACAACCAACCAGTTTCAATACTTCGGCCTTGCCACGCCTTTCCATGAACTCGTGCTCAACGGCAAGGTGGACTACAACGGCTTCGAGCCCGTGCAGATCTCCGCGTTCGGCGAGTTCGCGAAGAACCTGGCGTTCAAGCAGGACGGGATCAACGCGATCGCCGTGAACAACCGCGGACCCAATACCGTGGACATCCCGACCGGAGCCTTCGCTGGCGGCGACATCGCGTGGACCGCGGGAGTCAAAGTCGGCAGCGCGGCATTTCAGAAGCGCTGGGATTGGTTGCTCGGCCTGAACTATCGCTATGTCGAATCCGATGCGGTGGTCGATGGGTTCACGGACTCGGACTTTGGCCTCGGTGGGACTAACATGAAGGGTTACACCGTCTTTGGATCGGTCGCGCTTTCACCCGCGGTTTCCCTTAGCGCCCGCTGGATGACGGCCAACGAAATCGCCGGTCCGCCGCTGAAGAGCGACATCCTGCTCATCGACCTGTCGGGCAAATTCTAAGTTATGAAACGCACCCTTGCCGCATTCCTGGCCATCGCTTCATCCGCAGTCGCACTTCACGCCGCAGAAATGTCGCCGACCGAAATCAAGCTACGCGAGACACTGAAGAATACCCTGATCCAACTGCGGGATGCGAACACGGCGAAAGCGGCTCTCGAAATCGCCAAGGCGGAACTGGAGCAGAACGTCCAGGCGCTCACCGAGAAAGGCGAGGCGCTGACCAAACAACTCGCCGAAGAGAAAGCCGCGGCGGAGAAACGCATCACCGAGCAGACTGAGCGGCTGGTGGAGCGGGGAAATGTGGTGATGAAACTCGAAGGCGATCTCGCTGCTTCGCAAAAGGCGCACAAGGAAGCCGCCGCGCTCGCGGCGAAGAAGGAAGCCGACCGCGCCAGGGTGACGAGCGAGAAGATCGTGCTTGAGCGCAAGGTTGCGGATCAGCAGGTGAAAAACGCGAAGATGTTCGAGATCGGAAGCGAGATTCTCAACCGCTACGAGAGATTCGGCCTCGGCACGGCGATCGCCGCGCGGGAGCCCTTCGTCGGCCTGACCCGGGTCAAGCTGAAGAACCAGTTCCAGGAACTCGGCGACAAGCTCACGGACCAGAAGATCAAGCCGTGACGGGACGCCGTCCACCTTCGCCGGCGTCTCTCGCGAGACGACCGTGCCGGTTGCGCCGGGCCGCATTGCTGGGGTTGAGCGTGAGCGTCGCCTTCAGCTTCAGCGCGCTCGGCGGAGACCTGCTCCGTGGCGGCGCCGGGGGCAGCGGCCGGGCGGCCACCGGCCCGAGCAGTGGCGCCCGAACGCCCGGTCTCGATGAGGCGCGCACCAATGCCAATGACGCCCTGGCGCGCACCACCGAAGCGCTCAAGGCGGTGCAGGCATTGCAGGACGCCGCGCGGCAGGCGGCCCAGCGCGGCGCCGCGAATCTCGGAACGAATCCCAACCAGCCGGGCGTCAAGTTGCCCAACGTCCCCGAAGGCCTCCGGGTCGGTGGATTGCAGCCCGTCGCGGACGCCGCGACCAATCTCGACGTGTGGCGCGGGGCGCGTCTGCCCACGGAGACCAAGGTCGGCAGCAAGTCGGTCGTGACCGTGCGGCAGACCGATCCGCAGGCGTTGCTCACGTGGGATACGTTCAACATCGGGAAAAACACGCGGCTCGACTTCAATCAATCCGCGGGCGGCGCGGAGAAGGGCTCCTGGATCGCCTTCAACAAGATCAACGACCCTTCGGGATCACCCTCGCAGATCCTCGGCAGCATCACCGCGCCGGGCCATGTCTATGTGATCAATCGGAACGGGATCATCTTCGGCGGAGCCAGCCAGATCCAGGTGCGGACGCTGGTGGGGTCGTCGCTGCCGATCAATGACAACCTGATCAAGCTGGGCCTGCTCAACAACCGGGACTCGCAGTTCCTGTTCTCCGGGCTTTCGGTGCCCGGCGGTGCGGATGGAACGCCCGCGTTCACCCCCGAACCGCCGCCGACGGCGACGGGGCGCTACGGTGATGTGACGGTGCAGGCGGGCGCGCAATTGACCAGTCCGCTAAGCGGGGATGGCAACGGCGGGCGCATCATGCTCGTGGGGCCGAATGTGGAAAACGCCGGGACGATCTCGACGCCTTCCGGCCAGACGATCCTCGCCGCGGGTCTGCAAGTGGCCGTGGCGGCGCACGCGAGCGGTGACCCGAGTCTGCGCGGCCTCGATGCGTTCGTGGGCGCTGTGGGCGACTACGCCGGGACGGTGACGAACCGCGGCTTGATCGATGCGCCGACGGGCAGCGTGTTGGTCACCGGCAAGGAGATCAATCAGCGCGGGGCGATCGAGAGCACGACCGCGGTGGATTTGAATGGCCGCATCGATCTGATCGCGAGCTACGGCGCGGTGGGAAATCCGAATTTCGACAACACGGGCGTCGGCAGCGGCGGCCCGCAGTTCTTCTATCAGAACACGGGAAACATCAGCTTCGGCCCCGGAAGCGTGACCCGAATATTGCCCGACTATGCGAGCGAGAGCGCGGTGCCGGGCACAGCGCTGCCGCAGAATTCGCAGATCAATCTCGAAGGGCTCACCATTCATCTGGGGCCGGACGCGCTGCTCTTTGCGCCGAGCGCGGATGTGAAGATGCGCGCTGGAATCTGGCCCTACAAAGACGGGGACGGAAACCGCACGATCTTCGATGCCGCGGGTGCGCCGGAGCCACGGCTCAACGCCTACTTTTCCGGGACCACCCAGCGGTTCCTTTTCAACGGCGGGCAGATCTACCTGAACAGCACCTCGCTGCTGAATGTCGCGGGGAGCATCGATGTCGCGGTGCCGCTCGCGCACAGCATTCTCGATCTCGAACTCCGCGGGACGGAGCTCGCCGACTCGCCGCTCCAGCGCGGCGGCCCGCTGCGCGCCGTGCCGCTCACCGTCGATCTCCGCCGCTCGGGTGTTTACGGCGGCCGTTATTGGGTCGGCACGCCGCTCGGCGATGCCACGGGGCTGGCCGGCATCATCGAGCGAAATGTGGCGCAACTCACCGCCAAGGGCGGAACGATCACCCTGCAATCGGGCGGCTCGATCGTCGTGCAGAATGGCGCGGTGGTGGATGTGTCCGGCGGTTTTCTCCAGCACGAAGGCGGCATGGTAAAAACGACGCGCCTGCTGCAGGACGGACGGCTCGTGGATATCGCGAATGCCTTTCCCGACCAGCGCTACGACGGCATTTACACCGGGGAGTTCACGCAGAATTTCTCGCGGTGGGGCGTCTCGGAAACGTTCACCGTGCCGTGGATGACCGGGGAGCGTTACGAGCCCGGTTATGCCGAGGGCGCGGCGGGCGGCGCGCTGACGATGACCGCCCCGAGCATGGCGATCGACGGCGAGCTGCGCGGCGTCACCGTGCAGGATCCGCGCGGGCGCGCGCTGCCGCCGGAATACAGCAAACTGTCGATCAAGTTTGCTTCGGAGACGACGCTGGACACGGCCACGGCGTTGAATTTTGTGCCCGTCTCCCCGACCCCGCCCACGGTGACTTTTTCCCGCGTGCCGACGGCCCGACCCGCGGATCCCTTCCGCCTCGTGGATGGCCAGCCGGTGGCGCTGCGGGACGATCGCGTCGCCACGGTCACGCTGTCTCCCGCGCTGCTGGAGGAGCGGGGATTCGCCCACCTCTCGATCGAAAACACCGATGGCAACATCACCGTCCCGTTCGGCACGAAGCTGAGCGCGCCCGCGGGTGGCTCGCTCACTTTCGCGGCGGCGAATGTCACGCTGCGCAGCGATGTGTCAGCGCCGGGTGGCGGCTTGAATTTCACCGCGCTCAATATCTCGCCCGCGGTCACCGCGGCGTTTCCGATGGTAAATCCGACCGGCGCCGCAGCACCGCCGCCGAATTCCGGGCGCGGTCTTTTCACCCTCTCCTCGGGAGCGACGCTGAGCACCGCCGGCCTGATCGTGGATGACCGCCCGGAGAGTCCCGAGGTCTTTACCGAGCGGCTCGCGATCGACGGCGGCACCATCTCCATCGCGGCCTACAGCGCCGACCTCCAGGCCGGCACCACGCTCGACGTCTCCGGCGGCGCCGCGGTGGGTGCGCGGGGCGCCGTGAGCTACGGAAAAGGCGGCTCGATCTCGATCCTCACGGGGAAAGATCCCGGCCAGAGCTCCAGCTTTCCACCCGTGCTCGGCGGCGAGTTGAAACTCCGGTCCACCCTCGCCGGCTACTCGGGAACGACTGGCGGCTCGCTCTCGCTGCGGGCCAGCCTTATCCAGATCGGCGGCTCGCCGAGCTTTGCCAACACGCTCTGGCTCCAGCCGGATTTTTTCCGGCAGGGCGGATTCACCAGCTATGCGCTGGAAGGCATCGGCGCACCGACGAACGAACTCGTCGCGCCCGGCGCGCCCGCGACCTACGCGCCGGCGATCGCGATCGCGCCGGGCACCATGATCGAGCCGGTCGCGGAGAGCTGGCTGGCCAGCCCGATCCATTCGGCGACGGGTGAAATTTCGCTGCGCCGGATGCTCCGCGACGCCGGGCAGCGCGCCCCGGTGAGCATCAGCTTCGCGGCGCCGGGAGCCGACGACTCCTTCACCACGGACAAGATCGAAGCGCGCGGCGACATCGTGATGGGCCGCGGCGCGAGGATTACGACCGATCCCGGCGCGAGCGTTTCGTTCAAGGGGCAGACGGTCTCGATCGAAGGTTCGGTCTTTGCGCCGGGCGGGACGATCACCCTCGCCGGCGCGAACAAATTTCCGTATCCCGCCGACCAGCTCACCGGCGTGACCGTCGCGCGGCCGACGGTCTATCTCAGCCCGCAGACCGTGCTCTCCGCGGCGGGCACTTCCTATCTGCTGCCCGACGCTTTTGGCCGGCGCATCGGCATGCTGTTTTCCGGGGGCACGATTTCGGTCTCGGGGAATATCGTGGCCGAGGGTGGCTCGGTGCTGGATGTCTCGGGCGCGTCGGCGGTCTTCGATATTCATCCGTCCGCGCTGCAAAATGGCGGACCGGTGATCGTGGCGGCGACGAGTGGCATCAACGATCCGCTCTGGCGCCTGCAGAGCGTCCCCACCCAGGTGGATAGCAACGGCGGCACGATCGATCTCCATGGCGGGGAAATGCTCGTCACCGACGCGGCGCTCTTTGGCCGCGCGGGTGGCCCGACTGCGGTCGGCGGCGCGCTCTCGATTTTCTCCGGGCGCTTCTACACCTCGGACGCCGCGCGCACGAGTGCGGACATCAATCTCGTCGTGACCCAGGCGGGCCGCACGCTCGCCGCGACAAACACCCACGCGGGCGTCGGCATCCCGGTCCTCGGCGCGACTGGCGCCCCGCTGCCGGGGATGGGCTACTTCGCGGCGAATCGTTTCCATACCGGCGGGTTCGATTCGCTCGATCTCGGCTACAAGTTCATCGAAGGCAGTCCGCTCAGCTTCGGCGGAAATGTCGAATTCCGCGGGCCGGTTTCGATCACCGTGCCGGGAAAATTGCGCGTCGCCGGGGGTGGCATCATCAAGGCGGATCGCGCGGTCAATTTCACCAGCGAATATTTCGCCGTCGGTCAGGCCTTCCGTCCGCCGTTGCACCCGAACGACGCGCTGATTCCCTTCACGCAGATCGATCCCGCGAATCCGTCCCCGCAATATCTTGCGGCGCCGACCTTCGGTCCGGGGAGCTTGAACGTCCGCGCCGACCTCATCGACATCGGCACGCTTTCGCTGCTGAACATCGGGCGCGCGAACTTCACGGCCAGCGGCGGCGACATCCGCGGCAATGGAACGCTCAGCATCGCCGGCGATCTCGTGCTCTCTGCCGGGCAGGTGTATCCGACCACACTCTCGACGTTTAATATTTTCGCCTACGACCACGGTGCCACCGCCGGCTCGGTCACCATCCTCGGCTCCGACACGCGCGACGCCCCGCTCTCCGCCGGCGGCGCTCTCAATGTCTTCGCCTCGACGATCGTGCAGGGAGGCATCCTGCGCGCTCCGTTCGGCTCGATCACGCTCGGGTGGGATGGTACCGATTTCGATCTCTCCGACGCGGATCTCGACCCGCCGACGAACCCCGCGGTCGGCACCGCACTCGCCGTTCCGGTCGCGAAGAACGTCGTGCTCAAAGCGGGCAGCCTGATTTCAGTCGCAGGGCTCAAAGGCCGGGACGGGGAAGAGATGGTCATCCCGCTCGGGATCAGCCCGGATGGCTCTTCGTGGGTCGATCCGCGCGGCGTGAATATCACGCTCAGTGGAGCGCCGCAGAAGCAGGTCTCCATCGCGGGCGACAATGTGACGATGGCGCGAGGCTCGACCATCGACATCCGCGGCGGAGGCGATCTCATGGCGGTGCGTTGGGTGGCCGGAACTGGCGGCAGCGCCGATCTGCTCGGCAGTCCCTCGGGTGCGTGGAGCGCGGGGAATGAATATCAAGCTGGCGATCTGGTCACCTTCGGCGGACAGACCTGGACGGCGCGCGTGCGGCACAGCGGAGTGCAGCCGAAGATCAGCGCATTCTGGACGCAGGTGGCGGAATCCTACGCGGTCATTCCCGGCTATCAGGCGGAGTTTGCGCCCTACGCGCCGTTTAATACCGGGGTGAATTCCGCGCTGCTCGGCGGCGATCCTGGCTACGTCAGCAACACGCTGAAGATCGGCGATCAGGTCTATCTCAACGCCACCGCCGGCCTGCCCGCGGGCAGCTACACATTGCTCCCGCGGCGCTACGCCACGCTTCCGGGCGCCTTCCTCATCACTCCGTCGAAAGGCGCGCCGCTCGGCACCGTCACGCTGCCCGAGGGCGGCACCTACGTCGCCGGTTACGGCTTCAATGCTTTCAGCCAGACGGCGCAGACCACGGCGCTGCGGACCCATTACGAAGTAGCCACCTACGACACCGTGCAAGGCCGGGCGGAGTACGCCAAATACTCGGGCAACAATTTCTTCAGCGAGTCGGCCGTTCTCTTCGATCTCGATCGCGCGCAACGCCTCCCGACGGACGCGGGTTATCTCGCCATTCACGGAAATATTTCTCTCCGCGTCGAAGGCATGGTCGAGACCAGCCGCCCGAATCTGGGCCGCGGCGCGGAGATCGATCTGAGCAGCTTCGGCGACATCTACGTCGTCGGGAAAGGAGGCGGCGCTCCGGCGGGCGCGAAGGTGATCCTGAACACGGACCTGCTCAATTCGTGGGGAGCCGAGAGCCTCGTCATCGGCGGCCTGCGGCGGCGCGGCGCGGAGGGCACCACGCTCGAAGTCCGCACGAACAAACTCGTGGTCGATAACGCGGGCTCGGTGCTCTCCGCGCCGGACATCACGCTCGCGTCGAAGATCGAGCTGACGATTTCCGAGGGTTCGGCGATCGCCGCCAAAGGCCGCATCTCCCAGCCTGTGGACACGCTGCTCGTGACCGGCGATGGCGCGCTGATCCGGGCCAGCCGGGACACGTTTCCGGAAGTCGTGCGCACCGGCGTCACCGGCTCCATGGTTCCGATCCTGAACGTCGAAGCCGGCGGCACGCTCGCGGCCCGCGGCTTGATCGTGGATTCCAGCTACGGCACGCAGATCGATCCCACCGCCGTGCTCAACGCGAAGGCGCTGACGCTCGGCAGCGGCCAGATCAGCATCGTGCTGAGCAATCCGCCGGGCGGTCTCACCGGCTCCGAAGTCACTCCGCATTTGGTCATCGCGGATCAGTTGCTCGAAGATGTGCAGGGCGTGGATTTCCTCACCCTGCGAAGCTATCGCACGATCGACATCTACGGTGCGGGCACCTTCGGCGGTTCGGTCGGCTTCCTCTCCATGCTCGGCGCAGGCATCCGCGGTTTTGATCAAGGCGCGGGAACGGCCGTGATCGACGCGGGCGGCGTGCTCTTCAGCAATCCGTCGAATGTCGCCGCGCTCACCGCACCCGCGCTCACCTCGGGACGCCTCGTGGTGAATGCGGCGACCGTGCATCTCGGCGTGAACGCCTTCTCCGTGCTCGGCTACGAAAACGTCGCGCTCAACGCCACACGCGGACTGCTCTCGGTGGGTAGCGGTTCCTTTTCCGTGCCGGGAAATCTGACCATCACCACGCCGCTCATTTCCGCCACGCGCGACTGGAAATCCGCCGTCACTGCGGGCGGCGATCTCGTGCTCACGGGCGGCGGCGCGGGCGGCTCCCTCACATCAGGCGCGCTCGGAGCGAGCTTCACTTTCACCGGCGCGAGCATCGTCGCGGATACCACCATCCGGCTGCCCAGCGGCGAGATCGTGCTCCTCGCGAAGACCGGCAATCTCTCGGTCGGCGGAGAACTCGATGTCGCGGGCCGGAGCCGGGATTTCTTCGGCGTCACGCGGTATGCGGATGGAGGGAATATCACGCTCACCGCGGAGCAGGGCGACATTACGCTCCAGGCCGGCAGCTCACTTTCCGTCGCCGCGCCGGACGGCGGCGGCGATGCGGGCACGATCAAAATCAGCGCACCGAAAGGCGCCTTTGCGATCAACGGAGCGACGCTGCTCGGGAACGCGGGCGCGGGCGAAACCGCCGGGATCTTCTTCCTCGATGTCGAGACGCTGCCTTCCTTTACCGACGTGGCCGCGGCACTCAATACTGGCGGCTTCTTCGAGCGGCGCGATCTGCGCGTGCGCGTCGGTGACATCGTCATCGCCGATCCCACCGGGGGCACGAACGTCGCGAACACCTTCAACGTCTCCGCCGACTCCGGCAGCATCCGTGTCACCGGCACGATCGATGTCTCGGGCGAGACGGGTGGAAACATCGCGCTGGTCGCGAGCCACGATGTCGTCCTCGAACCCACCGCCGTGCTCGATGCGCGCGGGAAACTCTTCCGCGCGAGCGGCGGCGGCGGCGAGATCCGGCTCGAAGCCGGCGCTGCGGTGAACGGCTCGCCGGACCTGACCGCGCGGGTGGACATCCAGGCCGGCTCGACGATCGACCTCGGCGTCGATGAGTTGGTGGTGGGCGATTACAAGACGCCCGGGTCGAGCGCGTTCAACGGGCAGTTCAGCGGCAAGCTGCACATCCGCGCGCCGCGCACCGCGACGAACGACGGCGTCGGCGTGAACGAAATCAAGGGCACGGTCACGGGCGCGTCGAGCATTGTGGTCGAGGGTTATGAAGTGCGCGATCTCACTGCGACCGGCGGGGTGATCACCGGCTTCCGCAGCACGTTCAACGCGCCGCCCGGCGCGGGTACGGTGCAGAAGGCCGTCTTCGACAGCGCGACCAATTTCCTCTCCGCGGGCAATCACGCCGCCATGACCGCCAGCCTGCTCGGCGCCGATCCGCAGGGCCTCGGCGCGCTGCTCGTGATCGCGCCCGGGGTCGAGATCATCAATCGCAACGGCAACCTCACGCTCGGCTCCGCGACCTCCACCGCGCTCGGCACGGCGGCGAATCCAGGCGACTGGAATTTGTCCGACTTCCGCTTCGGCCCGCAAAGCGCGCCGGGCGTGCTCACGCTGCGCGCTTCGGGAAATGTGGTGATGCTCAACGCGCTGAGCGACGGCTTCCGGGCCGATCCGGCGGGCACGCCCGGCGGGCTCTTCCTGCCCAGCAGCACGAACGCGCAGCCCGGCACCGCGCTCTGGCTCAGCCCGCTCCAGCGCTTGAACGAAACGCTGCCGGTGAACACGCAATCGTGGTCCTTCCGCATCGCCGCGGGCGCCGATCTGGGCGCGGCGGATTTCCGGTCCGTGCAATCCCTCGCAAACCTCGCGCCGGATGCGGGCTCGCTGAAGCTCGGAAAATTCTACGACGCGACGCTCGTCTCGGGAGCGACTGCCACGACGACGACGGCGATCAACAACCGCTACCAGGTGATCCGCACCGGCACCGGCGACATCGACATCGCCGCAGGGCGCGATGTGCAGTTGCGCAATCAATTCGCGACCATTTACACCGCCGGCGTACGACTGCCCGATCGGACCGCGGTCTTCGCAGCGGGTGATTTCGTCGCGCCGATCGTGGACCGCGATCCGGCCAATCTCACCCATCCTGACCAAGGCGATCTCGGCGCGCGGCAGCAGCGTTATCCCGCGCAATGGTCCCTCGCCGGCGGAGACGTGACGATCGCGGCCCAGCGCAACATCGAGAGGATCACTCTGCTCGGCGGATTGGAGGTCGCCGACTCTTCCCGACAACTCCCGAACAACTGGCTTTACCGCCGCGGTTATGTCGGCACGGACGGAATCTTCGGAGTCGGCGGAGTCGATACGGTGGCGGCGGGCGGCGGCCCCGCGTCGGTCAATGATCCCTCGGCCTCCACGGCCTGGTGGATCGACTTCAGCAGCTTTTTCCAAAGCGTCGGCGCGCTCGGCGGCGGCAACGTGACCATGCTCGCGGGTTCAAACATCAGCAACACCGACGCGGTCATCCCGACCAATGCGCGCATGCCGGGCAAGGACCCGCTGACCGGCCTGAACATCGCCCCGGACGCGGACCGGCTCGTGGAGTTGGGCGGCGGCGAACTGACCGTGCGCGCCGGCCGGGACATCGACGCCGGCATCTACTACGTCGAGCGCGGCCAGGGCACGCTCTTCGCGGGCGGCGAGATCAAGACCAACCAGACGCGGTCACCCTCGCCCGGCATCCTCAAGCCCGGCGGCACGCCGGAATATTTCGACTCGCGAACCTGGCTGCCGACGACCTTGTTCCTCGGCAACTCGCAGTTCGACGTGAGCGCGCGGGGCGATGTCCTGATCGGCCCGGCGACGAACACCTTCCTGCTCCCGCAGGGGATCAACAACAAATTCTGGTACAAGACCTACTTCAACACCATGGACGCGGAGGCCTCGCTCTCGGTGGCTTCCTTCGGCGGCGGCGTCACGCACCGGCTCGCGGCCACCCTGCCCGGAGTTTCGACTCAGGCGCGGCCGATCCTCGATGTGTGGCTCTCCACCCAGAATCAGCTCACCAGCACGAACGCTTCCAACTACCAGCCGTGGATTCGTCTCGCCGAACTCACCGTCACCTCCTTTTCCACCGTCGATCAGGTCGCGGTGCCGAGCCTCATCAGCACAGCGTTTGGCGGCGACATCAACGTCGTCGGGCCGCTCACGCTTTACCCCTCGCCCACCGGCACGATCGAGCTGACCGCGGCGGGCAGCATCGTGGGTTTGCAGCCGACGGGTGTTTCCACGGTCGATGGGAAGACGGTCAATCTCTGGACCGCCGCGTCGATCAATGTCTCGGACGCGGACCCCGCGTCGTTGTCGGGCGTTGCCACACCGCTCGCCTATCAGTCGCTGGTGGGGCGCTTCGTCAACGATGCCCGGCAGACAAACACCGACCCCTTCCTCAACACCAATCTGCGTTTCACGGAGACCGGCTCTTTCACCGGGGCGAGCGCCGACTTCGTGAAGAAGCAGGCGCTGCACGATCAGTCGCTCCTCCACACCGGCGACGAAAATCCCATCCGCATCTACGCGGGCGGCGGCGGTATCACCGGCCTGACTCTCTTCGCGCCGAAAATGACCCAGGTCCTCGCGTCGAAGGACATCTCGGATGTCGCCTTCTACATTCAACATGTCGCGCCCACCGACATCTCCTTCGTCTCCGCGGGACGCGACATCGTTCCCTATGGCGAAAATGCCGCCATTCGGTCGCTGGCGAGCGATTTTCCCCGCGGGAACTTCGTCGGCGACAACCTCCAGACCACCACATCGGGGGCTAAAACCAACGCGCTGCCCGGCGACATTCAGATCAGCGGACCCGGTGTCCTCGAAGTCCTCGCGGGCCGCAATCTGGACCTCGGTTCCGGAGCCAATTTCACCAACGGAACCGGCTTCGGCATCACCAGCATCGGAAATTTCCGCAACCCGTTTCTCCCCTTCGCGGGCGCCGACATCATCGCGCTGGCCGGCGTCACCGCGAAGGACGGGCGCACCGCCGCCGCGGGCCT
This sequence comes from Chthoniobacteraceae bacterium, assembly GCA_031411395.1. Lineage (GTDB taxonomy): Bacteria > Verrucomicrobiota > Verrucomicrobiia > Chthoniobacterales > Chthoniobacteraceae > Chthoniobacter. The sequence continues at coordinate 30,540 of JANOAZ010000261.1, forward strand.
GGCCGAGAGTTCGCTCGACCTCACGGAATTCAGCGAGGAGGCGGAGAACGGTAAGGAGTCGGAGTCCGAGTATCTCAAGAAACTCAAGGGCAAGCGGGGCTCGGAAACGCTCACCGACGAACAGAAGGCGATCGTGGGGCTGGAGTTGTTTTTCCGCGAGTTGCGGGACGCCGGGCGCGATGCCGCGACCAGCGGCAGCTACGAAGACGGGGAGACAGCGATTGAATCGGTCTTCGGCGCCGCGAAAGGCCGAGGCGCCGTGCTGACGCGCGCGCGCGACATCCGCACCAGCACCGGCGGATCCATCTCCATCGCGGCCGCTTCGGGCGGACTGACCATGGCCTCGGATATCTTCGGCAATCCGCTCACTCCGCCCGGCATCGTCACGGAATTCGGCGGCCCGATCTCCATCTTCACCAAGGACGACGTCGATATCGGACAGGCGCGCATCTTCACCCTCCGCGGCGGTGATCTCCTGATCTGGTCTTCCGAGGGAAATATCGCGGCGGGCACCGCGCCGAAGACCGTTGTCACCGCGCCGCCGACGCGCGTGGTCATCGATGCCTACACCGCGGACGTGAAGACCGATCTCGGCGGCCTCGCGACCGGGGGCGGCATCGGCGTGCTGGCTGCGGTGAAGAATGTCGAGGCCGGCGACGTGGACCTCATCGCACCCTCGGGCTTCGTGGATGCCGGCGACGCAGGCATTCGCTCCACGGGCAACCTGACCATCGCGGCGGTCTCCGTGCTGAATGCCTCGAACATCCAGGTGGGCGGAGCGTCCGCGGGCGTCCCCACCACACCGCCGGCCCCGACGCCGAATCTCGCGGGAGCGACGGCGGGCAACTCGGCGGCCGCCGCGCAATCCTCCGCAGCCAACGAACTGGCCCGGCAATCCACGCCGCAGGAGGAGAAAGAGGAACCGCCATCGATCATCACCGTGGAATTGCTCGAGTACAACGACACCCCGCTCTAGCCGAAGACACCGATCCTCGCATGAAACGAACGCTGCTCGTCACTTCCTTCGCCGTCGCCGCCAGCCTCTTCTTCACCACCGCCGCCCGCGCCGAATCCCCGGACGAACTCCGGGCCGCTGCCGCGCGCGGCGAAGGGCAGGCCCAGTTCGAACTGGCGCGGGCCTATCTGCGGGGAGAAGGGCTGGCCGCGGACCCGGTCCAGGCTTTCGAGTGGATGAAGAAAGCCGCCTCCACCGGCTACGCCGATGCCATCGGCGGACTCGGTTACTTTTACTCCAGCGGCACCGCCGTACCGAAGGATGAAGTGAAGGCGTATGAACTCTTCAAGGCCGCCGCGGAGAAAGGCTCGCCCAAGGCGCAGCTCAATCTCGGGCGGGTCCTCGCGAAAGGAGAGGGCACTCCGATCGACGAAGACGAAGGGTTGAACTGGATCGAACGCGCCGCAGCGCAAGGGCTGGCCGATGCCCAATATGCGCAGGCCGAGATCCTCTATTCCGGCCAGCACGGGCGGAAGGTGGACTATCCGCTCGCTCTGGCCATCGCTATCAAGGCGGCCGAACAGGGACATGCCCGCGCGCAGAATCTCGTGGGCGTCATCTACCAGCACGGGTACGCCGGGAAATCAGACGAAGCCGAGGCGGAAAAATGGCTGCGCAAAGCGGCTGCGCAAAGCGACGCGAAAGCGCAGTCGAATCTCGGACACCTGCTCGGTCCCGAAAATCCCGACCTCGCGCGCCGCGGTGAAGCGCTGACCTGGCTCTTCGTCGCCGCCCGGCAGAAAGAACCCACCGCGCTCCGCAAAATCGAGCTGCTCCGCGACATCTTCCCGGCCGAACAATTCACCGGCCCCGAAGCGGACGCGGCGAAGTTTGACCCCGCCGCGGTCAGCGAGCGTTCGAGGTAGCCGCCGCGGCTTCGGCAGCCGCTCGGGCGGCGGCGAGATCGGCGGCTTGGTTGCCGAAGAGCAACCGATACCGCGCGTCCGCGTGTTGCCGCGCTTGCGACCAAATTTCATTCGGGCTCCGCAGCTTGCCCGCAGGGCCGGGCTTCGCGCCCGCGACGGAACGCACAAAGTCCGTTGCTGTCGCATCGACCGCCGCGAGTTGCCCATCCGAGAGCGCCTCGCCACTTTCGACGAGGGCCAGCGGCAGTTTTCCACCGGACGGCACTTCCAATTCGATGATCGCAGGCAATGGCGGAACCGCAGCGGGCGGTTGGAAAGCCGCGGGGACATTTGGCTGCGCTCGCGGGGCCTGTGACACGTGCGGGCTCTGGATCGGGCTTTCTTCGCGGCCATTGCCGGAATCGGCGGCCGCAGGGATCGATCGCGCGGGTGCTTCACCCACCGCCGGCGCAACGTCCACGCGGGCGGCAGACGCGACTGGTTTCGATTCACGGATCTGAACGGCGGGCGTTTGCCGGGCGGGTTGCGATGCGACTGCCGGTGCCGAGCGATCGGGATTTGAAACGGGGGCGATCGTCGGAGCAAGTGCGAGCGGGGCAAGGCCCGCGGGTGGGAACGCGGGCGCGGGTGCGGGTGCCCAAAAAAAGAAGCCGACGCAGGTCACTGCCACGGCGAAAGCAAAGGCGAGGATCAGTTTGTTCATCGGAGGTTTGGAGGAAACGACAAGACTGGTGGTGGGCGTGAACCCACCACCAGTCTGAATCTTCCAGCCAGGGAACGCAGGGCGTTCCTGCTGACCGAATCAATCGTACTTCGCGATCACGGAGCGATGGCCCCGCCGTCGAGTCCGCGGCTCACGTTCATCGAGGTGAGCGGGATGCCCGCTGCCGCGAGGTTCGTGGTGATGCCCGCCTTGAGCGCGACGTGGAACGTGTTTTGGTCGGTGCTCAGCGAACCACTGTAGTAGAGGTTCTGATTGCTCCAGTAGGAGTAGGCGCCGTTCGTGACGAGGGCGAGGTCGGCCGCGTTCATGGTGTTGTTCCCCGCTTCGATGCCGGTGAGGTGGACGCCATTGTAGCCGAGGGCCTTGGCGCCATTGTCGATGGCGACGACGGCGTCGTTGAGCGAGATCCCGGTGATCAGGTGGATGTTGCCAGCCGGAAGGAGTTCCGTGGTCCCGTCGGAGTCCTTGACCGCGCAGGCGGCCGAGGTCTTGCCGAAGTCGCCACGCAGGGCGCTGCCGCTGGAGTAACCGCCGTTACCAGGTGAGTTCTGGTTCCATACCGTGGAGGCGTCGGTCGTGGTATTGGTCAGCCGGATTGAAGTAATCGTGGTCCCGGTCGAGGTGTTGGACACGTACTGCTGAACGGGATTCGAGATTCCGTAGCCGGTCTCGGCGAGGTAGATCGTGCGGGTGCCCGATCCGTCGTTACGGCCCGAGGCAAACACGTAATCCGTGTCGGCGAGGTTATTGGTGAACAGGCTCAGCGGCTGGAACCCCTGTGTGAAGAGCGAGCGGAACTGCTGGTTCGAGATGTTATTCAGGGCAGCAGGAGCACCTTCATTGGCGAGCATGGTGAAGACCACGACACCGACGCGAGGATCCGCCGGGGCCAGCGAGGGGCTGGTGACCGGAGTGGAGGCCTGGAGACAGTCGGAGAAGCTGAACTTCGCCGTGAGCGCGCTCGTCGGGGTGCTCGTGGAGAAGGCCTGAGCTCCGGCGGGAGCCACGCCCGCACCGTTGTCGGCAGGGGTACCGGTCAGGGCCGCGTCGGTCAGGAAGGTCGGGTTGTGGACGCCACCGAGAGCGACCGCGCGGATGCCTTCGACGGAACCGTTGAAGGTGCAGCGCACCGTGGTCGTGCCGGGGATGCCGGCAACGAAGCCCTTCCAGACGGAACGCGTGGAGGCATTGGAGAGGCCCGAAGCGGCGTCGTGAGCGTATTCGTAAGCCTGATTGGCACCGTTGCCGGCATCAAAGAGGGCCTTGATGGTATCGAGGGTCGCCGCGCGAAAAGCGGTGGCGCCGGTGATGAGGATTTCAACGTCGGCTTTGGCCGAGCTGGCTGCGAGGGACATCGCGAGAGGAATCGCGAGGAATTTGTGGATTTTCATATCTGATGTGTTTGTGGTTTGAGTTGTGTGCCTGATTTGTTTGCTGACTGTGCGTGATTGACGCTTCCGGGAAGCGCCGGTGTGTTTTCTTTGGTGACTAAGGAAAATCGGAAGCGCCGGCCCGCAGGACTAGGAGGCCGTCCGGCGGCGGAGGCGGGAGGCAAAACCACACGCCGTGAGACCGAGGAGCAGGAACGCGGAAGGTTCCGGCACCGGGGTGACGATGAAGGAAACTTTGCCGGCCTGGTCGATGACGACCGTACCCTGAAATTCCCCGGTGTTCAGGGCGCCGCTCTGGCCATACTGGCCCGCGATGTTGTTCTTTGCCTGCAGGCGATAGAGGTCGAGCGCGGCTTCCACACTCACCCCGCCAAAGGTGCCGAACGACCCAGCCTCGAAGCCGTCCTGGACGCCTCCTGAAAACACCGTGTACGCGTTACCCTGCAGGCCCGGCGTGGAGGGAGTAGGAGCCGTGGTGAACGGATTCAGGTTGTCGTAAGCCGTATCGGCAACCGCAAAGACCCCGGAGGCTGTCATAAGCGTCTCCAGATCGTTGGTGCCGATCTGGACGCCGCCGTTCGCCGCCGAACTCATTTCCGTAGCATTGGCTACTCCAGGTGCTGCGGAACCCGCGACGCCCTCAATCCCAATCGCAGACCGTTCCTTGCCGATGTAAACAGTGCGGTGAGGATCCCCGTGCTGCAGGGTGTTCGAAAGCGCATTGTTTCCCCAGACACCCACGATGCTCATGTAGAGTGTATTCGCTTGCCACCAGTTTGCCCCGTAGGTCGAGGTCAGGAGGGATCCGATGTCCGCCATGTTGATGAGATTGCTGGTAGCATCCCGGAAGACAAAGGCGGTATCGCCGAGGCTCAGAAGCACGACCTTGTCCGCGTTCTGAGTTCCTCCCACATTTTGAAAGCCAAGAATGAGATCGCCCGGCGTGAAGTTAGGATTCTGAGCGGACGCTGCCGCGCCGAGGAGCGCGCTGATTGCGCCGGCGAGGATCAGCCTTTGTAACGTCGATTTGTGCATGATTTGTTTGGATGGTGGGTCTCCTGAAAGGTCCTGAAGTGAACTTTGGTCAGGAGACGACTTCCGACTTCTAGGCAGCGTGCGCGGCGTTCAGGCGACAGTTGTGTTACAGGCGTGTGAAACCCGAATGGTCGTATCCAGAGTTTCGATCGTCGCGATGGGCGAGTGGCGGGCGAGCGGTCGGGGCATGATCAGGAAATTTGGGAGGCAAGCAGCGGTAACTGGGGAGAGTTCTACTGGGCCCGTATGGCACCTTCATGGAGTCCAAGTCACATTCTGGAGACGGTGCAGAAATCTCGATGCTGGTGCGGACTCCGCGCCGCAGTCCCGCCGGGAAAACGAGAACGCCCCGGGAAAATCCCGGGGCGTTCCTTTGCGAGTTGAAGATCGACTTGATGGCCGGTTACTTCACCCAAGCGATCAGATCAAGCGAGGGTCCGGCGGGTGCGGAACCGGCGCGTGGCGCAGGCGCCGAGCATCGCCAATCCGAAGGCGAACGTCGCGGGCTCTGGCACGGCGGCGAGAGGCTCGATCACGTAGGAAACATTGCCGACGGAGTCGAGGACGAGAGAGCCTTGGTAAACTCCGCTGAGGATCGGTCCGCCCTGGTCGTATTGACCGGCGATGTTGTTCCGCGCCTGCATTCGGAAGAGGTCGAGAGCGCCTTCCACAGGGCCGATGCCGCCGAAATTGGCGAATTGCGGACCGGCTTCAAAGCGATCCTGAACTCCACCCGGGAACACCGTGTAGGCGGTTCCCTGCTGGCCGAGGTTCACATTGATGAAGGGATTCTTGTCGTCGTACTGCGAGGCCGAGATGTGGAGCGCCGTTGCGGCGAGAAGACTTTGGGTCTCGAGACTGTTGCCGACCTGGTTGGCGTTGTTGGCCGCTCCGGTGGCTTCGGTGTTGTTGGCGACACCCGGCGCTGCCGAGCCGGCGAGTCCGATGGTGCCGAGGACATCGCGAGCCTTGCCTAGATAGAGGGTCCGGTGGGGATCACCATTGGTCAGCGTGTTCGAAAGCCCGCTATTCGTGCCCCAGATGCCCACGGCGCTCATGTAGAGCGAGGTCTCACTGGCCCAGTTCATACCGAACGTAGCGTCCAGGAGGGCGTCGATATTGACGAGGTTGATCAGGTTCGAGGACGCGTCGCGGAACACGGTGGCGGTATTGCCGAGGTTCACTAGGACGGTCTGGTCGGCGCCGGTGGTACCACCAGGATTCTGGAAGCCGAGGACGAGGTCGCCAGGGGCGTAGTTGGGGTTCTGCGCCTGCGCCGGGGCGGTGATCAGCCCTGCGATGGCAGCCACGAGGATCGCGGCGCCTTTGATAGGTGATTTCATGAGTGTGTTTAGTTGTTTGTTTGATACCCAGGGGAGAGGGAGGAAGTTCCCGGTGACCTCTAGGCAGGGCACGTTCTACGGGGCCTCTGCGGCGGCGTGATGTCGCTGGAGTAACGATTCAAAGACGTTTCGCGCGGCTCGCGATGACTGCCTCGAACTCGTCGAATTGCGCGCAGAGACGGCGCCGCATCGGGCCATGCGCGGAGATCGCGCGATGACCACTTTCGAATCTTCCCCTGCGGCGCAGCGCCGTGCTCGCCCGCTCGCGACAGTCCTACGGGACCGGAACGGTGATCGTGGTTCCCTTCGAGCGTCCCGCCGCAACGAATGCCTGTTCTTCAGGGAAGAGCGGCGTCTTTTCGGCGAGGGCAAAGAATGCGGGCGCCTTTGCCGCACGCTCGCTGCCGGCGAGAAAATAGCCGTAGTAGAGAGCGATCAGCGGTTGCCGCAGTTGCTCTGGGGAGAGCGTTTCCATCAGCTTGACGGCCTCTTCGACTTTTCCCTGCTGATACAGGGAGAGTCCGTAGATGCTGGCTGCGGTGGCGTCGCCGGGTTGATCTTTATACAAGCCGCGCGCGAGCGTGCGCGCGGACTCGACGCCCTGACCGGTGAGGAGGGCGAGGAGGATGTAGTTGGTCCGCGCGAGGAGGTTCTTGGAGTCGGCGAGATAGGCCTGCCGGCTCTCCGCGAAGAGCTGCCTGGTGTCCTGCCGCGTGCGATCGAGCGGCGCGACGGGAGGCAGCGGCGCGGCGGGCGCGGCGCTGGCCGAACGAGGCGTCGCCGGGGCCGGGGCGCCGGCCTGGGCCTTGGCGAGCAGGGTTTTTTCCTCCGGGAGGAGTGGCGCGGCGGCGGCGATTTCCAGGAAGGGCGCGGCTTCGTCCTTCATCCCCGAGGTGGCGAGGAAGAGCGCCGGGTAGAGCGCGACCGCGGGGTCGCGGAGTGCTTCGGGGGCAAGGGATTTCAGCAGGGCAACGGCTTCCTCGACCCTCCCCTGCTGGTAGAGCGCGAACCCGTGGATCGCGGCGGCGGAGGCGCTCTGCGGATTCTCCTGGTGAAGCGTGCGGGCGAGCTGGCTGGCCGATTCCGTACCCCGATTGGTGAGCAGTGCGAGGAGGATATAGTTGCTCCGCGCGGCGACATTCTTTGGCTCGGCGAGGAAGGCCTGGCGGCTCTCGGCGTAGAGCTGCGCGGTGTCGCTGCGGGTGCGGTCGAACGCGGTCGTCGGGGCGGCTGGCGCGCCTCCGCGGGCCTTGGTGTAGAGCGCCTTTTCCTCCGGGAGCATGGGCGCGCGGGCGGCGGCATCGAGATACTCCTGGGCATCGGCGAAGCGTCCCGCCCCAGCGAGGAAGATACCCTGGTAGAGCGCGATGAGGGGCTCGCGCAATTGCTCCGAGGTGTAAACGCCCATGACCTTGAGCGCTTCATCGGCGCGGCCTTGTTGATAGAGAGAAAGTCCGTGGGTGGTGGCGATGAAGGGATCGGTGGGATTCTGTGCGTGCAGCTCGGCGGCCATCTTCTGCGACGCCTCGGGGTCGTGGCCGGTGAGCAGGGCGAGTGTCACGAAGTTGTTGCGCGCGGGGACGCTTTTGGGGTCGGTCTTGAGGAGCACTCGCGCGGCTTCGTAGAGCCGGGCGGAGTCGGCGTCCTTGCGCGCGGCCGACCAGAGGAAGTCGGCCGCCCATCGCGGGCAGCGATCGGTGGCGGCGAGCTTCCAGAGCACTTCCTCGGTTTTGCGCATCCAGCCCCAGTCGAGGACGGTTTTCCCGAGGACTTCGAGCTGGCGGGGAGCGGCCTGGGCAGAGGCCACGGCATTCGCCCATGCGGCGACGGCCCCGCTTTCGTCGTCGAGACGCTCGAGGGCGCGGCAGAGATGGGCGAAACGAAGGAATTCGAGTTCCGCCCACGTTTCGTTTTCCACGCGGGCTTTGAGGCCGGTCCAATTCGAGGCGCGGGCGTCCGCGTCGGCGAGGGCGGCACGGATCTGGGGCACCGCGAGGGATTCCGCCGGGAGCTTCGCGGTCCACTCCGGGATCGTCAGGGCGAGATTGTTTTGATTCATCCAGGCGAGCAAGGCGTAGAGGTGTTCGGGCTGGGCCACCGAGGTCTCCTGAAGGTGCGCGAGGAACGGCGTGAAGCCGGCACTGCGGTTGGTCCGGAGGATGCCGAGATGTTTCAACTGGTCGGTAAACTCGGCCCCGGGGTCGGCGGTCACGGCGGCGGAATATTCGAGGCTGCGCGACTTTTCATTGCGGGAGGCAGCGTCGGAGAGCAAGGCGCGCAACGCGGCGAGACGCGTCGCTGGATTCGCGGCGAATTTTTCGAGTTGCTGGAGACCCGCTTCGCGTTCCCCGGCGGTCTTTGATTTCAGCCGCATGGCGGCGAGTTCGAGCGCGTAGCCCTCGTTCGCCGGCTCCCGCCGCACCGCTTCCTGCCAATGCCCAACGGCTCCCGCCGTGTCCTGACGCCCGGCCGCGATGCGTGCGGCAAGTTCGTGGTAGCGGGCATTCTCCCGGGCGCCCTCCGGCACGTCCCGCAGGGCGCGTTCCGCGGCGGTCAGGTCGTTCGCCTTCAAGGAACCGGCAATGATCGCGAGGGTATTTTCCACGTCGGTGCCGGTGAGCGAATCGAGGCGCCGGCGCACCTGCAAGGCCTGTGGCGAGTTCATCGCCTCGAGCGACTTCGCGATGATCCGAGTGGCTTCGACGTTGTGCGGATTGCGGGCGATCACCAGCTTGGCATCCATGATGGCCTCCTTGTATTTCCCGATCGCAAAGGCCTCCGCGGCCCGCGTCACGCGCCGTCCTTCGCTCCAGCGATGGTAGAGACGCTGCGCGCGCGGAAGCGCGAGGAAGCCGAGCGACGCGACCACGGCGACGCCGATCCAGAGGAGCACCGATTGGTACCACTGCTTCTTGTGAAAGGTTTCCAGGGTGTAGGGCATGATGATGCGGCTTCGCGTTTAAGGAAAAAGTCAGTCCCGGCCAGCGGGCTTCAGGACCAGCACCCGGGGGAGCATCTTGCGAAACGCGGCATCCGCCTCGGCAGCGGTGCGGCATCCGGTGAGCAGGAACTCGGCGGATTGCTGCCCGACGCGGCGCTCCCGCCAGAGGACGGATTGGATGGCGGCGCTGCGCTTGTAGTGCGAGAGCGGCCCGTGCCGTTCGCCCCGCGGGGAGCGGAACTGCCAGACGCCATGATAGGCGAAGATGAGCCTGTCGCCGTCGCGGAAGGTGTTGACCCGGAAGGGCAGGTCGGCGCCGCCGGCGGTGAAATTGATCATGCCGCGCTCCTCCTCCAGTTCTCGTCCCGAGGCGGGCAGGCAGACCGCGGGATTGTGCATGCCGGCGGCGACCCGGGAGAAAGCCGGGCCAAAATTCCACTCGAAGAAATAAAGCAGCCAGCGGGTGCCGCCGTCGCCGCGCCAGGCCGCGGAGATGCTGTCGTCGCTGTGAAATGCAGCGATCGCCGCGATGGGCAGCTCGATATGTTCGCTGGCGGGCGGAAGTTCCACCCGCCATGGGCTGACGGGTGCCGGTGAGCTGTCGTAGTACCACGCCTCCACGGCGATGAGAAACAGGCCCAGCCAGACCGCCACTGCCGGGGTGAACCAGCGCGGCAACGGGTGGGCGCGCGGGACGGAAGCGGGAATGGCGAGCACGACATTGCGGCGATCGAGCAGGAGGGCGATCACCAGGATCAGGCCCACGCAGATGGCGAGGATGGTCATACCCGCGGGGTCGTGCCAGTGATCGATCGCCGAGACGCCGGACCGGGCGGCCGTCCAGGCGAGGAAGCCCGCCCGGATCACATTGGTGACGAAGGCCACGAAGAGACTCGCCACCACGAGCACCGCGCGCCGGGTCAGATCGAAGCGAAACAATTCGCCCAGGACCACCGAAGCCATGAGCGAACCCTGGAGCGAGCGGACCCCGCTGCAGGCCTCGTCCACTCCCACGACACCGCTCGCCACTTCGATCAAATTCCCATGCTGGAGCGCACCCACCCCGACGAGATCGAGGAGAGCCACGGCCACGCTCGCCACGGTCCGCATCATCGCCTGGGTGAATGGACTCTCGATCACATCCGGCAAGGGGATCGCGACGAAAATGAGCACCGCCGGAACGAAAAAATGCCGCAGCCACCGCCAGCCACCGCACGCCGCAGCCACCGCGAGGGTGAGGGTGGCGGCCAGCCCGGTGATGACCCAGTTCAGGAGCGGCCAGTCCGGATTGGGCTGTGCGAAGAGCCACACGGGTGCCATCGCGAGCACCGCGCAGACCGCGGCCAGAATGCTCCCCGGCACGGGCGCCCCCGGCGCGGGCCGGCTCCGCCAGCGATGCCAGGCCGCGTAGAGCGCAAGCGCGGGCACGAACCACCCGAAATGGTATTGCGGATTGACCTCCCAGTGGATCGCCAGCCCGATGCACGGCAGCAGCCAGAAGGCGCCGAGGAGCACGAGCAACAGCCAGCGGATCGCTCCGGCATCGCTCTCCGATCGTGGGTCCGGCGCGGCAACCTGTTCAGAAGTCGTCGCTCCCACTTCAGGCAGTGGTGTTGGGATCCAGTCCGGTGGTGGGAACGTGCGTTGGTAAAATCATCGGTAAGGGGTGGAAAGCAGCGACACTGCGAATGGCGAGGGCGCTCAGCGCGTGAGGGTTCCACCGGAAGAATGTAAACGCCAGCGCGATTGACAACCGGCCCAATGTGAATTTCTCGCGGCTTTTGGGTCACGAATGAGGTCCCGCGCGCGCTATGCCGATTTTCCCGGCGAAGACGTGAAGAGCAGCCGGAGACTGTTCACGACGACCAGGACCGTGCTGCCTTCATGCCCGAAGACCCCGAGCGAAAGCGGGATGCGCTCGAGCAGCGCGAGGGTGACGAGGATCGCGATGACGCCGAGCGAGATGCCCAGATTCTGCCGGATGACGCGGCGCGCGCGGCGGCTCAGCTCGTAGGCGGCGAGGAAATTTTCGAGGCGGTCGTGCATCAGGACCACGTCGGCCTGCTCGAGCGCGGCATCAGAGCCGCGGGCGCCCATGGCCACGCCGACGTGGGCGGCGGCGAGACTCGGCGCGTCGTTGACCCCGTCGCCGATCATCGCCACGGGCTGATGCTCCCGGCCAAAGGCCTCGATGATCTCGAGTTTCTGCTCGGGCTTGAGCGCGGCGCGCACATCGTCGAGGCCGAGTTCGGTGCGGAGAAAATCAGCCGCGCTCTGCCGGTCGCCGGTCAGGACGACGGTGCGGAGCCCGCGGGCGTGGAGTTGCTCGATCAAACCGCGCGACTCCGGCCGCAGGTCGTCGCGGAGGAGGATGCGGCCGGCGAGATCGCCATTGGCCAGCCACACTTCGGAGACGCCGAAGGGGCTTTCCGGCGCCTCGGCGGCGACGGGGCCGGTCATGCCATCGAGCGCAAACGCGCGCCGGCCGAGCCGCACCGTCCCGCCCTTCCACTCCGCGCGGAGGCCCTGGCCGGTCACGGATTCGAAGGCGGTCACGTCCACCAGTTCGATCTTCTGGCGTTTGCCGTGGAGGGTGATGGCGCGCGCCAGCGGATGCGCGGAATGGCGGTCGAGCGAACAGGCGAGCTGCGCCACTTCCTTTTCGCGGCCCGGCGGGAAACTCTCCACTTTTTCCACCCGCAGCTCGCCGGTGGTCAGCGTGCCGGTCTTGTCCATCGCGACCACCTTCACCTCGGCGAGCTTTTCCACCGCGCCACCGCCGCGCAGGAGGATGCCGCGCCGCGCGCCCCATGCGATCGCAGCGAGAATCGCCGAGGGAATCGAAAGCACCAGCGCGCACGGCGAGGCGACGACGAGCAGCGTCATGGCGTGGTAGAAAGCGCTCGGTTGCCCGCTGCGCGCGGCGAAAGGCGCGTGACCGAAGGCGAGCCACCAGACGAAGAACATGACCACGGTGAGCGCGAGGATCCCGTAGGTGTAGCGGGTCCCAAACTGGTCGGTGAACCGCTGCGACGGCGCCTTGTTGTGCTGCGCGGTCTGGATGAGGTGGATGATCTTGTGGAGCGCGCTCTCCTGCGCGGGGCGAAGGACTACGGTCTCGACCACGCCCCAGACGTTGAGCGTCCCGGCGAGGACCGTGTCGCCCACCATCTTTTCCACCGGAGCCGCTTCGCCGGTGAGGTTGGATTCGTCCGCCGCGGTCTCGCCTTTCACGATCTCCGCATCGACGGGGAACTGCGCGCCGGGCTTGATCGCGAGGCGCATCCCGATCTGCAATTCCTCGACGGCCACCTCCCGCTCCGCGCCGCCGGCCTCCAGCACCGTGGCGGACTTCGGCGCGCCGGCGAAGAGCGAGCGGATCTCCCGCTGGGTGCGTTCCATCGCGAAATGCTCCAGCGCGCCGGCGAGCGAGAAGAGAAACAGCAGCACCGTGCCTTCGCCCCACCCGCCGATCGCCGCCGCGCCCGCCGCGACCGCGAGCATGAGGAAATGCACGTCGAGCTCCCCGTGCCGGAGCTTTTCCCAAGTCTCCTGTGCGGTGAACCACGCACCCGCGAGGTAGGCGGCCGCAAACACGGCAAGCTGGCCGCCGGGCGTGGGAATGAATGCGGCCACAACCCCGAGCGCGCCGCAGATCAGGCTCGCGGCGAGCTGCCCCTTCCACTCGCCCTCGGGGTGAATGTGATCGTCATCCTCGATCTCGACTTCGCGCGGCACCACTCGCGGAAACCAGCGCCGGCGCGGGATTGCGGGTGGGTGGTCCTGGCCGTGATCGTGGTGGTGCATGCGCGCCGCCACCGTAGGCACGCCCGCCGCGGATTGCCACTATCCGCGGCACGGGCATATATCCCATGCGTCCCATGTGACCCATGCGAGCTATGTGACTGATGCCCTCCGCGGCTGCCGCGGTTCCGTCTTTGAGTTTGCGCACACTCTCCTACTTTCTCCAGCCGTGATCATCTACTTCGTCGAAGCCGAATCTGCGGAAGAGGAATTTTTCGGGAGCCACCTGGAGGAACACGACCTCCGCAGCGCCGCGCAACTCGAGGACGTCGGCGAGGACGCCGAGATCCTCTCCGTCTTCATCAGCTCGAAAATCGACACGGACTTTCTGAACTCGCACCCGCGGCTGCGGTTCGTCTCGACCCGATCGCAAGCCATCGATCACATCGACCTTGAGGCCTGCCGCGCCCGCGGGATCTGCGTCTCGCACGTCCCGCACTACGGCGACACGACCGTGGCCGAGCACACCTTCGCACTCATCCTGGCGACCGCGCGCCGCTTCCGCGAACTGATGCTCAAGCCGAAGAACGCCCGCTTTTCCTATGAAGAAACGCGCGCCTTCGACCTCGCGGGAAAAACGCTCGGCATCATCGGCATGGGGCGCATCGGCCAGCGCGTCGCGGCGCTCGCGGAGGCCTTCCAGATGAAGGTCATCGCCGCCGATGTCCGCGAGGCGACCGGCGTCGCGCAGACCCTGCACTTCGAATTTGTCCCGCACGAGGAACTCTTCGCGCGCGCCCACATCATCTCGCTGCACGCGCCGCTCACGCCGGAAAGTTACCACCTGATCAATGCCGAGAATCTCGCGCTCTGCCGCCGGGGCGTGATCATCATCAACACTGCCCGCGGCGCGCTGGTGGACACCGCGGCGCTGGTCGCGGCGCTCGACAGCGGGCAGGTCGGCGGCGCGGGTCTTGACGTGTTGCAGGATGAGCGTGTCCTGCGCGAGTCCGCCGCGCACATCATCGCCGGTGACATCGTGAAGCATCTGCGCTCCGACGAAGTCGCCCACGAAGCGCGCGACGCCGATCGCCTCCGCGAGGTGGAGGAGCTGATGCTCAGCGACGCGGTCGTTTCCCGCGCGAACGTTTTCTTTACCCCGCACGTCGCCTTCAACAGCGCGGAAGCCGTGGCCCGGCTGCGCGAGGTCACGGTGGAGAATATCAGGGCGTTCGTCGCGGGCACTCCGGCTCACGCGGTGGCGTGAGAGGCGTATTCGGCCCGTCCCCCAAAAAGCCCGTCATTCCGACCGGAGCGTTGCGGAGCGGAGGAATCTCTCGCATCCGCGGGCGGAGGTGGTGCGGAGCATTTTCACACGCCCGCGGCTCCGCGCCGCC
>JANOAZ010000262.1:0-17175 GCA_031411395.1 Chthoniobacteraceae bacterium
TCGGCCCCGCCCGACCCGCCTCCGAAATGGCCGCCCAAATCGCCCTCACCCGCCGCGGCACCTCCACTCCCGGCCACATTCACTGGAACATGAAAGCGCTGATGCAAAACCGCGACGGCATCGCCGACCTCCTCCGCGAGCAAACGTATTCCAGCCGCGTGTCCGCTCCGCGATAGCGCATCACGCCGCGTCGAAGCTACGGCAGAGGCTGGTCGCGCTGCCGGTGCTTGAAGTTCCACCACGGCACATCGCCGCTCCCGGGTGGCACCCAGACCCGCACCGTCGTCGCCTTGCGAATCCACTCCGGTGAAATCGTGGCGTCCTGCACCAGCCCGCTGCGAAAGTCGCCCGCCGCCACCATCTCGCCGAGCTCGTCGGGCCATTTTTTCACCTCCGCGATCATCCAGCGCACACGGCTGAGATCGACCCCGGGGCGCACCTCGGCATCGGCAGTAATGCTCAGCATTCCCGGCAGCGGCCGCCCCTCGTCGTCATAGCGGGGGCTGTAAATGAGCAGCGAAGTCTTCCGCCCTTCGATCTCCGTCGCGGGACCGGGTTTGAACGTGGTGTCGCCGATTTGCAGCGCCAGTTCCCACGCATGCAGCACCGGCTTCACCAGCCGCTGAGTGGCTTCACGGATCACCGGCTGCGCCGAACGAAGTTTGTCCGACGGAACCGTGCGCGTCGCCAGTCTCGCCCCCATCGTGGCCGGCGCCTGCCCGCCACCGCGAGCGGCGCGGCGCTGCCGCCACTCGATCATCTTTTCGAGGTCTTCCGGCTCCACCGTCGTCACGAGCAGATCATCCACCCTCGTGGGCTGCGTCTCCTGCCCATAGAGCCACAGCGGCAGACCCGCGGCCTCGCCCGGCAGCGCCCGAAATCCCGCCAGCACCTCCGCGCCATTCACCCGCAGACTCCACCGCTCCGTCCGCCGATCGAGCCGGATGGCGATGCGCATCCACTCCGCCGCGCGTCCCATCTCATCGAGAGGAAAGCTCAGCCCGGACGAGATCCACACACTTTCCTCCGACGAACGCGCGAACAGCACCCGCACCTCGCCCAGCGCGCCCTTGCGAAAGAAGCCCACGATCGCTCCCCCGAAATCGAGAAACTCCGCGTCCATCGCGGCGTCCACCGCCGGCGGCTGGATGAGCATTTCGCAAAACACCACCGGCGCCTTCGCCACCGCCCTCGTCTCCACGAAGACCGCCGCAAACGGCGTCGAAGGCCCCAGCTCGAGCACTTGCGCGGAATCCTTCTCCGCGAGCGCCGCCACCGCAGCCTGTCCCTGGATCAGATGAAAACCCGCCTTCGCCGACGGCAGCACCGCGGGGGTCCAGCCAGCCGCCGCTTCGAAGTCCGCAAAAAAATAACCGGGCAAGGCCGCCTTAGCGTGCGGCGCAGCGCTCACCAAGCCTGCAAGCAGCGTGGCGACGAAGCAGCCGAACGGGCGGAAAAAGCGACGAAGCAAATGCATGGGAGCAGCGGCGCGGTGCGACTCGCGCCTCAGCCATAACGCCGAATCATCCTGCCTTCTATCCGCATTTCTCCAGCGTCCGATCGGCGCAATATTTAGTTCTGTAGCAAAATAGGCGTGATGGGCGGGGAACCGGGGCGTCCCCCCGTCGAGCAGTTCCGCGCCCCAGTGACATGGGTGAAGCGAAGCAGACGCAACGGTGCCACGCAACGGCGGCGGGCTTTACGGCACGCTCGCGGCTGAGTAGGTTGCGCCGTCCTCGTGAATACCGTCTTTCAACTGCGCTTTACCGGCGGCAACGTCACACCCGAAACCGTCTCGGCTGGCGAACTCGCTGATCTCCTGATCGCTGCCGAGGCAGCCATCATGGGCGTCGCGCTCCAGCGCAATCCCACGCTGAATCCCGACGAAATCGTCGTCGGACTCGTGGAGATCGAGAACCGCAGTCTGGGATTGAAGTTTAGTTCGCCCACTCCCGACGTAATTGCTCCCGCCTTCGAAGAGCTTACGTCGTCGGTTCGTCTGCGCAGTTTTCGAGGACTGGCATCGAGAAGCATTCGAGGTATCCGAGTGCTTGCTGAATTCACCACCAACCGAAAGTGCCGCGCACAATTCTGGAACGGCACGGAGAACGCGACCAGTCCACTCGCTGAGATGGACGAGGGTTTCGAGAAGCTTCTACCGGAATCTCAGTTCATTCGTGGCGAAACAACCATCTACGGGAAAGTTGAGAGAGTCGGCGGCGTTGACCCAAAAGTCCGCATTCGATTGTCGGACCACGAAGTCGTCTCTTGTTACCTCAATGAGGTCCTGGCGAAGGAACTCGGAAAGCTGCTTTACGCCGAGGTTGGTTTGCGCGGGCAAGCGACTTGGGAGGCGAACGATCACTCGCTTGTTTATTTCCGAGTCGAGGAGTTGCTCAGCTATCGCAAGGGAAGAGTTGCATCCGCGTTGGATGAACTGCGGGAGGCGTGTGGCGGCTCGTTCGATGCGGTTCGCGACGTGGTTGCGTGGGTTGCAGAAGAGCGGGGCGCGATCGGCTTATGAGCCTGATTTGCGTAGATAATCACCTGCTTATCTGGGGCGTCCGGAACGAAGCGAGTCCCGGTCAGGAAGCCATGATCTCGAAGGCAGTTCGCTACATCAACTTCGTGGACGAACAGAAGGATGACATCCTTGTACCGTCCGTTGTGGTAGCCGAGTTTCTAGCCGGCATCGCCGACGAACGCAGTGCGGCGGTTCTCGCGGTATTGGAGAGACGATTCCGAGTCGCACCATTTGATACACCGGCTGCGGTCGTCGCTGCGAAGATATGGCGGAAGGTGAAATCGGAGAACGCCGGACTATTGGAAGAACTCAAGGACGGCGGTTCTTCACGTCCAAAAATCAAAGCCGACATTCAGATCATTGCCACGGCTGTGGTGCGGAAGGCAGACCGAATCATCACCCACGATACGGGCCTCCAGAAACTCGCGCAGGGTTGGATTGAAGCGGTGCCGATTCCTGACATTCCGACGCAGGGAGAATTCCCGATCATTTGATCGAGCGCCGCTCGGAAACATTGGATCACCCCGCCTCGTCCCAGCACGCCTCGACTTGCGCGAGGACGGTGCGGAAGGGCACTGCGGCGAAGCGGCCAAACTCGGGGCGCTTGGTCAACTTGGCGCGCGAGGTCGCGGGGCTGGTGAGGCCGCAGAGGTAACGGGTGAGCTGGCGCGGGGTCGAAAGCGAGGGGAGTTCTTCGAAGATGAGCGCGCGGATTTCCTCGGCGTCGGCTTCGGTGAACCGTGGAATCGAAGTCGCGGGCAGCTTGACCCTGACGGCGGGTTCGCCGGTGCGGCAGTGGTGGCAGTGGCCGCAGTTTTCGTCGGTGAGCGGTTCGCCGAAGTAGCCGAGCAGGCGGCGCGTGATGCAGCCGCTGGCGCTCGCGAAATCGAGGATCTGCGCGAGGCGCTGCGAGTCGCGGGCTTCGCGCTGGGCGAAGAGCTCGGCCTGGTGCGCGGCGACGGTGGAGGGGTCGCGCTGGGCGGCGTCGCCGCTGAGGCGGAAGCCGTGGCGCAGGCCGGCGGGCTTCTGCGTGACGGCGCCGGTTTCTTCGAGCCACGTCAGCGCTTTGACGATTCGCTCGCGCGGTTCGCCGAGCTTTTGCGCGGCGGCTTCTAGTTCGAGCGTGAGGTATTTCGGGCCGCGGCGTCCGGCGGCGAAGAGCGCGGTGAGGAAGCAGCGGCGGTCGTTGTTGAGCGCGCTGAAGATGGCGCTCTCTGGTTTCAAAAACTGAATCTGGGTGCTCGCGTAAAACGCGCGCGTGGGGCGGAGCAGGCCGTCGAGTTCGAGATACGTGATGACCGTCTCGACGACGAGCGGGCGGATGTCCGTCTCCTGGCTGAGGTCGTAGCGGCTCACGTCGAACTCCTCGCCGGAGGCGAGCATCTTCCTCACGAGAGCCTCGACCGCCACCGGCTCGGGCGTGTCGCCGAGGGTGAAGTTTTCCAGCGGCACCGCGTCGTCCGCGCAGGCGAGCAGTTCGCAGAGCGCGGGCTGCCCGTCGCGGCCCGCGCGCCCGATCTCCTGCTGATAATTCTCCAGCGTTTTCGGCAGGTTGAAATGGATCACGCTGCGGATGTCCGCCTTGTCGATGCCCATGCCGAACGCGATGGTCGCGACAATGACCTCGCACTCGCCGTGCATGAATGCCTCCTGCGTCGCGTCACGCTCCTCGGCGTCCATGCCCGCGTGATACGCCCTCGCAGCGAAGCCCGAGTGCGCGAGATGCGCGGCCACGGCCTCGGCGGATTTTTGGAAGGTCACATAGACCACCGCGGGCCGGACCTTCTCGCTGGCGAGCCGATTCGTCAGCACCGCGAGCCGCGCTCCTGCGGCGCACGGCGTCACGCGCAAGTGCAGGTTTTTTCGGCGGAACGAGGTCTGCACGTGCCGCTCGCCCGCGATGCCGAAAGCCCTGCAAATATCCCGCGCCACATCGGGCGTTGCCGTCGCGGTGAGCGCGAGCACGGGCCGCAACTCCAACTCCTGGGCGACTCGCGCGAGCCGCAGGTATTCCGGGCGAAAATTGTGACCCCACTCCGAGATGCAGTGCGCCTCATCGATCGCGAGCAGCGAGATTTTCACCCGCCGCAGCCGGTCGAGGAACGCCTCGCCCGAGAGCCGCTCCGGCGCGACGTATAGCAGCTTCAGCGTGCCCGCGCGAAGGTCCGCATACACGCGCTGCGTCTCCTCCGCCGTGAGGCTGGAATCGAGCCTCGCCGCCGCGATCCCGCGCGCCCGCAGCGCATCGACCTGGTCTTTCATCAGCGCGATCAGCGGCGAAACGACGAGCGCCGTCCCCTCCAGCAACACCGCCGGAAGTTGGTAGCACAGCGACTTGCCCGCGCCCGTCGGGAAAAGCGCGAGCGCGGATTCGCCATCGAGCAGCGCGCGAATCACATCCTCCTGCCCGTCGCGGAAACCTTCGTGTCCGAAGTGCTCGCGCAGCGATTCAAGCAAGTCCATGCCGACTTTCGTAATCTCGCGCAACGACGCGGGCAAGCCCACTTGGAGTGCGGTGGCGGAGGGAAGGCTCGCGGGCGTGAAGTGGCAGGTGAAAAACGGTCCCGTATTCATCCGCCACCTCGATCCATGAGCGACCGGATGACGTAGCGATCCCGTTCTTCGGGCTTAGGCACCGGTCTCCGGCGCGTCGATCTGCGGCTAACTTGGGCGTTGAGCGCGGACGGAGCGTGGCCCACTCTCCCCGCCCATGTTCCCCCGCCTCGTGAGCCTGTTCGGACTCGTCGTGCTCATCGCGCTCGCCTGGGCGCTCTCCAATAATCGCCGGCTCTTCCCATGGCGCGCAGTGCTCTGGGGTATCGGGCTGCAGTTTTTCTTCGCGCTTTTCATTCTCAAGACTCCGATCGGCGTGCAGCTTTTCGCCGGCGCGCAGACCGTGGTCGATCAGCTCAATGTCTTCGCGAATGAGGGTGCGAAGATGGTCTTCGGTCCGCTCGCCGATCGCAATCAAATGACCCGCGTCTTCGGGCCGGCGAATGCCTTCATCTTCGCGTTCCTGATTTCCGCCACGATCATCCTCATCTCCGCGCTCAGCTCGCTGCTTTACCACTGGGGCGTGCTGCAAAAAATCGTGGCCGCGATGGCGTGGGTGATGATGCGCGCGATGGGCACCAGCGGCAGCGAGAGCCTCGCGGGTGCGAGCAATATTTTCCTCGGCCAGACGGAAGCGGCACTGATCATCAAACCCTACCTCGCGCGGATGACGCAGAGCGAAGTGATGGCGCTGATGGTGACCGGCTTCTCGACCATCGCCACGGGCGTGATGGTGATCTACGCGGGGCTGCCGCAGATGAGCGCGGGGCACATCATCACGGCCTCGGTGCTCGGCGCGCCGGCCGGGTTGTTGATTGCGAAGATCATGTTCCCCGAGACGGAGAAAAGTGAGACGGGCGAGCGGCATCATTTCTCGGTCGAACGCACCGCGGTGAACTCGATCGACGCGCTCTGCCGCGGGGCGAGCGAAGGCGTGGGGCTGGCGATCAACGTCATGGCCATGCTCATCGCGTTCGTCGCGGTGGTCGCGCTGTTCAACGCGGTTTTCACCTGGGTGCAGACGGCCTGCGGGGTGACGAGCCCGCTCAGCCTTCAGCAAATCCTAGGCTGGATGAACGCGCCCATCGCCTGGCTCATGGGCGTGCCGTGGAAGGACTGCGGCTTTGTCGGCCAGATCCTCGGCGAACGCATCGTGCTCAATGAATTCATCGGCTACATCAGCCTCTCCAATCACGTCACGGCGAATCCCGGCGCGCTGGATCCGCGCTCGGTGACGCTGGCGAGTTATGCGCTTTGTGGATTCGCCAATTTCTCCAGCATCGCCATCCAGATCGGCGGCATCAGCGCGCTCGCGCCGGAGCGGCGCCACGATCTCGCCCGGATCGGCCCGCGGGCCATGCTCGCCGGCCTCATCGCGTGTTATGTCTTCACCGCCATCGTCGGTGTCCTCCTCTAGCTGGTCCGGCGTGTGATCGAGGCGTCTTTCACCGCCCTCGGGCGGCTCGTGCTGATGCTTGTCCAGCCGCACGCCGTGCTTTGGCTCGGCCTGATCGTGCTTACGGTCGTGCTCTGGCGCTCGCGTCAGCGCCGTGCAGCGGCAGTCGCGGCGTTGCTCGTGCTTTTCGTGCAGGTGATCGGAGGGACGAATCTTTCCGGCTGGCTGCTCGGAAGGCTCGAGCGGCCTTTCGCGGGGGTGCGGCCGGAGGATTTGCCGATCTGCGATGCGATCGTGGTGCTCGGAGGCGGCGTCGAGCCATCGCCACAGGAAGTGGGGGGCCTGCACCTGACCAGCGCGGGCGATCGTCTCGTCATGGCGCTCGAACTGGTGCGCCTCGGGAAAGCTCCAGTCCTCTGCGTGGGCGGCGGCTACGCGGGCCGCGGCGCGCGACTTCGGATCGAGGCCGATCTCGTCAAGCGCGCGATCGACGAGCGGCAGCTTTCCAACGCGCCCGTGATCAGTCTCGGCGCCTGCAGCGACACTCGCGACGAAGCGATGCGGGTCCGGCGTCTCGCGGATGAGCGCGGCTGGAAGCGCATTCTCCTCGTCACCTCAGCCGTCCATCAGCGCCGCGCGCTCGCGACCTTCCAGAACGCCGGACTCAACGCCGTCCCGGCTCCGTGCAATTTTCTCACCACCATGAGCCCCGAAGTCGAACCGCCGCGCTTCGGGGTGCCCGGCGCCCTTGGGTTCATCTTCACCTCCATCTGGATCCACGAAGAAATCGGCTGGCTCGAATACCGGCGGCGCGGGTGGATCGGTGCGGGGGATTAGATGCCGGCTACAGCGGCGCGATTGCTTCGATCCGAAGTTTTTTCAGCTTCTTCAGTCCGCCGCGCACTTCATCGAGCGCGGCCTTTTCCGGTGCCTTGAGTTTCGCGCGATCGTGATCGGCGAGCCGCAGGTAAGCTTCGCCGGCCCGATGGCTGACGAGGCTGGCCAGGCCGCTTGCGGGTCTCGCGGGCAGCGCCGCATCGCTGGCGATCGCGAGCCGGAACGCGTGCAGATAGGCTTCCCGCGCGCCCGGCAGGGTCAGAGCGCGCAGTGCACCCGGGAGATTTGCCGGCTTCGTCCCGGTCGCCCAGCGCGCGACTTTCTCCTGAAGCGCAGCGATCGCGAGGACGTGCAATCCGTTCTTCGGTTCGAGGCGGCTTGCTTCGCGAAACTCGGCGAGGGCGGCCAGCGCGTGCGCGGTCATCTCGTCCGGCGGCAGATTCCCGATCGGATGCCAGTCCTGTTCCTCGAGCTGGCGCGCGCGGCGGCCTCGCGCTTCTTCGAAAGCGGAAGTTTTGTCCGTGGAAGGGCGCGGTCCCGGTTCTCCGATGTCCTTGAGTGCGAGCTCATCGGCGCGCTTCTGCCGGGCTTCGTAAAGCTCGAACGAGATCGCCCAATCGCTCGCGATCAACGGTTTTCCACTCCCGCCGGTTTCTCGAAGGACCGGGACATCGCGTGCGCCGCGAGCGAATGCGAGAAAGTGAATACGGCCGAGCGTGTAGTGCGCATCGGCCTCGCGAGGATGCGCCGCGAGATAAGCCTGCGCGGTGCTCAGCAGGCGATCGACGGGAGCCGATTGCGGGAGCGCGAAGTCGCCGCGGACCGCGCCCGCGAGGGTCAGCCAGAGGGCGCACGGGAGCGCGAAAAACAGGCGGTTCATGCGGACTATTCGAAGGTGACGAAGTCGCGCAGGGCCTCGATCTTTTTCGCCCCAATGCCAGGCACTGCATCGAGCGCGGAGAAATCGCGCAGCGGCCGCGCCTGGATGATCGCCGCCGCCATCTTCGGTCCGATGCCGGGCAGGGCTTCGAGGTCGCCCGCGGTGGCGGTGTTGAGGTTGACCTTTCGCGCCGCGGGCAGCGTGCCCGGACGCACGAGGGGTTTGAGTCTTTCGGTCAGCGTCGGGCGTTTGTCCTGGCGCTTCGTATTGGCCCACAGACCCTTGCGGTCAAACGCCGCCTTTTGCTCCACGCCGCGCAACTCCGCCGCCTTCCGCTGGGCGGCTACCGCGTCGGGGTAATCGGCCGTCTCCGTGGTGGCGCGGGCCAGCCCCGCGCGGATGAGCGCGAGGTCGAGCCGTTCACCCTCGCGTTCGATGATCGCGTAGATGCGTTCCGCGCGACTCGCGCCGGGCGCCGTCTTGCGCCGCGTGATCACGGTGAAGGGTCGGGCGAGAAATGACGCGGCGAATTCCTTTGCGGCGTGGCCTCCGCGCAGCACCTCGGCCTCCGTGACACCAAAGTAAACGGCCTGCTCGCCGACCCGCGCCGCGTAGCCCGCATCCGTCTCCGGCGCATCGGCGGAATAAAGCCGCAGGACCTGAATCGAGCGGCCATGCCGCACTTGAAAACTGTCTCCATCGAAGAAACGATCCGCGACGAGAGTGCAGCCGTCCCATCGTTCCCACGCGCGTGGCGTTTGCGCCGCGCGAGAATCGAAAGGCGCAGCGGACGCAAGGAGCACGAGCAGGCAGAAGATTCGCATTCCGACCCGCTTCGCTGCACGCGTCGGCGGAGTCAAGCGCGTTGCGCCGCCGCATCCACTTTGGCAAAACGCCGCGGCCGATTTCCGTGCGTTCGCTTGAGATTCGTTCGGCCATGCGCTCTCTTCCCCGGGTGAAATTTTTCGCAGCCGCGGTCGCGTTGGGATCGATCGTCCTTCCCGCGTTCGCCGACCCTCGGGAGATCTCCGGACAGCTCGAGAGAATCCGGGACAAACACCAGATCCCCGCGCTCACCGCAGCGGCGATCGTCGAGGGGAAGATGGTCGCGATCGGCGCCACGGGTCGTCGCAGCGGCGATGATCCGACCCTCGTGACCATCAGCGACAAGTGGCACATCGGCTCATGCACGAAGTCGATGACCGCTTCCGTCGCGGCGATGCTCGTGGAGGACGGCACCCTCACGTGGGATACGTCGATCGATGACGTGTTGACCGATCTTCCCATGGAGGACGAATGGCGGGAGGTGACGGTCGAGGAGTTGCTCGTGCATCGCGGGGGCGCGCCGCACACCCCGCCGCGGCATCTCTGGAAGGAAGCCTGCGCGCAACAGGGCACGCCGACGGCGCAACGGCTCGCCTTTGTTCGCGGCATCCTCGCCGACGGTCCGGAGAAGCCGCCCGGGACGAGGTGGATCTACTCGGATGCCGGATATTCGATCGTCGGAGCCATGATGGAACGGGTCACCGGCAAGGCGTGGGAGGACCTGCTGCGGGAGCGCCTTTTTGCGCCACTCGGCATGACGAGCGCGGGATTTGGTGCGCCCGCGACGCCTGGCCAGGTGGACCAACCGTGGGGACATCTCGGCGATGAGGCGCCGTTCAAGGCGGTGCCGCCCGGCCCGATGGCGGATAATCCACCGGCGGTTGGCCCTGGCGGCACGGTGCATTGCAGCATCGCCGACTTCGCCCGCTACACGGCGTGGCACGTGGCCGGTGAACGTGGCGAGGGCTGGCTGCTGGATTTCGATTCCTTTCACAAGCTCCACGAACCGGCCAGGGGCCAGACCTACGGCATGGGCTGGTGCAATCTCCAGCGGCGCTGGGCGGGTGGCACCGCGCTGATGCATAGCGGCGAAAACACGATGTTTTACGCCGTGATGTGGCTCGGTCCGGGAGCGGATACTGCGTTCGTCGCTGCGGCAAATTGCGATGGCTACGACGCGCGCGATGCCTGCGACGAAGCGATCCGCTACCTCATCAATGAGTTTTAGATCGAGCGGGTATCCGCAGATTCCGCAGATTTTCGCAGAGGCGGCTTCCGCTTATCTGCGCCCATCTGCGCAATCTGCCGATCAATCCTCACACCCGCTCGCGGAGTGGTTCGAGGCCGAAGTCGAAAAGGTTCGCGGAGTTGTCCATCAGCATCGGGATCAAGGGGAGGAAAGTTTCCCAGTCCTGATCGTTGGTGAACTGCGTGTCCCACATCACGAAGAGCGCATCGGCGACGACGTTGGAGGCTTCGATGAGCACGCGGATTTCGCGATCCCAGTCGATCACCTGCACGTAGCCGAGCGCGGCGGCCTTTGAAAAAAGCGGGCTGTAGGAAAATTTCTGGAGGTAGGCGTCGCGTTCCTCGGTCGTCGGAAATTTCGTGTGCGCATGCGCCGAGAGGGCGGTGACACTTTCCTCGGGAAATTCCATGAGCGTGTAAAAGCGCTGCAACGTGTCCTGAATGATCTTCCAGTCCCCGGCGGTGCGGGCATTGCGGACGCCGAGTTTGATCCGATCGGCGGTGCGCGTGAGCGTCCCATTTTCGCCGAAGAACTGCGCGGACAACTCGTAGCCGTAAAGATCGTCCCACCGTTTCATCCGGATCTGATCGGGCCGCAGATTGAGCCCGGTGGTGGCGTTGCAAATCTGGGCGCCAAACTCCTCGAGATTCGCCTGCCTGATCCCCAGCGGCGCCGGGAACGGGACATCCACGTGGATGCCGAAGATGTCGATTGGGACGACTGGGACGTTTTCCATGAGGCCGGGAAAATAGGGAGGCTCTATCGTCTTGCACGCCGATTTTTCGCCAGGCGCATCCTCTTTCTCGTTCTCTTGCTCCTGCTCTTGCGCTCTCGAATTCGAGCAGGAGCAGGAGCAGGAGAATGAGGAAGAACGCTCCGCGCGATCAGATGCCCATATTCGAGAGCGTCAGCGCGATGCGATCGACGATCTGGACGAGGCGTGGATGGGATGCCTCGAAGCCTTGCACCGAGTCGCGAAGATCCTGGAGCACGGCCGGGGATTTTTCCTCTTCGGGCTGCGCGGCGAGCGAAAAGGCCGCATCGGCTGAGCGGGTGATGCTTTGCGCCTCATCGTCATGAGTGGGAGCCAGCGCCGCGACTTCGGTTTTGAGGTCGGCCAGGAGGGCCAGCAATTCCTCACGCGTCGCTGCGGAAAGGTCGGTTGCGTTGGTCAGGGTTGCTTCGATTTTGGCGATGCGGTCTTGAATCATAGGGACAAGCGGAGTTTACAGGCGGTTGGCGCGCTTGGCTATCGCGGGGATGAGCGTAGCGACGGGACATGTGCATGATTTGAACACGTGGCAGCGCTCATGTTCACATTTTCCTGTTTCGTGAACACGAGAGTCGATACGTGTCCAAAGCATGCCCACGTTCGATCGCGCGAAGCCCTACAACGATCTGCCGCTTCTCCCGCCAGCCGGGCGACTCGAAACTGAGGCGGTGCTCCGCGCCGCGATCCGCGCCAGCCGCAGCCTCGCCGAGCTGAAAGGACGCACGCGGACGGTGCCGAACCCGGCGATCCTGCTGAACACGATCGCGCTCCAGGAAGCGCGCGCGAGTTCCGAGATCGAAAACATCTTCACCACCAGCGACGAACTCTACCGCGGGCTGAGCGGCGAATCGCCCGAGGTAAGCCCGCACGCCAAGGAGGTGCTGCACTACAATGAAGCGCTGTGGTTCGGCGCACAGGCGCTCCGCGAGCGGCGCGTTCTTTCCTCCAAACTCGCGATCGAGATCGGCGGAATGATCAAGCCGGAGGACGCTGGCATCCGCCGCCAGCCCGGCGCCAACCTGATCAATCGCGCGACCGGCGAGGTCGTTTACACCCCGCCCGATGGCGAGCCACGCATCCGCAAGCTGCTCGGGAATCTCGAGGAGTTTGTAAACAGCGCCGAGGACGGGCTCGACCCGCTGGTGAAGCTCGCGGTGCTCCATTACCAGTTCGAAGCAATCCATCCCTTTCGCGATGGCAACGGCCGCACCGGGCGCATCTTGCTCATCCTCTACCTCCTCCAGCAGCGCCTGCTCGAGCAGCCGATCCTCTTCCTCAGCCGCTACATCATCGAACACAAAAACCACTACTACCGCCTGCTCCGCGAGGTGACCGAGACCGGGGCGTGGGAGCCGTGGATTCTCTACGTGCTGCGCGCCGTGGAAGCGACCGCCGAGACGACCGTGCTGAAGATCGAAGCCATCGGCGACCTGCTCGCGCGGATGGTGGAGGAAGGCCGGCTGAAGCTTCCCAAGCGCACGTTTTCCAAGGAGCTGATCGAGCAGCTTTTCGTGCGGCCTTACTGCAAAATCCGCCACCTCGAAGAAGCGGGGCTCGCCGCGCGCGTCTCCGCCTCCCGCTACCTCCACGACCTCGCCGACACCGGCCTCGTGGCGAAGGTGAAATCCGGAAAGGAAATCCTCTTCGTCAACGAACGGCTGGTGAAGCTGCTGGCGAACTAATCGCAGCGCGCGGACGGGCGTTTCGTCAAACGTGGATCGCGTGCCCCGCCGCCACCTCGGCGGCTTCCTTCACGCCTTCGCTCAGCGTCGGGTGCGCGTGGATTGTGGCTTCGATTTCCTCCCAAGTCGCCTCGAGCGTGATCGCGAGGCCGAGCTCCGCGATCATCTCCGTCGCTTCGGAACCGATGATGTGCGCACCGAGGATCTCGCCATGCGGTTCGCCGACGATCAGTTTCACGAAGCCTTCGCTCTCGCCGATCGCACGCGCCTTGCCGCTGGCCATGAATGGGAACTTGCCGACCTTGAATTTCTTGCCCGCTTCCTTTGCCGCGCGTTCGGTGAGGCCCACGCTCGCGACCTGCGGCTGGCAGTAGGTGCAGCCGGGGAAAATATCGACCTTCTTCGGCTTGAACTTCGCATCGAACATTCCCTCGACTGCCTGCACTGCTTCAAAGCTGGCGACGTGCGCGAGCCACGGTGGCCCGATGATGTCGCCCGCGGCGAAGACGCCCTTCACGCTCGTCTCGTAGCGGTCGTTGGTTTGCAGGAATCCCTTCACCAGCTCGAACTTCAGCGACCCGCCGGGCAGCACCGGTGCAATGCCGATCGCCACCAGCACCGTCTCCGCCTCGATCACTTTCTCCGCGCCCTTCGGATCGGCGACCGTGATCTTCACACCCTTGTCGCTCACCTCGGTCTTCGTCGTCTTGTGGCCGAGCAGCGAGGTGATGCCCTGCTTCGCGAACGACTTCTCCAGCGCCTGCGAGACCTCGGTGTCTTCCACCGGCAGCAGATTTGGCAGCATTTCGACAACGGTGACCTTCGTGCCAAAGGCGTTGAAGAAATACGCGAACTCCACACCGATCGCGCCGGCGCCGATGATGACGATCGACTTCGGCTGCGCCGGCAGTGCGAGCGCTTCCTTCGAGCCGATCACGTTCTTCCCGTTGAACTCCAGCCCCGGCAGCGGACGCGAGACGCAGCCCGTGGCGATGAGGATCTTCGCGGCAGTGTGCGTCTCCACCTTGCCATCCGCGCCCGTCACCTTCACCTCACCCGCCTTGTCCAGCGAAGCGTCGCCTTTGATCGAGTCGATCTTGTTCTTTTTGAAAAGGAAATCGACGCCTGCCGCGCCTTTGTCCGAGACGACCCGCGAGCGCTTGATGATCGCGCTCCAGTCGTATTCCAGCCCCGCGATCTTTAAGCCAAACTCCGCCGCGCGGTGCTTCATCGTGTGGTACAGCTCCGCGTTCTTGAGCAGCGCCTTGGTCGGGATGCAGCCCCAGTTGTTGCAGGTTCCGCCGCCGCGTTCCTTTTCCACGCAAACGACTTTTTTCCCGAGCTGCGCGGCTTTGATTGCGGCGACGTAGCCGGCGGGGCCGGCGCCGATGACGATGAGGTCGTAGTTGGCCATTGGGAAAAGTTGAGAGGTGAAAGTTGAGGGTTGAGAGGCGCGCTCGCGCGGACAGGCAGGCGGGAAAATGCGGGCGCATTGCCGGGAGCGTCAAATCTTAATCCGCCCCTACGGGATTAACGCTTCCTTAACAAAACTCTGTTCGGCAGGCGGAGATTCGCGGCGTTTAGTAGGGCATGAAAGCGATCCTCACTCCGCCGCCGTTTCACATCCCCTACAGCCGCCGCCGCCTGCTCCAGAGTCTCGCGCTCGCCAGTGCGGGATTTTGGGCGCGCGGGGCGTTCGCCGAAGCGCTCGCGCTGACGCCGCGGCAAACAGCGGGACCGTTTTATCCGGACAAGCTGCCGCTCGATCAGGACAACGATCTCATCCGCGTGAGCGATCACGTCACGCCGGCGGTGGGGACGATCACCAACATCGCGGGCCGGGTGCTCGACAGCGACGGGAAGCCGATCAAGGGCGCGCTCGTGGAGCTTTGGCAGGCGGATGATCACGGGACGTACATCCATTCGCGCGGAGCGCAAAAGGCGGAGCGCGATCCGAACTTCCAGGGCTACGGGAAGTTCGAGTCGGCATCGGATGGCGGGTATCGCTTCCGGACGATCAAGCCGGGGCTCTATACGGGGCGCACGCGGCATTACCACTTTGGCATCACGCTGCCGGGGCGGCGCATTTTCACCACGCAGCTTTATTTTGCCGGCGAGCCGGGAAATGCACGTGATGGCCTGCTCAATGGCATCCGCGACGAGGCGCAGAAGGCGTCGGTGATCCGGGAGTTCAAGCCGATCGCGGGCAGCCCGGAATTCGCAGCCGCATGGGACATCGTGATGGGGCTGACGCCGAGCGACGGGCAGGAGGAAGAGCGCCGCCCGCGGGGTCCCGGCGGGAATCGTCGGCCGCCGCAGTGAGGCAATGCCGGAGGAGCGGAAGGAGCGTATTCACCGGGCTTGCGCCGACCGCGCGCGAGCGATAGCGCAGAAGGATGCGCTGGCTTCTTCTTTCGCTGCTTCTCTCCCTGTCGCCGATCCATGCGGAGGAGTATGGGGTCCTGATTTACGGTGCGACGCCGGGCGGGATCGCGGCGGCGCTGGCGGCGGCGGAGGATGGCGAGTCGGTGCTGCTCGTGGAGCCGACGGGGCAGGTCGGCGGGTTGATGACGAATGGGCTGACGCATGCGGACTTCCGCACGTTTGAGGGGATCACCGGGTTCTACCGGAAGTTTTCGGCGCTGGTGGAGGCGCACTATCGCGAGACCTACGGCGCGGATTCGCCGCAGGTGAAGGAATCGTTCCGCGGGACGCAGGCGGAGCCGAAGGTGCATCTCGCGCTTTTCCAAAAGCTGCTCGCCGCGCAGCCAAAGATCACGGTGAAGACGCGCTGGGTGCTGGATCGGGTGAAATCGAGCAGCGATTCGGACGGCGATGCTCCGGGGAAGGTGCGCGCGGTGGAGTTGGCGCTTTTCGCGGATGAAACGAACACGCTGCACCAGGTGGGCGCGCGGATGTTTATCGATGGCACCTACGAGGGCGATCTGCTGGCGGCGGCCGGCGTGCCGTATCGCGTGGGGCGGGAGGCGGGCGAGGAATATGCGGAATCGCTCGCGCCGGATGAGGCGGACACGCAGCTCCAGGGCTACAACTTTCGCCTGACGATGACGCGCGATCCGGCTAACCGCGTGATGCCGAAGGCGCCGGACGGCTACGATCGCGAGGACTTAGTGGAGTTGCTGCCGTTGCTCGCGGACGGGAGATTGAAGCAGGTGTGGGGGATGTCGTCGTCGGCGGTGATCAAGGCGCACTTTCCGCCGTTGCCGAACGGGAAGTTCGACATCAACGACATGTCGCGCGGGCCGGTGCGGCTGTCGCTGCCGGGGGAGAATGACGAGTGGCCGGATGGCAGCGGGGGGGTGGCGACGCGGGAGCTGAACAGTGGGGTGGTGGCGCCGTTTTCGCGGACGGCGCTGCGCGATGCGCGGGCGCGGGTGTGGGGAGCGCATCGGAGCTGGCAGATCGGGCTGATTTACTTTCTGCAAAATGACGCGGCGGTGCCGGAGAAGTTCCGCACCGAGGCGCGGGAGATGGGCTGGTGTCGCGATGAATACGTGGACAGCGGGCACCTGCCGGAGCAGCTCTACGTGCGGGAGGCGCGGCGGATGGTGGGCACGTATGTCTTCACGGAAAAGGACACCGACCCGGCGCCGGAGGACGCGCGCGCGGTGCTGCGGCGCGATGCGATCGCGATGGGGGACTATGGCCCGAACTGCCACGGCACGGCGCACGAGGGGTCGCTCTTCGGCGGAAAACATACGGGTGAATTTTACAAGCGCGTGGCCCCTTACCAGATCCCGTACGGGGTGCTGCTGCCGCGGGATTTTGAAAACCTGCTCGTGCCCGTGGCGGCGAGTTCGTCGCATGTCGGCTTTTGCGCGCTGCGCCTGGAGCCGATCTGGATGTCGATGGGTGAAGCGGCGGGCCACGCGGCACATTTCGCGAATGCGCGGCGGACGACCGTGGCTCGCGTGCCGGTGCCGGAGCTGCAGTCGCGGCTGCATTCGACGGGCGCGGCGACGATCTACGTGAGCGATGTGCTGCCGGGGGATCCGGACTTCGAGGCGGTGCAGTGGTGGGGCACGGCGGGCGCATGGCACGGACTCGCGGCGTCGCCGAAGGAACCGGGGGAGCGGGGGAAGAATATCGTCGGGCAGTATTACGAAGCATTCCCGCATCACACCGCCTCGCTCGGGGAGGCGCTCACGGAAGAAACGCGCGCACGGTGGAACAAGCTCGCGGGTGAACTCGGCGTCACGCCCCTTCCCACCGAACCGGAGCTGACCCGCGGCGAGTGGCTGCGGAAGGTGTGGGCGGGGCGGCGGTAGAGGAGCGCGGAGCGCTGCTCCGCCACGCGAGGGTCGCATCCAAAAAGGCCGTCATTCCGACCGGAGCGGAGCGGAGTGGAGGAATCTCTCGCATCCGAGGGCGGAGGCGGCGCGGAGCATCGGGGCGCTCACGATCCGCCCCACCGCTGCCCGCGGATGCGAGAGATT
>JANOAZ010000263.1:0-4917 GCA_031411395.1 Chthoniobacteraceae bacterium
ACTTGGTGAGGCTGCGCGGGCCCGACACTTCGCCGGAGGCGGTCAAAGTGCGGCCGGTCCCGACATTCCAAGTCTGATTGGAGCCGAGGGCGACGGGGTGATTCACCGTCAGATTCACGGTGGAAGCCGACAAGTCGATGCCCGCGCTGCCGAGCGTGAGAGTCTGCGTGCCGTTGAAGGTGATCGGGCTGGAAGGATTCTGCACGACGAGTCCGGACCAGTTCAGATCTCCGCCGAGAGTCAGCACTCCCGCGAGCGAGGTGGAACCCCACGTCGCCGTGTCGGGGTTGACCGGCACCACCGATCCGCTCCACGCGCCGGGAATGTTGAGCGTGCTGCCGGTGGCGGCCTTGATGAAATCATCCGCGGTGCCGTTGACCGTGAGCAGAAAGCTGCTCGAACGCGTGAGCGTGCCGTCGCTGACGGTGAGGGTGATCGTCGCCGTTCCGTTCATGTTCGCCGCGGGCGTGACGGTCACGGTGCGGTTCGCGCCGCTGCCACCGAAGACGATGTTTCCATTCGGCACGACGGCCGCATTCGACGAAGTGCCGGTGACGATGAAGGACGAGTAGGCAGCGATGTCGTCGTCAAGTGTGAAGGCGAGCGCGCTGGTGGCAGTGTCCTCG
The DNA here is from genome assembly GCA_031411395.1 of Chthoniobacteraceae bacterium. Classification (GTDB taxonomy): domain Bacteria; phylum Verrucomicrobiota; class Verrucomicrobiia; order Chthoniobacterales; family Chthoniobacteraceae; genus Chthoniobacter. Next base: position 627 of record JANOAZ010000263.1, read on the forward strand.
GCGATACTCTGGTCGGCCACGGTGCTGATGAAGTTGCCATCCGACGCGCGAATCCAATCCACCTCGAAGCTGACGCCAGACGCACTCACGGGATCGAAACGGAGATTGGTGATGACTTGGCCCAGCCACTCGGCGTTGTCCTGCATCGGAAAGGCGAGGACTCGCCACTGGTTGTTGCCGTTGTAGTTCACCGTCACGGTGCGTGTAGCCGTATAGGTGGTGGCGCCGAGTCGGCCCCATAGGAACTCCGCGTTTCCGTTCTGCGAAGCCTTCATCCGCACCAGCAGGTAGGGCACGGCCGATCCGGACACGCGCAGGTTGTTCTCGATGATCTGCGGATTGGTGTTCGTCGCCTGTCCCGTCATGACGCCGCCCGCCACCGTCTCGCTGCCGATGCCGCTGAAGGAAGTCCAATCCTCGAAGTTGCCGGGCACATTGAATTCACTGTTCACGAAGGGATCAGTGCCATCCACCGCGCGGAACGGATCCGTTCCTGCCGCGGCCTCCGCGCCGTCACTGGTGCCGTCGCCATCGGAATCGATCACCGGCAGGGTGATATTGGAGGTCCAGGTGATTGTGTAAGTGTGTTCCGTGGCGGTGGCCACGGGACGGATGTAAAAGTCGCCGTTGGTCTCCTTGAAAAAGCCGGAGGTCGTGCCTGCCTTCAATGCGGCCAGCGATGCGCGGGACGTCATTCCGGTCACGGCGACTCCCGGCAGCTTGCCGAAATCCTTGAAGCACAGGACGTAGTCATCACCGGCAACGGCATCGTCGAGATTTACGATCACCTTCTTCGTCGAGGGTAGCGCCTCGTAGGAGTAGGTGTAGAGAAAGTCCTCGCGGACGATCAGCGGGAGCTGATGCCACTCGTTGTAGCCATTGATGTAATAGACGCCAGTGGTCGGTGTGCCCGCTTTGGTCCGCACGACGCTGACGTTTGGGATGGAGCCGAATGGAATCCCGTAGTCGAGCCGGCATTGGGCGAAGCGGTGGTCGCTGCGATACATGTTTGTCCACACCGAGGGCCGCGTCTCGCCGCCGGTAAGCAGAAAGGGATGATTGCTAACAATCGAACTATTCGGCACTCCGGAGATCGAACCATCCACATCCACGACCACCTGCGCCCAGATGCGCGGATGGCCGGGGTCATTCGCGCCGATGTCCGCAGGCGGGATGATGTTGTAGTTCGTCAGCACGGAACGCACCGGCGTGGGTGGATCGAAGGTCAAGCCCTCGAAGTAATGATTCGGATGCTTGATCGCCGCGCCGATGTTTTGCAGGAAGCGGGCATTGGTCGCGCTGTAGCCCACCAGATGGTTCTTCTTCATCCGCCCGGCGCCGTCATAGACGGCATAGACCGTGCGGGTGGTGGCGGCGGGTTGCAGGCCGAATCCCGAGTCCGCGACCATCAACGATTCTTCGCAGAGTTGGTAGGTGGCGAGGAAGAGATTCGTCTCATTGTCGGAAAAGACGTTGTTGCGATAGACGACGTTCTTCCGTTTTCCGCCGATGCCCGCATACACGGCGATGTCATTCGAATACCAGGTGCAGTCATCGAAATAGAAGGGCCCGTTGTTGGCCCATTCGCCATTGATGATCAGCGTATCGTCGGCGGCCACCTGATCATTGATATCCAGCCCGCTCGCGCAGCTATGGGCGGTGTTACCGGTGAAGGCCCCGAGCGGCTGCTTGTAAGGCTCCAGGCCGACAAAGCGCGGGTGGGTCAACGATTGATTGAGCGGCTTCTGCGGAAAGGCAAACCAGAAGCCCGTGCCCTCGGTCCCCGCAGCGACGTTGTCGGTGAATGTGTTGTTTGGATTGGTGATCCAGTAGCTGCCCGGCGACCGATTCTGCACCGTGTTGAAGGCATTGTCTGTTTCGATGATTTCCTCGCCTACCACCGGTCGCTTCGTCCCGAGAACGACATTGCGGCGGATGACATTGAAGCGCTCCGAACCATCCTCCAGAAAGATCCCGTGGCCCAAGTGATCGTAGCAAAAGTTGTTTTCCACGAGCGTGGACTCCGTGCCGTGAATGGTGATCGCGCGGTTGAATGAGTGCCGCACCACGCTGTCCCGGAAGTATTGTCCCACGCCGCCATTGGCGACCATGTGCCAGTGCATCGGGTAACGCCCCAGCGCGCTTTTCTGCCCCATGCGGAAAAGTTCCACACCCTCGATGTATCCCTTCCCGACCGACAAGCAGCAGGTCGGACCGCCATCCATCACCATGATGTGTCCGCCGAAGCCCGCCGTCTCCGAGGCCGCATCGCCCTGGATTTTCACATTGCGGCTCAGCAGCCCCACCTCCGCGCGCAGATCGGCGGTCCATGATTTTCCATCCGTGCTGCGGGTCTTGGTGATCGTGCTGCCATTGTGCAAATAGGCGAGCGCGGTCGCGAACGACACCGTCCTCATGTCCGGGCTCACCGCCGTGATCGTCCGCGTCTCCGCCTCGTTCCAATTCGCCCGGCTCGACGTGACCATGATGGAATCGCCCACCACCCAATCGACCGGCTCCGACAGCGTCAGCGAAGTCCCGCCCGCCGCCGCGTTCACGCCGAGATGGGTCCACTCGACGCGATCTCCGCCATGGATATCCAGCGTGCCTCCATTGTGTGATCCCAGCACTTTGGATCCCATCACCGCCGCAGGCTCCGTGGCCAGGCCCTTCAGCGTCAGGGTGAAAATCTGCAAAAAGCGACTCGCCGACGTACCGACCTGGAACACAGCATTCGCCCCCTGAACCAGCAGCGTATCGCAGAGCAGCGTCCGGTTTGCCCGTTCGACTTCCAGCCGCCCCTCCACGAGAATCCCGCCGCATTCGACGTTCGCATTCAGCGTCACGGTGATCCCTGCCGGAATCTTCACGTCGTCTTCCACCCCCGGCAGCACGCCGCCGACCCAAGTTGCGGTATTCGACCAGTTCCCGGTCGCCGCCGCGACGACTTCCACAGCGTGCGCCGCGGGCAGGGTCATGAGCGTCAGGACGGCTAGGAGGCAAAGGAAAGCGCGTTTCATTGGGGAGGAGGCCCGCAGGCACTAAGCGAATAGTGCGTGTTCCGCAACGGCAGGCAGGGCGCGGCGACCCGACGGGCGGGATGGCCTCTGCCCGGTTGCGTTACCCGTCTGGGCGAGCCGAGCACTTGGTAGAAGCGCGCGGTGCCTGTCGCACCTCCCGTGTCAGACCCCTCACTCCCCGACGCCGATCCCCGTTCTGACCGGTAACGGTACGGCAAGCGCGAAAGCAATTTCCGGCCAGTCACGGCAGAAAGTCCTTCAGCGTCTTCTTCTCCGGGAACGGGATGTCCGCCTCGTCGGCGAAATAGACTTTCACGAAGCGCTCGGAGTCCTTGGACCAGCCCCGGCTCTTGAGCAGCCAGTCGGCCGCGAACTCCTCCACGGTGAGGCGGGCCTGGCCTCGCGCGACCTCGCGGTAGCCGGGGCTCCCGGCCAGGGTTTCGAGGTAACGTGAAGTTTCCCGGCGCAGGGCGCGTAGCTGGTCCCATTTGTCGAATCGGCCCCAGCCGGATTCCGTCCATTCCTGCACGCTGCGGGAATCGACGGCCACGGGAAGCTGCGGCCGGAACGCCGGCGCAACAACGAAGGCAACGTGGCGTGCGTCGTCGATCCAGAGGTTCCATTGGCTCCGCAGTTCGATGTCGTAGCGGTAGGTCGCGTTGACGCGGATGCTGGAGGAAGTGGTGCCCCGCCACGAGCCGGTCTCCTTGGTGAGGGTTTCGGTCTTGAGGAAGCCATTGGTGTGCAGGGTGCCGCCGGCCGTTCGGAACGGCACCAGTTCGGGCGGGGGAGAGAATGATCCGGCGTGGCCGGGTGATCCGTGATCGTCGTGCCGCCACCAGACAAGGGCGGCGACGAGCAGGATCAGGATGAGGAAAGTGGTGAACTTCTTCATGGGGATGCTCCTTTCATGGGGAAACGAAGCCGCCGACCGCGCACCTCGGCAGGTGCAGGGCCGGCGGGCTTCGGGGTTTCTTTTTTTTACCTATTCACGACCAGGCCCGGCATTCGTTGAAGAACTCGCAACTGACACATTGCAGGCCCGGTGAACGAACGAAGTCCCGCACGTCGAGCCCGTGCTCGTAAGCTTCTATCAGCCGGAACAATCGCGTCTGCTGCGGGTCGCTCATCGGCGGCGTGGCCGTGACGACGAGTTTGGGCGTCTTCAATTTGACCAGGGTATGAACCTCGATGCCGGTTTCGCGTTTGCCGGTGGCTTCGCGGTAAAGGACGTCGTAGATGCTCGTCTGCACCTCGATGCCGGTTTCGCG
>JANOAZ010000264.1:0-16589 GCA_031411395.1 Chthoniobacteraceae bacterium
GAGGATCTCCGGGATGACGATGAAGAAATTGAAGATCCCCATATAGACTCCCATGTGCCGCGCGGGCAGCGAGCCGGAGAGGATCGCATACGGCATGGACAGGATGCTCGCCCACGCGATGCCGACGCCGATCATCGTCGCCTGCCAGAGCAGCTTCGATTCGAGTCCGTGAATGAAGCCGGTCGCGAGCAGGCTCAAACCGCCGAGCACCAGCGCCGCGCTGTGGACCAGCTTGCGGCTCGTCGCCCTGGCCAGCGGCGGCAACACGAACGCGACCAGGAAGCAGACGATGGAATACCACGCGAAGGTCTGCCCGGCGAAAACCGTGCCCTGATCGAACGCCGGGGACTGCGCGTCCGTCGTGCCGAAAATCTGCTGCGCGGTCGCCAGCCCGAAAAACATCCACATGCAGAACAGTCCCAGCCAGGTGAAGAACTGCACCACCGCGAGCTGCTTCATGGTGCGCGGCATCTGGCGCAGCGCCGTCGAGACTTCCCGCCCGCTCAGCACCGCACCGATCGCCGCGCCGATGGCCGCGCCAGCGAGCAGATGCCAGGGAGTGAAGTGATGCTCGACCAATCCGCCGCGCGCCGCGCCGAGCAGCGCGCCCGCCACTCCGCCCGCGAGCAGGAACCGCCCATCGATCCGGAATCCGTGATGGTGCCGCCTCTCGCGCAGAAATTCCTCCATATCCTCGGGCGGGTTCTCTTTCGTGGTAATCACCGTCCAGAGCACCGCGAGCAGGAAGGCCACCGCTCCGAGCTTGAAGGCCCAAAGCACCGTGATCGGAATGCCATTCGCGGCATTCCCCGCCACTCCGAAATGCGAGAGGATCGCGGGCAGCGCGTTCGCGACTGCCGCACCGATGCCGATGAAGAAGCTCTGCATCACGAAGCCTTCGGTCCGCTGACCCGGCGACAACTTGTCCGCCACGAACGCGCGAAACGGTTCCATGGAGATATTGATCGAGGCATCGAGCACCCAGAGCATCGCCGCCGCCACCCAGACCGAGGGAGAGTCCGGCATGAAAAAAAGCGCCGTGCTCGCCAGGATCGCACCGACGAGGAAGTAGGGTCGTCGCCGTCCCAGCCAGCACCACGTCCGGTCGCTCATCGCGCCGATGATCGGCTGGACCAGCAGCCCGGTCATGGGCCCGGCCAGCCAGAGAATGGGAATCGTCGAAGCGTCGGCGCCGAGCTTCGCATAGATCGCGCTCATGTTCGCAAGCTGGAGCCCGAACCCGAACTGAATGCCCAGGAAGCCGAAGCTCATGTTGAAGACCTGGAAGAAGGAAAGGCGGGGGGGATAATTCATGGAGGAAGGATTTCGGGGGCGGCCGTAGCGCCGGGCTTTGAGCCCGGTGCCGAGCAAGTCCGCCGGGCTAAAAGCCCGGCGCTACGGCACCACGCGGACACGATAGAACTTCCGGCCAGCGCCCGCGCCGGGGTCGGTGAACTCCGTGGTCGCCCCGCCGGACGCCGGGAGATTTCCCGTGATGTCGCCGAAGGCCGTGACCAGATCCGGCGAGGCCTGCACGCGATACATTTTCCCCGGCACACTCGACCAGGTGACGGTAAAACTGCTCGCGCTCGGCCGGTCGGTGCTCGTCACCTTCAACACCGAAGCGCCATCGAAAGGATCGGTGCCGGCGATGTCTTCCGCTTCGTTGACCATGCCATCGCCGTCCTCATCACCGGCGGCGGCAAGCAGCGTCACCGGAACACTCTCGCTGCTCGCGCCGCCTTCAATCCCCGCGTTGTTGATGCTCACCACGCGGGCGTAAAGCGTCTGCCCGGTGAGGCCGGTCACGCTGCGGGAAGTGACGTTGCCCACCACGCCATTGAAAACATCGCTGCCACCCAGCGACGTTCCGACGATCAGCCGGTAGCCGCTGATTCCTCCCTCGGGATCGCTCGCCGGAGTCCAGGTAAAAGTCGCGCTCGTGCCGATCGCATACGCCTTTGGCGCGCCGGGCTGGCCGGCGACTGGCGGTGGCGTCACGTCGTAGAGTTTGAGATACTGCGCCTCGTAGGGTGCGGTCGCCCACGCGCCATCGGTGGTCGGCACGCGGTTCAATGCCACGAAAAGACCTTGCGCGAGCAGATCGCTGCCGAGGATTCCACCGGGGATTAGGAAGACATCGCGCCGGGCGGAATTCACGCCGAGATACGCCGCGAGATTCTTCACGTTGTAGCTGCGCGACGGCTTGATGCCGAAGTCGTTCACCGCATTTGCATCAGTGTCGATGTTCACGTTGAAGCGGTTGTTCGCCGGCGTGGCTGGGTCGGCGTTGCGGTCGAGATTCACGAAGCCGAAGACCACGTCGGAAAAGTTGGGAGCGGCGTTGCGACTCTCGAATTTCGCGACGGAGAAAATCTGCCCGTGCGGCGTGGTGTCCTGGAGATTGAGGAAGAAGCGATTCGAGCTGCGCAACGCGGGTGAAAATTTCCGCGCCTGCCCGATGCCGGAGAAGACCGCGCCAAGCTGCGCCAGGCCGTAGTTGTAGGTCGGGTGCCCGTTCTGCGTCTTCAGCCAGAGTGGCATCAGCGAGTTGTATTTCTTGAAGTGCGGGATCGGCTTGCCGGAGTTCGTCTCGTAGCGGTGGTAGCCGAAGGGGGTGAAGCCGAGATTGGTGTTGTTCGGCGGAACGACCGTGCCGCTCAGGCCGAGTTCCTGGCCGGGAAAGATCAGCGGCACGCCGTCGATGGCCGCATTCACGGCATGGCGCAGCAGGGCGTGAAAGGGATCCTGGTAATGGTCTTCGTCGTGGGAGCTGGTGTTCAGCAGCACGAGCGCCTGGCCGTAGGCATTGCGACGATCCTCGTAGATCTGGCGGAACTGCGCCGTATTCTGCGCCGCATGCAGCGGGAAGACGATGTTCTCATTGAGGATGTCGAAGTGCCGCCCACTGCGATACGTCACCGCGCCGCCGTCCAGCGACTCGGCCATGAAGACGAAGTTCCATTTCCGCGTGCGGGTTTTGTTGATGATGTATTCCCAGCACTGCGGCGGCAGCCCCTGCCCAAAGTCCGCGCGCAGCGCATCCACGCCGACGCGCGAGTTGAGCGTCGCCCCGCTGGGGTTCGCCGGGTAGCCGGTCTGCGTGAGCCAGTGCAGCGTGTATTCGGCAAAGTATCGCCAGACCTTTTGCGTGATTATATCGAAGTGCCCGTCACCGGCGGTGTTTTCATTGCCGACGCTGAAGTCGAACCAATCGGCCTCGCTGAGATGTCCGGAAGTCGATCCCGACACGAGCGCCGCGTAGCGTCCGTAGAAGACCTCGAAGGTGTCCGCGAAAACGAACTCGGCGATCCGATCCGGCGCGATGGCGATATTGCCTGCGCTCGAAGCGCGCATGTCGTAGGCACCGGAGCGGGCGAAGAACCGCGCCTCGGCGTTGCGGACCTCACTCGCCGCGGTGGTTCCGAGATTGCCAAAAAAAGTCTGCCCAAGCGCCGCGAGTTCCACATCGTAGCTGGTGTGATTGAAGGGCGCGTCGAGCATCACGCCCACGCCCTCCGCATCCGCCGCCGCGGCAAACGATTGAAACTCCGCCAGCGCCTGCGTGCGCCCCGCGGGTGTGTCATTGGTCGCGGGCGCGCCTCCGGGCGTAAACGCCTTCGCCATTAGCGGCATCACCTCGAAGAAGTTCTTCACCGCGTACGGCGAGCCGACTTCGAAGGGGGTGTTTGGTGGCAGCGTCGGATCGTACTGCCGCCCGTCGATTCCATTTGGATGAATCGGCTGAAACCACAGCATGTTGCAGCCGAGATCCTTGACGTATTGCAGATTGAAACGCGGCCCACCCGCCACGCCCAGCGCCAGATCGCCGAAGGTGCCGCGCTGCGAGGACAGCGTCCCGGTGGAGATGATCGTCAGCGGATTCACCTCGTAGAGCTGCAACTCGCGCGCCGACTTGGGCGAGACCACGATGGCGTGCGCGCGGAAGCACAGGTCGCCGAAGGGATCGGTGTAATAGCGGTAGGTGCCTGCGGGATCTGTGGTCAGCCTCCACCTCGCGGTCAGCCGGTAGGCGCCAGTCTTGGTGGCCGGCAGCGTGAGTTGATACCCGCCGGGGACCGAGCCCATGGTGTGCGCCTTGAAATAATGCGTGTCGGCATCGGGCAGGACGAATGAGCCCGGCGGCAGCTTGATGCCGTCCTCGATGCCATCGCCATCCGCATCCACGCCCGCGCGGTCGCGGCGGTTGAGATTGGTAAAAACTTCGCACTTCTCCACTCCGAGCATTTGTGGATCGAAAAAGATGGTGATCGGGATCGAGTCGCCGGGCACTTCATCGACGAAGACGTGAGTCGTCGTGTAGGTGCCTTCGATTTCGCCCGGTTGCAGGCGCGTCGCGGAATTGGCGCTCACCTTGAGCGAAGCGGCGGACGCGACGCAGACGGAGAAAAGGAACGCGAGCGCGAAGCTGAAGAGTCGAAATGAACTCATGGCGGGGGACAAAATTACTCGGGTGCAGCCAGCCGCACCTCGACTTTGTAGAAACGCTGCCCGCCATTCGGCGGCGTGCCGGTCTGGCTGCCGTCGTCGAGCCATGACACTTCACCGCCCGTGCCGGCGATGTCGGGAGCGAGCGCCGTGAAGGGCTGCGTGAGGCTCGGCGTAAAATGAATGCGGTAGCTGCGGTCGGCGCGAGTGGGAAAGCGCAGCAGGCGCTGATTCGCCGCGGGCGCGGAAAGTTTTGCCTGCACGAAAGCCGCATCCGAGGCGAAGGGATTTGTGCCAAAGAGGAACTCCGCCAGGTTGGTTAAGCCGTCGCCGTCGAGGTCGGCGTTCGCGCCATTCGCACCGACACCACTCGCCGGATCGAGGCCGTATTGCGTTTCCCACCAATCCGGCAGCGCGTCGCCGTCGGAGTCCTGCGTGATCGTCCCACCCGCCTGGAGTCCGAGCGCGAAGGTCATGCCGCTGCCGCCGAAGATTTCGATCTGCTGGGTCTGCGCCTGGTTGCGCAGGTTGATCGTGTCGAAGACCACGCCGTTGTCGCGATCGACGGCGGCGGGATTGAAGTTTGCCGTGTTGCCCGCGCCGCCATGCCGCACGAAGGCGCGGACGGGTGCGCCGGTCTTGAAGTTGGTCACCCCCGTCTCGGTCGCCGTGTTCACCAGCGCGCTGAGATTTTGCTGACCGCTGAGCAGGAGGTCGCTGAGATTGGGCGCCAGTCCGAAGCGCACGTAGAGCGGCCCCACCCCCGCGCCAAGAGTGTAGGTCGCGCGGAGCAGCGTCGCCCCCGGCGCGAGCGTGATCGTCTTCGCGACCTGCGAGTCCGAGCTGGTGAACGTCCACCCCGTGCCGCTCCCCGCCGGAGCCGCGGAGTACAAGTCATTCACGTACTTCAGCGCATCCGGAGCGCCAGTGGCAAACCAGTCCTTGAACCCGCTCGTGCGATACGCGCCGACCACACCGCCGGTGATATTCGTGCCGCCTTCCTCCTCGGTCTCCGAGCCAGCGTAGCTGAGCGGATTGCCGATCGCCTGATGCACCGCGCCATTGGCAAGGTCGCGCACCCACGCGCCGGTCAGTCGCCCGCCGATCCGCTCGAACACGGCGAGGACGCGGTCGTTGTAGAGCACGTGCTCGTTTTCCCCATCGAGATCCACGTCCGCCGCCTCGGTGGCCGCGCTCGCGTTGTAAGTCCCCGCGTTCGCAGCGACCGACCAGGTTTCGACGCGCTTGTAGATTGCCGCCTGGCGGAACTGCGCCTGCGCCACCTTCGCGAATCCGGCGAGGTTCTGGTTCGTGACGTCGGGGTAAATGTAGTCGCCCGTGCTGTACTTGCTCAGGTCGTTGTTCGTCTGCGCGTGGAAGGCCGTCTCAAAGACCGCCGCGCCCGCGGTGCCGTGTGCGAGTTGCGCGAGGCTGCCGATCCCGATCGACCCGGCCTGCGTCCACGCCTGGCTGACGACGCCCGTGCCGAGCGTGAGCTTGCCGAATTCCTTGCCCAACGGGAGCTGCACGCCCGTGCGGATCTCGAAGCGTTTGTCGCGCAGACTCTCCTCGCGGCCGGACTGGCCGTCGTACCAGTTGTCGTAATTTTCCTGCGTCGCGTGGTCGATGAAGTCGTGCGCTACCTTGGCGAGCGTGCCGCTGGTGCCGCGATCGACGCTGCCCCACACGTCGCCGGTGCCATTCGGCGGCTGCGAGAGATCGACGAGGCCATTCGCGATCTGGTCGGGCGTCACGAGTTGCAGCCACGGGCGGCTGGCGATCCATCGGATGTTTTTGTCGTAAGCGTCCGCGTTTGCCTTGCTCGCAAAATCCTCCCACGGGCTGAAGAGCACCACGACCTGATCCTGCGTGCCGCTGCGCGCCTTGCGCTGGAGCAGGTCGCGCAGCGAGAGCGCCATGCCGTTGTCCGTGTTTTGGAAGCGATAGGTGCTCGCCTGATCGTTGATCACAAAACACTTCACGCCGTTCACTTCATTGATCCGATAGCCGTCGTCGCCGAGCGCGCTGTTGCGGCCAAACCACTTCTGCACGTGCCGCATCTGGTCGATGAAAGTGTAGTCGAAACCGAGCGCGTCGATCTGCGCGAAGGTCGCGCTGTCGCTCACCCGCTCGGGATTCCAGAAGACCTTCGCGGAATGCGTGTCGGCGTAGAAGTTCGTCAGGAATTGATCCGCGAGATTCACGTTCGTCGCGTTGAAGTCATTGCTGAAGTAGCTCAAGACGTGATCGGCGAAGGTGCTGCCGAGGAGGTTGATCACGCCACCCTGCGCGAGTTGCTTCACGCGCAGGTTGAAGGCCGGCCCATCCTTGAAAGCGGGCGAGCCCGGCGCCGCCTTGGCCCACGCGATCGACGAGGCGAGCGTGGGCGTGAGGTGGATGGCCACCGGCGCCGTGTAAGCCTGATGCACGTCGAGCGCGCGGTAGTAGCCGCCGCTCGCGCCGTTGTTGATCAGACTCTGCGTGGTGCTGCCCGGCGAGATCGCCTGATTGGCATGGAGGAGCGAGAAGATTTTCGTGCGCTTGCCGAGGTCGGTGTTGGGGCCGCTGCTCGTTCCGCTCTTGCCGAAATATCCGCGCAGTACCGCGTTCGCCGTCTGCGAGATGTAGCTTTGATCCGCGTAGTAGTCGCTCGCGAGGAAGTCGTCGTAGATCGTGTCGCGGATGTCGTTGCGCCCGCCGATGTCGCCGGGGCCGACCGGGTTGTTGCCGGTGCCGTCCTTGGTGGTGAAGACCTGGTAGTTGAGCTGCGCCGCGTTCAGCCCGTTCCAGCCCGCGTCGCGCAGCGCCTGTCGGCTGATCGAAAACTCCACCGCATCGAGGTCGCTGTTGAAGTACGCCTTCTTGAATCCATTCGGCGAAATCTGATCCCGTGCCACGATGCCGAACGGCGCGAGTTCCTGTCCGAGCGAGATCGAGTTGTTCGTGTTCTGCGTGTCCACATAGACGCGTCCGTTGTTCCCGCTGTAGCAGGCGACGACCGCTTCCCAGCGCATCGTCGTGGCCACGTCCACGGCATCGGGCAGTGCGTATTCGCCGGCGGCCGGATTGCCGGTATCGATCACCACATAGAGGTCGAGGTAGCCATTTTCCGCGAAGGCCTTGAGATCGCGCAGATCGACGCGGAAGTAGAAATTGCCGTCGCCACCCGCCCCGGTATCGCCGCCATCGCGCGCGTAAAAGGCGACGATGTCGCGCGAGGAATCGAAGCCGTCGTACCCGTGATAGACATCGGTGCCCTGATTGTTCGGGCCGTCGCCGTCGTATTGGTCGAGCGCGATCAAGTCGGTGATCGCCCAGTCGGTGAATTCCTTCGCGTTGCTCACGGCACCCACGACCACCGGAGTCTGCGGGCCGATGACGATCGAACCCGCCGGCGGGACGCTGCCGGTATCGGGCGAGCGCGGATCGGTGCCGTTCGCGAACTCGAGCGCGTTTGTATAGGGGATGGTGTTGCCTTCGACCACGATCGTATCGCCGTCCGGGTTGCCGCTCGCGCCATTCGCCGGCGAGCCATCGTTCGGCGCCGCGGTGCGCAGGTTGTCGGTGCCGTTGTCGAGCGGGTCGAGGCCATTGTTCACTTCCCAGCCGTCGGGCAGACCGTCGCCGTCGGTGTCCTTCTTGAGCGGATCGGTTTCGAGCCACACTTCGTTGGCGTCGTAGAGGCGGTTGTTGTTCGTGTCGCCGTCGATCGCGCCGTTGAAGTTCTTGTCCTCGCCGTAGCCGTCGCTGAGTCCATCCTCGTCGCTGTCGGCCTTGGTCGGGCTGGTTTCGATCCACGTCTCGCCGGCATCCACTTTGTTGTTGGGCCAATCGGTGCTGGTGATCCCGCCCGAACGATCGTCGATGAAATTGGTCGTTGCCGGCAGGAGTTGCTTTCCGTCGCCATTCACCCAGCCGTTGTGGTTGGCGTCCTCGATGCCGTCCATGATTCCGTCGCCGTCCGTGTCGGGATTGTTGGGGTTCGTCACCGAACCGCCGCGTTGCGCCGCGCGATCGCCGCCCTCCGACGCGGTGTTCACGCCCGGCACTTTGCCGAGGTTGTCGAGCGTGTTGTAAAACGGGGGATCGAGGTCGCCGATGAAGTTGGGGAAGCCATCACCGTCCGTATCGGTCAGCGGATTGGTCGGTGGGTTCGGAGCCGTGCGCCAGCCGACTTCGAGGCCGTCGGGCAAGCCGTCGCCATCAGTGTCGGGCGAGAGCGGATTCGATTGGCCGTAGGCGAAGTGCACGTGCACCTGGCCGTTGGTCCAGGTGTCGGAATTGGTCGTCGGCAGGAGCGTCACCGTGGCTTCGCCGAAGTCGCCCAGGCCGTCGTCGTCATCGTCCGCATCCGCGTCACTGCGCGCCACGATCTGACGGAAGAGCACGGTCGCATTGCGCGTCGCGCTGGCCTCCACTTCGGGATCGCCGTCCGTCTGCACATTCGCGGTGAAGGTGAACACGCCCGTGGTCATGTTCGACCAGAGGAACTTCCAGAACTTGTGATTTCCTTCGACGCGCGGATTCGGCACCACGCGATACGCGTTGAGACCATTGCCCGTGGCGCCGAGATAAGGTCCGGCGAGCGTCACGCTCGTATTGGATGCGACCGTCGCCACGGTCATCGTCGTGCTGCCGATGCGGATGCTATTTCCGACCGAGATCTCCGTGGAGAACATCGTGCCCGTGCCGGTGACCACCCCGCCGTTTTGCACCACCGAGACCGTGCCGGTGAGCACCGTTTCATCGGGCGGAACGAGCGCCGCGGCGCCGGCATTTTGATCGAAGGCAATGCTCACATCCTGCGCCTCGACGCCGGTCTCGACCTCAATCGGGAAGCTGCGCTGCGCGGGCGTCGGCGAGACGACCGCCGGGAGCACGATCTCGTATTTCTTCCCGTCCGAATCGACCTCGGGCGGATGGTTGATGCTGACGAAAACCGCGGGCTGCGTGATCGCGGCGCGGACCTGGCGATTGGTGACGAGATCGGGATCCGGCGATGGCCGGTTCATGGTCACCTCGATGGTGTGGAGGAAATCCGGGACGCCGTTGTAGAGATTCGAGAGCGCGAACTGGAAGTCGTGGAAGCCCGGCGCAGCGTTGTAAATGATCGGGAGCGTTTGCGGCGTCTGGAGCACCGCGCCGGTGAGCGAGCCGGAGTCGCTGCTCGCGATCTTCACCGAGAAACGATTGCGGAGCTGCGTCTCGGTCAGGCCCGTCGCGAGCGAGTCGGTGAAGCGCACCTTCATCACATAACCGTCGCCGACGACCTGCCCGTCCTGGCCGGGATAGGCGAGGAACATCCGCAGGTCGGGGCCCGCCGTGTTCACCGTGCGCACAAGCTCGGTCACGTGCGCGGAAGCCGCGGAGATCCCCATGTTGCGCGCTGACGAGACCTCGAGCAGCCGCACCTTGATCGTCGCGGTGCCGGTCGCGGGGATGTTGCGATAGTTGAAGCGCCACTCGCGGCCGTACTGGCTGTTGATCGCGCCGGTCGCGCTGACCTCGCTCACTTTCACCCATGTCTCGGCGAGGTTCGCGTCGTAGCCGCCGTTGCCGTTGATGTCGGTGAAAGGCTCGCTGCCATCGCGCAGACCGTTGTTGTTGGCATCGGTGAAAGGCTCGGAGCCACCGCCGTTGCCGGCCTGCACGCCCGTGGCGGAGTCGTTGTTTGCGGGGTCGGAGTCGTCGATGTGGACCCAGACCTCCGAGACACTTGGGTCCGCCCGCACGACCGCGCCGTACTGCTGGCCGCCGACGGTGTCGCCGTTGTTCGCGGGAAACTTGAACTCACCGCCGGGCGTCTGCGTGTCGTAGTAAAAGGTCTGCGTGAAGGTGTTGTAGATCGAGGCGCGCCCGGCGCGATTGAGGAAGGCGCGCGCGCGCAGGACGTGGAAACCTTCCGCGAGGCCGGTGCGCTCCTCGCTGTAATCGTTATGCGGGCGGACCTTCGCAGTCGTGGCGTTGAAGCCGGCGATCTGGAAGACCGTCTCCATGCGCTTTTTCAAATCCACCTCCCCTGGTCCCGCCGGAAAAACGCTGCCCGCGGTGTTGCTGAACCCACCGATCTTGTAGCGGAGCACGGTGCCGCCGGAGAGCGCGGGCAGCGTCGCGGTCCACCAGTCGGTGACGTTGGCGCCGTCGGGATTGCCGTGCGCGGTGTAAGCCATCGGCAGCACCAGGGTCGTGCCGCGCGGCGTGCCGCCGGAGCCTTCGGGCGCGGAGCCATCCGTGGTGTAATAGAGCCACACCTGATCGATTTGGAATTGATAGCCCGACTTCACCTGCACGGTGATGGGCGCTCCCGCGGCGGACTGCGGCGCGGGGGAAAATTGCGCGCCGCCGATGTCCCGGTTGGCCGTCGGATCGTGGTACACGTAGCTGGCCGTGCCCGCGTTGCTGTTCGTTCCGCCGCCGTTGCTGTTGGTGAAGCCGGCGGTGCCGATGGTGCAGCGGTAGGTCTCCGCGCCGGGCGATCCGATGACGTTGCGCGCCGTGTCCACGGCGGCAAATTTCTCCGCCACCCGCCGCACGAAATCCATCTGCTCGTAGCCGAGGAAAGTGTCGGTCGAGACGGCCGGCGGATTGTCCCGCAAGTCGCCGGTGGTCGGGCCGAGCGGGAGGTGCGAGTTGATGTCCACACCGCCGTCGAGCGCCAGGAGGATGTTTTCCGCCGAGCCGTCGGCCCGCGCGATGAAGCTGAGATTCGCGCCGCTGGTCACCTTGGGGACGGTGATGCTGTATTTGTAATCGGCGCCATTCGCGTCGGGTAGCGCGTATGGGTTGAAGCCGGGATCGCCGTCGCGCCCGTCGGTGCGCTCGTAGGTGAAGGTGGGCGCCGGCTGGCCGCCCTGAAGGATCGTCACCGGCTTGACCGCGGAACCCGCGAAGACATTCGACTCCTCCGGCGAGCGCCACGAGAAGGCGAAGTATCCGCCAGGTGGCACGATCGCGGTGTGCATCTGGTCGGCGTACTTGTAGAAGCCGCCGCCGTAGGTCGAGTAGTTGTAGAGATACGCGCCGCCGCTGAAGCTCGTGCTCATCCCCCGCGCCTGACCGGAGGCGAAGTTGTCATTCATCATGAAGAGCAGCACCGCCGCGTCGGCGTCGGTCATGTCGAGATTCTCGCGCTTGTCGAGCCGCTCGTAGGCGACGAAGTCCGCATCCGAGAAGCGGGGAATCTGCTCGCGGTAGATGATGCGCTCGTCGGGATCGAACACCTTCAACTCGGCGCGACCGCGCGCGAAGTGGTTGTGAATGTAGAGCAGGTTCGGGATGCGCCCGTCGGCGTACTGGCCGAGGAAGTTGGTGTTCGCGATGCGCGGGAAGGCGCCGCCGCTCGCGCCGAGGATGCCGGCGTGGTTGTTGCCATCGGTGTACACGAGCGGCATGCCGGCGCGGGTGAGGTAGTAGGCGTGCTGGAGTTCGCGGCGTGAGGCGTAGTCGTTGTCGTGACTCTGCGCGTGGGTCACGCCGAGTGTCGGGCCGAAGCCGCCCCAGCCCGGTTTGTCGAAGTCCGTCAGTCCGTTCGACGGATTGCCGAGCCGATTGTTGAGCTCGTTGCGCAGGTCATTGTCCACCAGCCGCATCCCGGCATCCCAATATCCGCCGTAGCCGGGCGGCTGGCCGAGGTGCTCGCCAAACATCATCGCGTCATCGCGTCCGGTCTCGGTGTCGAAAACGGAGTCGCGATGTTTGTCCCAGTCACTGAAGCCGCGGGTGAGATTGAACTGCTCCTGCGCCTGCCCGAGGTAGCCGGCGCTCGACTTGTCTTTGTCCGCGCCGCTCTGCTGGCCGAAGAAATAATCCGGCACGTGCTTCACCGCATCGAGCCGGAAGCCGTCGGCGTGGGTGCGATCGAGAATCCAGCGGCCGGCGCGGATGAGCATCGCGTTCACGTCCTCGGCGATCGGGTTGCCCATGTTGTATTTTCCGTCGCCGTAGCCGTAGGCCGCGGTCTGGCGCAAGGGGTTGGTGCCATCCACGCCCGTGTCCGAGAAGGGCTCGCTCAATTCCCCGAGATCATGCTGCCCATTGGCATTCGCATCGACCCAATCGAACTTCCCATTGCCCGCCGAGCCCGCGACGCCGGCCACACCGATGTCCTGCCACGCTTCCTTGTTGGCGAAGGTGAAAGTCTGGAACGAGCCGCCGCTATTCGACACCGCGATCGGCAGATCGAAGTCGAGGTAGTACTCGGGATTCTGCGGATGCCGGACGAACGTGATCTTCGGAATGTCGTCGCCCTCGTTGCGGCCATGATTGGTGTTCGGAGTCTCGATCGCGATGTCGATGAGGTCGGCGAGGCCGAGGTTCTGGACCTGCCAGGCGTCGTTCCAGTCGCGGGTATTATCCCACTTCCGATAGAAGCCGTCCTCGGTGATGCGCAGGTGAAAATCCTCCGGCACGAAACCGGGATAAACGTCGATCGGCACCGAGGCGTTGTAGCCGGGCACGTCGAACGAGTTGTGATTCATGATGTTGTCGAAATAGACGCGCAGCCCGAAGCGGTGCGCGGTCTCCAGCATCAGTTGCAAATCCGCCTCCGTGCCGTAGCGCGTCCGAACCGTGCCGCGCTGGTCCTTTCCCCCGAGATCGAAGCGATCCCACAGATCGTAGCCGACGCTCAGCCCGCCCGAACCCTTCGTCGGCGGCGGCACCCAGATCGCACCGTATCCGGCCTCCGCCAGTTCCGGCATGCGCGCGGTGATCTCCCGCCAGTCGGTATTGAAATACTGGAGCACCGACTCCGCCCGGGACGCGACCAGCCCGAGCGCCAGGAACAACGGCAACAGGCTGTGGAGGCGAAATTTCACGTAGGGGTGGAGGGAATCAGGCGACGGTCCGACGGGGTGAACGATGGGTGGCGACCGGGGCCAAGGGGGCCACGTTCGAGCAGGTGCCAGCGGTCGGCAAATGCCCGGCTGTTGAACAGTTCACTTTTGTATCGACTAAAAAGACTGCGTGCAACCGGTGTTCGTAATACGCTCCAAACCGATGGCGCCTCGCCCTCCCACCCTGCAGGACATCGCCAATGCCGCCGGCGTCGGCAAAACGACCGTCTCGCTCGCGCTCCGCAACGACCCCCGCCTGCGACTCGAGACCCGCGAACGCATTCAGGCCGTCGCCGCGGAGATGGGCTATCGGGCGAATGCCACGGTCGCCGCGCTCATGGCCCAACTCCGCGCCAGCCGCACCTCGACCTATCAAGCGACGCTCGGGCTGATCAATGCATCGAGCGAACGCGACTGGCTGAAAGCCTACAGCACCTTTCGCGCATGGGTCACCGGCGCCCTCCGGCGCGCCACGCAACTCGGCTACGGGCTCGACGATTTCTGGCTCTGCGAGCCGGGCATCTCGCCGAGCCGCCTGGGCTCGATCCTCGCCTCTCGCAATATCCGGGGGTTGGTCATCACCGGCGTCGTGAACCATCGCTCACTCCCGGTGGGACTCGACGAGCTCTGCACGCGCCTTCCCAGCGTGGTCGTCGGGCTGCGCACCACCCGGCCGCAACTGCACTGCGCGACCAACGATCAATTTGCCACCGCGCTCGACGCGATGGAGGAAGTGCTGAAACTCGGCTACCGGCGGCCCGGCCTGGTCATCGAGGCGCAGGTGGATGCCAACGTCGATTACCGTTTCAGCGCCGGCTTCGGAGTGGGCCAAAACAAACTGCCCCGCGCACAGCGGTTGCCGCTCTGCGACTTCGATCGGTCGAATCCGGCGGCCTTCGAGGGATGGTTCACGAAACATCGTCCCGACGTCATCGTCGGGCTCCATGAGGAAGTCATGGCCTGGCTTGCGGGCATGAAGATCCGCGTCCCTCGTGACGTGGGGCTCGTCCACCTTGACCGCACCGCGGACATGGAAGGCTGGGCCGGCATGGATCAGGGCAACGACCAAGTCGGCGTGGCAGCCATCGACATCATCGTTGGACAGATTCACCGCAATGAATCCGGCATCCCGGCCTCGGCGAGATCGCTGATGGTCGAGAGCACCTGGGTCGCGGGCGGGACCGTACGGGGGCAGCGGTGAATGAATCCGCCCCCCTTCGGAATAGAGGGACGTTGATTTCCCGCTCCCGAGCGACCGCGAACGCCGGGTCAGCAGCCGTCAAGCGCCCGTGCTCTGACGCCGCGCGCGGCTCCGCCGGCCAAAGGCGAGCAGGCTGACCGCCAGACCCCAGACCGCAGTCGCGGGCTCGGGAACGATTTTGAGCGCGATGTCATTCCCGTCGCCGATCCGGCCCAGCGAATCGGTACCGAGGAAATCGTAATCCACGATCACCCCGTAGCCTGCAGGCAGGCCGGTGAAACTCCCAAACGTGCCGTTCACGGCCTCGCTCAAGTCATTGCTCGCGATGAGGAAAGTCTGAGGGAACGCCAACGAGAGCGGTGCGTTCAATAGCGAGAGGTCGAGGTTGCCACCACCCAGGGTGATGGTGCCGGTCACGTTGAGCAGGTCCGCGTCGAGGACCCCCAGATCGAGTTCGAATTCGAACGAGGCGTTGGCGCTGGTCAGCGACAGGGAACCGGTATCGAGGCTACCGATGCTGTTGCCGGGAGCGATCGCCCCGCCGGAGTTGATGATGGCGTTGCCCGTGAAGAAACCGTTGCCTCCAATCGTGCCGCCGTTGTTCACCGTTACGCTCCCGGTGCCGGCGCCGGAACCACTCGCATTGTTGACCGCGAGCAGACCGCCGTTGACGGTGGTTCCGCCGGAGTAATTGTTGGAACCAGAGGTAAGGGAAAGTATGCCGGAATCGTTCTTGGTGAGTTTGCCGCTGCCGACGCTGTTGCCCAGCGCGCTACTGATCGTCGTGGCACCCGTGCCTTCGACCGTGAGGCGCTGATTTTTCAGGTCGAATGAAGCGGCCGTGAAGGCCAGGGTACCGCCGAGGGCACTGGACGTGGAAACGTCGGCGTCGAGGAAGACCCCGCCCGAAACCGTGCCGGTCCCGCTGGTTGCGAGGCTGCTGATCGTTTTGGTCCCGGAGGAACCGGGGCGCACGACGACCGTGCTGTTTACGGTCGCACCGGACGCCATGGAGAGCCGGGCGGCGGCGACTCCGCTGGTGTCGCCCACCCGGATGATGCTGCTCGCGGCAGAGGCTCCGGAATTAAACTGAAGCGCGCCGGCATTGATGAACGTGTCACCCGTGTAGCTGTGCGCACTGTTGTAGATCACCGTGCTGTTCTGATTGATCGCCACGGATCCCGCCTGCTGGATGTTCGTGCCCGACGAAAAGCTGAGGCTGAACCCGTTATTCCCGAACACCTTCAGTTGATTGCCGTTGGTGAAGATGTTCGTGCTGGTGATGGTCAGGTTCCCGTTGACCGGGTTGAACTCGTTGAGCGTCGCGCTGTTCAAGGCGATCGACACGAATCCCGCCGTCTGGCTGTTCGTGCTCAAGTTTTCGATCTTGCCGAACAAGTCGATTGCGTTGCCGGTGATGTTGAAGGATCCCGCACCGGCGTTGAAGGTAACATGCCGCCAATCGTCGAACGGCGTGTAGTTGTTGAAGGGCGTCAGCCGCGTCGTCCCGGCGAAAAACAAGTCATTACCGCTGCCCGGCCCGGGCGACCCGTTCGGATTCCAGTTGTTCCCAGTCCCCCAGTTGTCGTCTCCGCCGCCACCGTCCCAAATGTTGCCGGCCTCTGCGAACGTGCCGGAAATAAGCAGGATCGCGATGGAACTGGCCAAAACGGGCGCGCGGCGCACGTTTGCGAGACACGAAGAAGTGAGAGATGTGATGCACATACGAGGTAGGAGTTATGGTTCTCTAAGGAGTTTGGGGGGAGAAGCGGCTACGGGACTGAAGCAGCGACGGTGGGTTTTTAAGCGAAGTCTCCATGTGTTGCCAACACAATGATTATTGTACCGTTCAATAAACATGCGCCGCGGGTAAACCGGGGACCGGGATGTGGCACACATCGGCGGGCTTCCTGCGAAGCCGGGTGACGGGTGATGAGTCCGGCCTGTCGTCGCGGGCGGGCCACCCTTAGTGACTGTCTAAAAATTAGCGAGCGAGCCTGCGGAGCATGATTCTGGAGGCTTGGGCAAGGATGAGGGCGACGCTGGAAGCGGGGTTGGTTTCGTAGTCGCGGGCGAGACGGCGGGCTTGCATGAGCCAGCCGAAA
>JANOAZ010000265.1:0-2526 GCA_031411395.1 Chthoniobacteraceae bacterium
AAGTTCGGCCCGTCGAAATTCTCCGGCTTCCCGTCGGGAGTGATGACGACGCCGTCGCCGATCCGCGCGTTTTTGTCGATGATCGCGTGGTCGATCGTGCAGTTGCGCCCGATGCCGAGCTGCGGGCCGCCGCGGCTGGCGTGATCCACGTCGTAAAAGTCCGCGCCCATGATGATGCTGTTGCGGATCGTCGTGCCGGGCTTGATGTAGCTGCGGATGCCGATCACCGCCCGCTCGATGTGGACATCGTCGATGATGCAGCCGTCGGAGATGATCGCGTGGCGCACCGTGGCGCCGTTCACCTTGGTCGCCGGCAGGAAGCGCGCGTGGGTGTACATGGGCGCGACCGTATCGAAGAAATTGAACTGCGGCACCGTGTCGGTGAGATCGAGGTTCGCATCGAAGAACGCGCGGATCGTGCCGATGTCCTCCCAGTATCCCTGGAAGATGTAGGAATGAACACGCGCCTTGTGGATCAGCTCCGGGATGACGTGCTTGCCGAAATCCACGCCCTCGTTATCCAGCGCATCGACGAGCACCTGCCGGTTGAAAACGTAAATGCCCATCGACGCCTGGAAAAGCTCCTCCCCGGCGCCGCGCCCGAGTTCTTCGAGCAGCGGAGCCGGGATGCACAAGGCATCGAGCAATTCCGCGGTCTTCGGCTTTTCCTCAAACCGCACGATCCTGCGCTGCGCGTCCGTGTGCATGATCCCGAAGTCCTGCGCTGCTTCCCGGCCCACCGGGATCGTCGCGAGCGTCATGTCCGCCTTCGTGTCGATGTGCTGCTTGAGCAGGTCGCGGAGATCCATTCGATAAAGCTGATCGCCGCTGAGGATGACGAAGTATTCGTAGGGGTACTGGAGGAAGTCGCGGAGGTTCTGCCGCACGGCGTCGGCGGTGCCCTGGTACCAGTTCGTGTCCGTGGGCGTCTGCTGCGCGGCGAGGATCTCGACGAAGCTGCGCGAGAAGTTGTCGAACTTGTAGCTCGCGTTGATGTGCCGGTGCAGCGAGGTCGAGTTGAATTGCGTGAGCACGTAGATCCGCCGCAGCCCGGAGTTGATGCAGTTCGAGATCGGGATATCGACGATGCGATATTTTCCCGCGAGCGGCACCGCGGGTTTCGATCGCTCCTTGGTGAGCGGAAAGAGCCGGGTGCCGGCTCCGCCGCCCATGATCACAGCGAGAGTTTTTTCAGCGAGAGTGGGAAGGACGGAGAGGCTCATATGGGGACGCGGTGGGACGATTACCGGCGCCATCATGAGCACGTCCCCGCCGGGAGTCAGCCCCCATCGTTGAAGAAAATCGCGGCCCGTGTGCGCCGCTCGCCGTGCGAGCAACTTGCGGCAGCCGCGGAATGTTGCCACGATGCGCTTACTTATGTGCGGCATCATCGGATACATCGGCAAATCACAAGCGGTCCCCATCCTCCTCGATGGGCTCCGGCGCCTGGAATACCGCGGCTACGACAGCGCCGGCGTGGCCATCCTCGACTCCGGCACGATCGAGGTGCGCAAGCGCGTCGGGCGCATCGCGCATCTGGCCGAACTTATTCAGCAATCGCCGCCCGCCGGCAGCATCGGCATTTCGCACACCCGCTGGGCCACGCACGGCGGCGTCACCGATCAGAATGCGCACCCGCATTCCGACCAGAGCGGCAAGCTCTTCCTCTGCCACAACGGCGTGATCGAAAACTACAACGTGCTCAAGGATGCGCTGGTGAAGGAAGGCCACACCTTCCTCTCGCAGACCGACACCGAGGTCCTCGCCCACCTCATCGGCAAAGCCTACGACGCCGCGGGCGGCGAGCCATCGAAGGGCCGGCTGGTGGAAGCTTTGCGCGTGGCGCTCAAGCAAGTCGTCGGCACCTACGGGATCATCATGATTCACCGCGAGGTGCCCGGTGTGATCGTCGGCGCACGGCGGGGCAGCCCGCTCGTGCTCGGCGTGGGCAAGGGGGAGAACTTCTTCGCCAGCGATGTCTCGGCGATTGTCGCCTACACCCGCGACGCGATTTATTTGAAGGACTACGACATCGCGGCGCTGACCAGGGACGAATTCGAAATCACCAGCCTCGTCGGCGGCGCGAGCGGCTTCGAGGTGAGCAAGGTGGAATTCAGCGAGGAAGACGTGAGCAAGGGCGACTTCCCGCACTACATGCTCAAGGAAATCTTCGAGCAGCCGGAGACGATCCAGGATGCCATGCGCGGCCGGCTTTCCCGCGAGCAAGGCACCTCCGTCCTCGGCGGCCTCGAGATGACCAATGCCGAGCTCCGCGACATCGAGCGCATCATCCTCTGCGGCTGCGGCACGGCGAGCCACGCCGCGATGGTGGGCGAGTATTTGATCGAAGCGCTCGCGCACATTCCGACTGAGGTGGAATTCGCCAGCGAGTTTCGCTACCGCAACATGCCGCTGCCGAAGGATTCGCTCGTCTTCGTGATCAGCCAGAGCGGCGAGACCGCCGACACGCTCGCCGCGCTGCGCGAGAGCCAGCGCAAGGGCCACCGCACGCTCGGCATCTGCAAC
>JANOAZ010000266.1:0-27451 GCA_031411395.1 Chthoniobacteraceae bacterium
CTCCTCGTCGAGTTGCTGGAAAAAGCGGGCCTGCCGAAATGCGTGCTCAACCTCGTTCACGGCGGACGCGAAGCGGTCGATGCGCTGCTCACTCATCCGAAGGTGCGCGCGATTTCCTTCGTCGGCTCCACGCCGGTCGCCCGGCACATCTGGGAAACGGGAACGCGCCACGGCAAGCGCGTGCAAGCCAATGGCGGCGCGAAAAATTACATCGTCGTCATGCCCGATGCCGACGTGGCGAAGACCGTCGAGAGCCTTTCCACCGCCGCCTTTGGCTGCGCCGGCGAGCGCTGCATGGCCGGCTCCACCGCGCTCGCCGTGGGCGCCGCGGCGGAGCGGATGCTGCCCTCGCTCATCGAAGCCGCGCACGCGATCAAGGTCGGCCCGACCGACCGCGCCGCGCAGCCCGACATGGGACCGGTGATCACCGCGCCGCATCGCGACCGCGTGCTCAGCCTCGTCGCCAGCGGCGAGAGCGAAGGCGCGAAGATCATCGCCGATGGACGCAGCGTGCGCGTGCCGGAAGCGCCCGGCGGCTTCTACGTCGGCGCCACGATCGTCGATCACGTGCAGCCGAAGATGACCATCGCCCGCGAGGAGGTCTTCGGCCCCGTGCTCAACGTCATGCGCATGGACGACCTCGACGCTGCGATCGCCCAAGCCAACGCCTCCGCCTACGGCAACGGCGCCGCGATCTTCACCAACTCCGGCAAGGCCGCGCGCGAGTTCAAGCACCGTGTCAAAGCCGGCATGGTCGGGATCAACGTCGGCGTGCCCGCGACGATGGCGATGTTTCCCTTCACGGGCTGGGACGAATCCTTCTTCGGCGACCTCCACATCCAGGGCCGCGAAGCCGTGCAATTCTACACCCAGCAAAAAGTCGTCAGCACCCGCTGGTTCGGCGAGGGCGTGGGCGACGTGTGGAAGAAGTAGGTGCCGAACGCGTCGATGGAGCCGCGCAGGCTACGGGAAAATCTTCGCGAGCGCTTCCGCCGCCGCCTGCCGCACACGGGCAGAAAGCCAGAGCGTTGAGCGGTTGCTGAGCGCGGTTAAATGCGCTTTGGCGGTCGGCTCATCCACACGGCCCGTCGCGGCGCAATACAAGACCACGCCGAGCGAACCGCGGACCGGCACGCGGAGCGATTCCGCCATCAATCGCGCCGCTGTGTCGTCAGTGACGAAAAGATCAGGCATCGCTTCCAATGCGTGTGCCAACGCCTCCGCCTCACCCTCATCGAGCAAACCACCGGCGACCCATTGTGCTGCGCGAGCCGACGCTGCGGACGAAGGCTCGACTACCGTCAGCCACGCGGGCGGTTCCGGATCGAAGATGGTGGGCGCGAGTCGGCGCAGTTCCGCCAGCACCATGGGCGTCACGTGAATCTCACCGAGCAGCGGCAGCAGGTGCAGCGCGCCCGCCTCGTGCAGGTGCAGCACCGGGCCGGTGTCAGCGATGAGCAGCTTCACCGCCGCACATCCTTCGCCGCCAGGGCCCAGGCAACGTCATCGAGTTGCTGGCGTTCCTGGAGCGCATAGCGCCGCCCGGCGAGGAGCGCTCGCAGAGCCTCGCGCACCGCATCGCCCTGATCGGTAAACCAGCCGGAAGCCACCACACGTTCGAGTTCGGTGGCGAGTTCGTCGGGCAATTCAACGGTGACCGTGCTCATGGTGAATAGACTAGCACGGCTGCTTTGCCGGGAGCAAGGAAGGGTGCCTGATTCGGACGAATCCTTCTTCGGCGACCTCCACATCCAGGGCCGCGAAGCCGTGCAATTCTACACCCAGCAAAAAGTCGTCAGCACCCGCTGGTTCGGCGAGGGCGTGGGCGAAGTGTGGAAGAAGTAGCCGCCACTTTGCAGCCACCGCCCCCCCCGGTTGGGCGGCAATAAATTGTTGCGTTCCGGGGTCCGGGGCAGAGTTTTTAGAGAGGATCTTAAACTCAACCGGAACCGCCCTATGAAACGTTACAGCCCCTTCGTGCCGTGCCTTATCGAACCGCTCGAAGCGCGCATCGCGCCGGCCGTCGATCTGCTTTTGAAAATCACGAGCATCGAGTTCCCGAACGTCGCCGTTCCCGGCGACTCGGGCACGATCACGATGACCATCGAGAACATCGGCGACGAGGTCGCGAAGAACACCACCGACATCAACATTTGGCTCGTGCCGGACCCCGGCGCGGGGCAGCAGCCCGGCGACTCGGTTTATAACGGCGGCAATTTTGGACGGAACACCGCCAAGTCGATGAAGATCGTGGAGGGCGAGAAGGATGTGCCGCTGAACCTCAAGCCGGTGTCGGAGGGGGGAAATCCGAAAATCATCACGAAGAAATTCACGCTGCCCGATTTGATTCTCGGGGAGGGAACCGTGGCGCCGGGGGACCTCTACTTCACGAACGATCCCGGCGGTCCGAGTGTTTACCATCCCTTCAACATGACGCCGGGGCTGCACTACATCGTGGCGGAGGTCGATGGCGGCAACGAAAACGAACCCTTTTTCTTCTCTCACCGGAACAACTTCGCCGCGCCGGCGGGGCCGTTCGATTACCAGTATCAGTTTGGCACCGTCGGCTCCCGCAGCAACGTGGACCTGCACACCACCAGCGGAACGTTCGACACCACGACCCGCACGTTCCCCGGGCCGTCCGCCGACTTCAGTTTGTCCGGTTCCGGCAAGGGTACGATCAGCGTCGTGAATGCCACCGCAGGCGATCCTACCAACCGGAACAATCTCGCCTTCACCGGCACTTCAGCCGGGTCATTCGGGGCCGCGGCGGTTTTCAAGAACAAGGCCGGAAACGATCGGCTCACGCTGAACAACATCACCGCCGACAGCCCGATGAAGGGAATCAAGCTGCCGAAGTTCGACCTCACGGGCAGCGTGGACGCGACCGGCGCGCTCGCCGGGCTGGAGCTCGGGAATATCGGCGGGAGCGGAAAGCATATCAACATTGGCGGCGGCGCGAGTGATCCGCCGGCGACAGTGATCCTCGGGCGCGTCAACGATCTCGATCTCACGGCGGGCGTCGGCCTCGGCGTGCTGCAGGTGATCGATTGGCAGAAAGGGGGCGCGGCTGACACGATCACGACGCCGTTTATCAGCGATCTCTCGGCCAAGGGCGACAGCAAGGCTTCGGTCGCGGGTGACTTCGCGGCCAGCATCAATCTGAACGGGGCGAACGCGAAGGGATTTGCCCTTGGCGAGGTGACCGTCGTCGGGCAGCTCAAGCAGTCCACCTTTACCGCCACCGGCACGGGGAAGGTCGGCGACATCGTGGCAAAGTCGGCGAACCAATGGGGCATGAATGTGCAGGGGGCCGCGGAGGACGTTCTCATCTTCCAGGACCTGGCCGGGGCGACGGCGACCGGGCTCACCGCCAAGTCATTCGGCCTCATCAAAGTCGGTGGAAATCTCAGCAATCACATCACCGCGACCGGCGCCGATGACAAGGGGCTCAGCATCAAGAGCGTGGTGGCAAAAGCCATTCAGGCCATCAACATCAAGGCAGAAAACGGGGGCATTGAAAAAGTCGAGGCCGGCGACTGGACAGGCGGCGGCGAGCTCAAGGCGAAGACGGTAAAGACGCTGACCACGAAGACGGGCGACTTCACCCCGACCCTCAACCTCACCGGAATTTCGATCATAGACGCGCCCACCCCGAGCATCGGCACTGCGACCATCGCCGGGGCGCTCAAGACCGGGACCTGGAATATCAAAGGGAAAATCAAATCGCTGACCGCCGGAAGCGTCGAAGCCGGCTGGAGCCTTCTCGGTGAAACGACCGATGCCGCTAAGGTGACACGCATCGAAAATCTATTGGTGAAAGGAGCGGTGGCCGGCAGTTTTACCACATGGATTTTCGATAAAGTCGAGTTCAAGGGCGATTTTACCGGCTCGATCAAGACTGAAACAAGCGAGTCTCAGAGCATCGGCAGCTTCACCGCGGCAAAGGTCATCGGAGCCACTTTCAACGCCTCGGGCTTCGTGAAGAAATTCACCGCTGATCAATGGTCCGGCGGCAGCATCACCGCACCCGATTTCGGCGATCTTTCCTTCACGGGAGCCAAGGGCGTGGCGGGCGATTTGAAGAACACCACGCTCAAGATCACCGGCTCGGGACCCAGCAATGGTTTCGGCAAACTCACCGCCAAAGGCAGTCTCGCCAGTCTCATCATCGACGCGGCGCAGGCCTATCTCGGCACGATCACCGCCAAGGAGTGGATCGGTGGCAGTCTGACCGCGCAAGCCCTTCTCAATCTGGATCTCAATGGCGACAAGGCCGCCAACATCCGCGGCGACCTCTCTGGCGTGACCATCAAACTCTTCGATCCCGGAGCCAGACTGACCAAGACCGACGTGGCCGGCTTTATCGAAAACTCGACGATCGAGACACAAGGCAATCTCGGGTTGGTCCAGGCGCTCGGGATGAATGGCGCCACAATCAAGACGATCAACGGCGACATCGACAAGGTCATCATCAAGGGCAAGACCGGGTCGGATTTCTTCATCGCCAGCAACGTGAACGCGAAGCGCATCGACACCGTGATCGTGAACAACGTGAAGACGACCAATGGGGGGACGCCGTTCGGCTTCAGCGCGACCACCATCGACAAATACCTCCGGAAGATCGGTGGCGCGGTCGTCGAGTCCGCCGTCGGGCTCGACCCGAGTAAGTCTCCGTTTGATGTGGATGGCGATTACCGCGTCCTGCTTCCGGCGTAGCCCGCTCGCCGTGCTGGGCTGACGAAGTTCGTGTAACAACCCTCTCCACGACTCGGCAATAAATTGTTGCGTTCCGGGGTCCGGGGCAGAGCTTTTGGAAAGGATCTCAAACTCAACCGGAACCTTCCTATGAAGCGTCACAACTCTTTCGTGCCGTGCCTTATCGAACCGCTCGAACCTCGCATCGCGCCTGCCGTCGATCTCACGGTCGTGATCGATTCGATCAAGCTGCCGGACCCGACGCTCGCCGTCCCCGGCGACGCGGCGACAATCAATTACACGATCACCAACGCGGGCGACACGCTGTTCAAGACCAGCCTGCTCGAGGTGAATGTCTGGCTCTCGAAGCAGACCGGCGCGATCCCAAACCCAATCGCCAACGACATTGCGCTCCACGCCAAATATCGCACCGTGGTGGACGGGAAACCGAACACGTCGGTCACGCTGGGGCCGGGCGACAGCGTCAAAAAATCCGTCCGCTTCGACATGCCCGACCTGATCCTGGGCGGCAGCGTCGATCCCAACTTTGTCTTCGGCGAGACGCCCTTCAATTTCACGCCCGGCACCGGCTTTCACCTGATCGTGGAAGTGGACCCAAACTTCTTTTTCGATGGATTTTCCCACGCCAACAATCATGCCGCGAGTGCGGCCTTCGAGTGGCAGTACCAGTTTGGGCAGGTGAATGGGCGTCACGTGGTACTCAGCGCCTCGGAAACCGGGGACGGCACGCTGGCCAGCTTCGATATCGCCGGGCCGGGCATGGGCGAGTTCGAGCTGAGCAACTTCCCGGTTCCGGCCACCGATCTCGTGTTCACCGGCACGTCTGCGGCGTCGGTCGCCTTCGCCGGGGTTTTCAAGGGGCCCAGCATCTTCAGCGACAATCGCATCCGGCTGGACGACATCACTGCGCTCAGCACGATGAAGGGGCTGAAGCTGCCGAGAACCGACGTGACTGGGGATCTCAATTTTCCGCTCGGCCTCGCCTCCCTCATCGTCGGCGACCTCGGGACGGACAAGGTCCTGATCATCGGAGCCGTTTCGGGCACTCCGCCCGCGACCATCTTTGCCGAGCGCGTCACGGGCCTCACCGCGGTCGTCAATGCGGGCATCGCCGACCTCGACGTGACCGACTGGCAGAAGGGCGCCGGCAGCGGGATCTCCGCACCATTTATCACCAACATCGACACCAACGGTGATCGCAAGGAGTCCGCGGCCGGCGACTTTGCGGCGAACCTGACCCTGAGCGGCGCGAACGCAAAGGGCTACGCGCTCGGCAAGGCGAAGGTCGTCGGTGCGCTCAAGAACGTCACCATCACTACGACTGGGACGGGCAAGATTGGCGATATCGGCGCGGTGTCGGCGGAGTCCTTGACCATCAACGCGCAAGGCGATGCGGAGAACATTTACATCGCGCAGAATCTACTCGGCGTGACGGCGACTGGGCTGACGGCAAAGTCATTCAGCGGGA
The DNA here is from genome assembly GCA_031411395.1 of Chthoniobacteraceae bacterium. Classification (GTDB taxonomy): domain Bacteria; phylum Verrucomicrobiota; class Verrucomicrobiia; order Chthoniobacterales; family Chthoniobacteraceae; genus Chthoniobacter. The sequence goes on from JANOAZ010000266.1 coordinate 6,188, forward strand.
TCAAGATCGGCGGGACCCTCGGCAATCACATCACCGCCACGGGCGACAATGGAAAAGGCGTCGGGATCAAGAGTGTGACCGCAAAGTCGATCGACGGCATCAACATCACCGCGAGTGCAGCAGGGATCGAGAAGATTACGGCCGGTGGGTGGGACAATGGCGGGTCGCTCAATGCCAAGTGGGTAAAGTCCATCATCACCAAGTTCGGAGCTGGTCTTTCCACGACTGGCGACTTTACGGCCAACGTCAACATCACCATCCAGCCCGGCGAGCCGCTTCCGAAAGGCGTGAGCGATGGCATCGGCAGTGCCGACATCGCAGGTGCCCTCAAGGGTGCCTCCTGGAACGTGAAAAACGACATCAAGTCCCTGGTCGCCGGCAGCGTCGAAGCCGGCTGGATCCTTGCCGGCGGGGCAGTTCTCCCGGGCCAGGTCTCCACCACGGTCGAAAAGCTCGTGGTGAAAGGCGGGAACGCGGGTTCCTTCACGGCCGCTTTCTTCGACACCGTGGATTTCAAAGGCGATTTCACCGGCTCCATCACGGCCACCAATTCCATCGAGAAATTCACCGCCGCGAACGTGATCGGGGCCACGCTGACCGCGGCCGCCGATGTCAGGAAATTGACCGTTCAACAATGGTCGGGCGGCAATCTCACCGCCATCAAGTTTGGAGATGTCACCGTCACGGGCGGGAAGGGGCTGCCCGGCGATTTCAAGAACCTCACGCTCACCGCGACCAGCCCGGGCCTCACCGGCCTCGACGTCCTTGCGGTCAAAGGCAGCATCGCCAACGTCACCTTCAACGTCCCCAACGGAACCGTCTTTTCCATTACCGCCGACGAATGGTCCGGGGGCAGTCTCACCGCGCAGGGGCTGCGAAATCTGGTCCTGACCGGCGACAAGGCGCGGACTCTCGCCGGCGACCTGTTCAACGTCCAAATCCACCTCGACGATCCGCTCCAGAAGGTCACGAAGATCGATGCCGCCGGTTTCATTCGGGATTCGGGGCTCCAGGTATTCGGAAACGTGGGCGTGATCGAAGCACTGGGCGTCGAAAAATCGAACATCAGCGTCGCCACCGCCAGGGTGCTCGACAAGTTCCTCATCCAGGGGAAGGAATCCGGCACCGATTACTTCATCGCCAGCAACCTCAGCGCGGGCACCATCGGGACAGTCGTGCTCCGCAATGTGGAGACGAGCAATGGCGGGACGCCCTTCGGGATCACCGCCGGCGCGATCACCAACTACCTGCGCACCCTCAACGGCGCGGTGGAGGCGGCAACCAGCAATCCGACCGGCACCTTCGATGCCGAGGGCGACTACCGCGCGGCGATTAACTGATTTCGCGCTGCTTTTGAGTCGCAACGGCCGGGGATTGCTGGAACAAGAAACCCACCATGCCCTTGCTGATCAAGAACGGTCGGGTCGTCACCGCCGACAGCGATTTCACCGCGGACATTTTCTGCGAAGGCGAAACGATCACGCGGATCGGCCGCGACCTCGACGCGCCGCCGGGCGCGGAGATCATCGACGCAACGGGCAAGCTCGTCTTCCCCGGGTTCATCGATCCGCACGTCCACATCTACCTGCCGTTCATGGGCACATTCTCGAAGGACACTTACGAGTCGGGCTCGAAGGCCGCGCTCGTGGGCGGGACGACCACGCTGATCGAGATGTGCTGCCCGTCGCGCGCGGACGAGGCGCTGGCGGGTTTTGAATTGTGGATGTCGCAGGCGGTCGGGAAGTCGGCGTGCGACTTCACCTTTCATATGGGCGTGACGAAGTTCGACGACGGCGCCGAATCGCAGCTCCGCGAGATCGTCGCGCGGGGCAATTCGTCATTCAAAATTTTCCTCGCCTACAAAGGCGCGTTCGGGATCGACGACACGGAGCTTTACCGCACGCTGAAGCTCGCGCGGGAACTTGGCGTGATCGTCACCGCGCATTGCGAAAACGAGACGCTGATCGCGGAGCGCGCGAAGGAGCTGCTCGCCGCGGGCGTGACCGGACCGGAGGGGCACCACTCGAGCCGTCCGCCGCGGGTGGAGGCGGAGGGTGTGCATCATCTGATGACCTTTGCGGAGCTGACCGGCGCGGCGACTTACATCGTGCATCTGAGCTGCCAGGAAGCGCTCGACGAGGCGATCGCGGCCCGGCAGCGCGGCGTGCGGGTGAGCGTCGAGACGCTGATTCAGTATCTGCTCCTCGATAAAACCGACGCCGAGCGGCCCGACTTCGAGGGCGCGAAGTACGTCATGTCGCCGCCGCTGCGCGACAAACGCAACCAGGCGGTGCTCTGGAGCGGCTTGCAGAGCGGGCTGGTGCAGACCGTGGCGACCGATCACGCGCCCTTTGATTTCAAAACGCAGAAGCCGATGGGGCGCGACGACTTCACCAAAATCCCCAATGGGATCCCCTCGCTCGAAGACCGCATCAACCTGCTCTACAGCTATGGCGTGAAGAGCGGGAAGCTCGACCTCCAAACCTTCGTCAACGTCGCCAGCACGCAGGCCGCGAAGCTCTTCGGCCTCTTCCCGCGCAAGGGCACGATCGCCATCGGCAGCGACGCGGATCTCGTCGTCTTCGATCCCGACTACCGGGGCACGATCTCCGCCGCGACGCAGACGATGGCGGTGGATTACAGCGCCTTCGAAGGCTGGCCGATCGAGGGCCGCCCGAGCGTCGTCACGGTGCGTGGCGAGGTCGCGGTGCGCGATGGGAAGTTCGTGGGCACGATCGGCCGTGGAAAATATCTCGCGCGCCCGGCGGTGCATTGAGCGTCGATCGGGTGGCGCGCGCGCCGGCCGCGCAAACTCGTGACATCGCTCGCTCTGGCACCGTAGATTTCCCGCCCCGCGCATGGCCCAGATCACCAAAGACCAGATCGCCGACATCTTCGAATCGATCGCCCAACTCCTCGAGTTGAAGGGCGAAAACCCCTTCAAGATTCGCGCCTACACCAATGCCGCGCGGGCGCTGGAAACCTTCGCCGGCAAGCTCGACAACTTCGCCGACGCCAGCACCTTCCCGGAAATCCCCGGCGTCGGCAAAGCGATCGCGGAGAAGATCCACGAACTCGTGACCACCGGTGAGTTGGTCTATTTCAATGAGCTGCGGAAGGAATTTCCCGCCACGCTTTTCGAGCTCTTCACCTTGCAGGGACTCGGGCCGAAAAAGATCAAGGCGCTGTGGGAGCAACTCGGCGTCACCTCCATCGCGGAGCTGACCGCCGCGGTGAACGAAGGCCGCGTCGCCACGCTCGCCGGCTTCGGCAAGAAGACCGCCGACAACATCCTCATCGCCATCGCCGCGAGGGAAAAACACGCCGGCCGCTTCCGCCTCGGCGACATCGCCTCGGATGCCGAGCATCTGCTCGACGATCTGCGCCAGCATCCGGCGGTGACCCGCGTGGCCGCGTGCGGCAGTTACCGCCGGCGCAAGGAAATCGTCGGCGACCTCGACTTCCTCGTCTCGACCAACGCGCCCGCGGAAGTGTCCGAGTTTTTCGTCAGACACGAGATGGTCGAAAGCGTCATGGCGAGCGGCGCGACGAAATCGAGCGTACGCCTAAAGTCAGGCATCCAGGCCGATCTCCGCGTGGTGAAGGACACCGAATTTCCTTTCGCGCTCAACTACTTCACCGGCTCGAAGGAGCACAACATCGTCATGCGCCAGCGCGCCCTCGCCCGCGGCTGGACGCTCAACGAATACCGGCTCGCTCCGCTCGAAGCTCCAAAATCCAAGCTCCAAACTCCACTGGCGGACCCTCCAGCCATCCGCGAGGAAGCCGAGCTGTATCGCGCCCTCGGGCTCGACTACGTGGAGCCGGAGCTGCGCGAAGATCGTGGGGAGTTCGTGGCGGCGGAGAATCACACTCTGCCCGACCTCATCGAGCCGGAGAATCTGCGCGGCACGTTTCACAATCACACCACCGCCAGCGACGGCCGCTGCACCCTCGCCGAGATGGCGGAAGGCGCCCAGGAACTCGGCCTCCAATATCTCGGCATCGCCGATCACTCGAAGTCCTCCTTCCAAGCCCACGGGCTCAGCGACGAGCAATTGCTCGCGCAGGTCGCGGAGATTCGCGAACTGAATATAACCTTCGGCAAATCCTTCCGGCTCTTTGCAGGCAACGAGGTCGATATCTTGAAAGACGGCTCGCTCGACTTTCCCGACGAAGTCCTCGCCCAGCTCGACTACGCCGTGGCCTCCGTCCACACCGTCTTCAATCTGCCCGAGGCCGAGATGACCCGCCGGATCATCCGCGCGATGGAAAATCCGCACATCACCATGCTCGGCCACCTCACCGGCCGGCTGCTCCTTTCCCGCGAAGGCTACCAGGTCGATGTCCCCGCGATCATCGAAGCCGCCGCCGCCACGGGCACGATCATCGAGCTGAACGCCAACCCGCGCCGCCTCGACATGGACTGGCGCTGGTGGCCGCTCGCCAGAGAAAAGGGCGTGAAGTGCGCGATCAATCCCGACGCCCATCACACCTCGCACTTGCAGTTCCTCTGGTTCGGCGTCGGCACCGCCCGCAAAGGCTGGCTCACCCGCGCCGACGTCGTGAACACCCTGCCCCTCGGCAAGATCGAAGCCGTCCTCGCCGCAAAGCGTCAGCGCTGACGCCCTGCGCGCGGAGACCGCCACTCCGAACATGCCAGATCCCACCGCCCCCGAATACTGACGGCGGGGCGACTCGCTCGGTCCGCTCAGTCCAGCCAGTTCTCCACGCGCAGGCCGGGTACTTTCTCGAAGTCCACGAGGTTCCGGCTGAGGAGGAGAGCGTCGTGCGCGATGCAGATGGCGGCGATTTTCAAGTCCATCGTGCCGATGCGAATGCGCTGGTTTTGCAGCGCCGTGAAACAGTTCGCCGCCTCGTCGTCGAAGGGCAAAATGGTGAGCTTCGGAAATCCGAGCAGGCTGTGCATAAACCTGCGATACGCGAAGACCTGCCGCGGCCCCGCGGGTTCACGATGGATGGCAGCCAGCCAGCCCTGGGCGATTTCCTGCGGGGTGATGACGGTGATGAAAAAGTCCGTGTCCGTCTTGCCGGCGCGCTCGCTCAACATCTGCGAAAGCTCCCCGCCAGCCGCGAGGGCAACGTAGTGATTCGTGTCCAGGACGGCAAACACCGCGCTACCTGCCCTCGGCGTTCGCCTTGGCCCGCCACTGCGCGCCTAGCTGCACGGCTTCGCGGAAGAGCGAGTCGTCTTCCTCCCAACCGATGACTTCACGCCACGCGCCCTTTGGCTTGCGCTGGCCGGCCAGCGCCTCGAGTGCAGCCATGCGCCGTTCGAGGTCAGTCAATTTTTGCTCGATCGTCTCCGTGCTCATAGGCAGAGGGTGCCTGCGATGCGGGGTGCGCGCAAACAGGATTTCCGACCGTGCAGGCGGTGGCGGGCGGAACACCCTGCCGCTCGGGAAGATCGACGCTCGCGGCGAACCGGCGAGCGTGAGATGTGGCTCAGGCATCTTTCCCGTGAGGCGTTTCGGGCAAGATGCCCGCTGTGATAGGCAAGATGCCTGTCCCACTACGTGAGCCGCGTCGCCAGCTTCGCCGCGGCCTCGCGGAGCCACTCCGCGTCTGGCATCGAGTAGGGGCGAAAGGTCTCATCGTAACCCTGTGCTTCATTGTGCAGCAGTGCGCGGTGCAGGCCGAGGTTTCCGGCCTTCGGCGAATCGATCAGGCTCGCGGAGTCGTTCGCGCTCATCTGGAAAACGACGCGCATTTCGAATTCGCTCAGCGATTTCCGGCTGATGAAGCGGCCCACGCTGTTGAAGGTGTCCACGGTCGCGAGGATATGCATGCCCTGCGTGCTCCCTTCGCGGATCAGTTCGCCGAACTGCGCGCCGGTGTTCGGCCCGCTCTCCGCGCTGCCGCCGGAAAAGTCGAAGTCATCCTCCTGCCGCAGCTTCTTGAATTTTTGCAACCCGTGGACGAGCAGGAACACCGTCGGCCCGCCTTCCCCGCCGGCGGTGCGCGTTTTGAGATCCTCGGCCAGTTCATTGATCGCCACCGCGATCTCCTGCCCGTGCGCGACGGTCACGCCGTGCGGCACCGCCGCCGCGATCTGGGCGATGAAGCTCTCATCCGGCGAGCCCGGAGTCGCCGCGTGGAGGAGGACGAACTTCACGGTGCCGAGCGGATACTGCGCGGCGAGCGAGAGCAGCGAGATGCCGAGCAGCGACATCGCCGCTTCGTCGCGCTGGCCGACGATGAGCAGATGGTTCCCGCTCTGGCGCGTGAACACCGCTTCGGTCGGTCCCTTGATCGAATTTGGCGCCCCGAGCCAGCAGCGTCCGGCGGTCGGCGCGGCCAGCGGGACGGTGTCGAGAGCGAAGCGGAGCAGGTCGTTTTCGCGAATGTCGCTCGGCGCATTTCCTTCGAAGACAATCGGGCTGCGATAACCCGCGTGCGCGGCTTCCGCCAGCGCGTGGATCTGTTCGAGACGCGCATCCCGTTCATCGTCGGAAATCCACACCACCTGGAACGGACTGTTCCCCTCGATCGCGCCGGCGGCGTCGTTGTAGATGCCTTCGCCGGGACGCGAGAGCAGCCGCGGCGCGGGATTGTTTTCGTCCATAATCAAATACGCGTCGGCCTCGTTGCACTGGAGCGCGACGCGAATGACCATCTGCCCGAGCGTCGCGCGAGCGAGCGTGTAGGCGCCGCCGAGCGTCTGCGAACCGAGCAGCACATGGATGCCGAACGCGCGGCCCTGCCGGACGATGCGATCGAAGAGCACCGATGCGCCCTGCGCCACGGTGTCGTCCTCGACGAAGAACTCCTGGAACTCGTCGATGATCAGCAACGATCGCGGCACCGGCTCGGTGCCGCCCGCCTTTTTGTATCCGGCAATATCCTGCACCCCGAGCTTGCGGAACATGTCGCCGCGCCGCTTCAGCTCTTCATCCACGCGCTGGAGCACGCTCAGGCCAAACTCGCGGTCGCTCTCGATGGCGATCACCCGCGCGTGCGGCAGGCGCGCCGAGGCGTAGCATTTGAACTCCACGCCCTTCTTGAAATCGATGAGGTAAAACTCGACCTGCTCGGGACTGCACGCGAGCGCGAGGTTGGTGATGATCACGTGGAAAAGCGTCGATTTTCCCGAGCCCGTCTTGCCCGCTAAGAGCGCGTGCTGCCGGGTGCCTTTGCCGATCGCCAGATACTGGAGCTTGGTCGCGCCGGTGCGGCCGATCGCGATCTTCAGCTCGTTCGTCGTGTCGCTCTTCCACAGCTCCTCCGGCTTCGGCGCGATCTGCGAGAACGGCACTTCGACGCGGTTTGAATCGATGCTCGCCCTGCCGATTTTGTGGACGAGCGCGGCTGCGAGTTCCGGCTCTGGCGGCCGATCGAATGCCAGCGTCGCGCCCGCCAGGGTCTGTTCGCGATCGATGACAAACTGCCCGCCTTCAAGGTGCAGGCAGACACTGTTCTTGCGCAGTTCATCGGGCACAAAGCCGTCCGGCATCGGCTGGCGCGGATCCCAGTGGATGAAGGTAAAGACCCCGCATCGCGGGCCGCTCGCCGCAATGCTTTGCAGCCGCTTCACCGCCGTCTCGCTGAAGGCCGCGGGGAAATCCGCGACGACGAGGAAGTAATATTTCTCCGCCACGCTGCCGGCCTGCGCGTTGTACTCGGTGATCGTCGCGTACTCGTTGCGCAGGTACATCTGGATGACCTTCTCGATGTGCTCGCTGAGCTCCGCGAGGCGCTCGTCGAGCTGGTCGCGCTGCGTCCAGATGCGGCGGTTGATCAGGCTCTCCTCGTAATCCGCGAGATGCATGAGGCCGGCAAAATTCTGCCCGAGCCCGACGGGATCGAAGATGGTGAAGGAGAGTTTTCCCGCCGGCGTCGTGGAGAGCAGGCGGAGGATGAGATTGTTGATCGTGCCGCTCACCACGGGATCGCCGGAGTCGGGCGCTTCGAAGAGCAGCGAGCCGCGCTCGGGGAAGGTGAGCGCGAGGGGGATGGAGACGTGGGCAGATCCCGGCCAGGCGAGCCGTGGATCCTTCGGCATCGCATCTGGTGTGCTCGCGAGATCCAGTTCGAGGCTGGCAAAGCGGGCCGCGGGCGTGAACTGCGCGGGCGGCGTCCAGGCTTCAACGAACGGCCCGGACCACGGCGGAAAGCTCGTTTCCGTCGCGGCGTTCATCGCGGCGATGGCTTCATGGGTGGGGGTGATCTCGAGCTTCCACCCAGCCTCGAGTTCACTCCAGCGCGCCGCCTCTTCGCTCGCAAGGACGGCGGATTCCGCGTCATATTTCTCGGTCAGCTTTTGCTTCTGTTCGTCGGCCGCCTTTTTGAGTCGCTCGATCCGCGCGTCCCGTTCCGGGGCGATGCGGCGGTGTTTGCTGCGAAAGAGTTCGGCGTTCCGGGAGGTGGCACGGGGCGCCTGCTTTTCGATCTTGCGCCGCATGCGGATTTGGAAGTCGGCCTCGACCTCGTCCGCGCGGCTCCACTTCGCGGCAATCTCGGCGCAGGTGACATCGAACCCGCTCAGGATGATTCCATGATCATGTTCGCGCGTGCTTTTGATCATGGCTTCGCAGGCGACCTCGGTCTTTGCCGCTTCGTTCAAAGCTTCGGCCAGCGCCTTCGCCGTTGGCGCGGCGTTCCGTTTGCCGATCCGATACACCGCGACCGCCGCGACCAGCAACACCCCGACCACCGCGCCAGCCACTCGGTAGGTCGATGGCTGAAAGCCGAGCAGCACCGTGAGGACGACGCCGATCACCAGGATGATCACGAGCAATCCTGAAAGGTGCAGCACGCCGAAAACCCGAGGCAGCACCCTCCGGCGAAATGCTTTGTAGTGGTCGCGAGCCGCAGCCACTCGCTGTTCAAACTCCTCGAGCGTAGGCGCGTCTTCCGGCGCCTCGGCCGGTGTTTCGGATTCACGCCCGATCAACCGGCCAAACGACGGAAACCCTTCGAAGGCCACATGCGCACCCTTCGCGAGGCCCACCAGCAGTTTGCGCTGCGCCTCGAATTTCTCGAGCCGCTCCGCATGCGCCTTCTCGGATTTTTTCAGCTCCACGTCGCGCCGCCGTTCCGCGTGCACCTGCTTCACTTGCAAATCCCCGATCCATTTTCCCCGCACCTCCTCGGCCTTCTTGGGAAGTTGCCGCAGCGCCGCGATGCGCACGCGCTCGATGCGGGCCTTGCGGGCATTGTAGCTCTCCTTGATCCGATTTTCCGCCCCTGCGAACACCGTCTCCGCATCCGCGATCTGGATGGCGAGCGCCGCCTCCACGCGCGCCATGGCATCGCGGTACTTGCGCCGGGCCGCCGACCGCCGGCCGTTCAGATCGTGCGTGATTGCCTCTTCCCGTTTCGCGAATTCCGCACCCGTGCGCTTCAGCGCCGCGAGCAATTCCAGGCTGTGACTGATCCGGAGATCGACGCGGCTACTCACAGTCGGCCTTCACCTTTCTGAGCAGCCCATCCAGCTCCTCGATCGCCGTCGCCGAGCGCGCGATGTAGCCCGGCAGGGGGTCGAGAAACCGGCTCTCAAACTCCGCGCTCTTCGTGTCGCGCCAGGAGGACTTCGTCTGCTGCCAGGCGATGTAGAGATCCTTGGTTGCTTGGGCGAGGTTGGCCGCGGCGGCTCGGGTATTCATCGGGAGTTTTGGGAGAAATGAAATCACGCTCCAGGCTCCTCGACCAGCGGCGGCGGGGACGCGAGCGGCGCCGAGGGCGCGGATTCGGAGTAACCCTCGAGCGTCTTTTGTGCCTGCAAAAGATAGGAGATCGCCTTGGGCATGTCGTGATCGAGGAGCTGGCGCAGCCCTTCCAGCCGCTTCATCAGCGGATCCGCGCCGTGATCGAAATTGCGTGTCCAGAGCTTCACATTGCGCAGCTTTTCCTCCGCCTCGGCGAGCGCCGCCTTTGCCTTGCGCACCGCATTTTCCTGCGCGGAAATATTGTCGCGCAGCCCCGAGAGCTTCGCGCTGAAAAGCTCCTGCTCGGCCATCTCCAGCTTTTGCCGGCGCCGGCGCAATTGTCCCTCCCAGTGCAGTCGCTGATCGGTCTGCACCCACCCTCGCATCCGCCGCACGTCGTCGCCCACCGAGTCGAGATGCTGGTGTGCGGAGGCCAGGTACAGGATGACGCTCGCGCGAAACGATTCGAGCGCATCGATCGAGGTGACTCTGGCCTGCTCCGCCATCCGCTAGCGCTGATCCAGGTATTCCTCGATGCGTTGCGCCTTTCGCAGGAGGAAAGGGGTGTGCTTTTCCGAGAACTCCACGAACTTTTTCAGCACCTTCATCGTGGAGATGAACTCCTCGCCGAACTTCTCGTGCTCCTGATCCTGCCAGGTGCTGCCGAGTGCGGTGAAGCGCGACTGGAGCGACGCGGCGCGCACCTGCACGTCGTCGTTGAATCGCTTCAGTTCCTTCGCGAAGCGGCGCACTTCCTCGGGATCCATGATCGCTTGAGCCATGAGAGGTGGGGTGTTTGAGGTTGAGAATGGCCGGGCCGAAAGTGGATGCGCGGACGCGTCGGAACCGGAGACGGGGGGCACGTTACCAAATCGCCAAGGCGTTGCAATCGGGGCCTTCGCGCATGGCCGGCCGCGGTGGAATTGTGAATGCACGAAACGCCGTCATTCCGACCGGAGCGTAGCGGAGTGGAGGAATCTCTCGCATCCGGGGCGGAGGTGGCGCGGAGCCGATCGACCGATGCTCCGCACCGCCGCTGCCCGCGGATGCGAGAGATTCCTCCACTGCGCTCCGCTCCGGTCGGAATGACGGATTTCTTTTGAGTGAGCCTCTACCGCGGGAATGCCGCCAGCGGCTTGCCGTCCGCCGCATTCCACACGCGCAGCACGCTGTCCTGGCCGCCGGCGACGATCACCTTGCCATCGGCCGTCACCGCGGCGCCGCCCATGAAATCGGCGACCTCGGGGAAGGCGCGAATTTCTTTCCCGTCGAGGCCGACGAGGCGGACTTTGTTGTCGCCGGAACTCGTCAGCACGGCGCCGCTCACGCCCGCGAAGCGCACCGCGGTCACTTCCTTGTCGTAGCCTTCGATATTCTTTTTGCGATCGCCGGACGTCGCATCCCAGATCTTCACGACATTGTCCGCGCCCGCGGTGGCGAGCGTGCGCCCATCGGGGCTCCAGCTCACGGCGAGCACGTGATGAGTGTGGCCTTCGAAATTGCGCACCACCTTGCCTGTCGCGGGATCGACGATGCGCGCGATCTTGTCCGCCGCGCCCGAGGCGAGCTGTCTTCCATCGGGGGAAAATTCGAGGCCGAACACCGCATCGCTGTGGACGTTGGGAACGTCGCGCACGAGTTGCGCGCTGCCGGCGTCCCATAGCTTGATCTCGCCGCCGCGCGAAGGTTCGCCGCTGCCCGTGGCGAGCAGCTTGCCGTCGGGGCTGAAAGCGAGTGCGTTCACCCGATCGGTGAGCGGCGACGGGCCTTCGCTCGCGCCGATCGTGCGCTCGAGTTTCCACGCCGGCGCGATGTTCCAGGCGAGGGCGGAGCCGTCGCTCGCGGTCGAGACGAGTTCCCCGCTCGGCGCAAAGGCGAGCGCAGTGACGGCGGCTTTGTGCCCCTGGATTACGTCGAAGGCCGCGCCGTTTTCCGCGCTCCACGAATGAATGAGCTGGTCGTCGCCGGCCGTCACGACGGTCGAGCCATCCGGCGAAAACGCGACCGCGCGAATCGGCTGCTCGGCGGCAGTCGCTGCCGTGCGCGCGGCTTGCAATGCCTCGTCCGCTTTCTTGCGCGCGGCTTCGGCCGTTTCGACGGCAGCGTTTGCTTCGGTCACTCCGGCGGCGGTTTTCTGCGCCTCGGCCTTTGCGAGTTCGAGTTCCGTCAACGCCACGTCCCTTGTGGTCTCGGCCTTCTTTACGGCTGCCTCCCCTTCCGCGATCTGCTTGTTCGCCGATTCGATCTTTTGCGCCGCCGAATCGGACTCGGCCCGCGCCTTCTCCGCCTCTTCCTGCGCCTTCGCCAGGGCCTTTTGTTTTGCCGCAAGATCCTGCTCTTTCGGCGCGATGCCTTCCGCAGATTTCTTCGCGCGATCCTGCGCCACCTGCAGCGCTTTTCCGGCGGCTGTCACGGCATCTTTCCGAAAGGCCACGTTGCCGGTCGCAACTTGCAGCGCCCGATCGCACGCGTCGATCCGTTCGCGGGCGAAGCGGTTCCCGCGCAGCTCGGCGATCACCTTTCCGTCGGCGCCGCAGAGCTTCGCGATATTTCCCTCCACGGTCACGACGCGCTGCCCGTCGCCGCGCGCGATCTTCCCCGTCGCACCGGCGAGCGGTTCCGCGGGTTTGCCTTCGATCGGCACGCGACGCCACAGCTTCACTTCGCGATAGCCGCCGGTGGCGAGCAGCGTCCCGTCGGGACTGAAGGCGACCGCATTCACCTGATCGCGGTGGGCCACTTCATTCAGCACCGCGCGGCCGGAGGGTAGGTGATAGATGCAGACGCGATTGGCGCGCGTGCAGGCGGCGAATTGCCCGTCCGCCGTCACCGCCACGCCGACGATCGCGCCGAGCACCGCGGGCATCGGCTGCCAGTCGAGTTTGCGCTCCACTTTCGGGGAAGGTTTCGCGCCCTGGTCGATCCAGAGCTTGAGCAGCGCGAGCTGCGCGGGCGTGAGGTTTTTCGCCTTTGCCTTGTTGTCGCGCGGCGGCATGGCGAGATCGGCGTCGAGGTGTGCGGCGGCCTGGAGGACGAGGCTTTCGGTCCCGCGTTGCGGCACGATTGCGGGACCGTTTTCCCCGCCCTTGAGCATCAGCTCCGGCGTTTCGAGATTCAGCCCGCCTTTCCTGGTGGTCTGGCAATGGCAGGCGAGGCAGTTGTCGCTGAGGAAGGGGAGCACCTCGCGATCGAAACTCACCGGATCGGTGCGCTTCAGTTCCGCAATCGGGATCGGTGCCGTCGCGGCGAACGAAGTGGCTCCGGCGAGGATCGCCAGCATGATGCTTGAGCGGGGGACGTTCATCATTTCACGGAGATGCGGAGCGGCGAAGAGAAGACCGTCGTGGTCACATCCTTGCCGCGGAATTTTCCCGTCGTCAGGGCCTGGAGATAGATCGTGTGTTCACCCGGCGGCACCTTCACCGCTGCGAGATCGATCGTCGCGGTGGCCGTCGCGTCCTTCGCGTCGATCACGATCTCTTTGGCTTTCTCAATCGCCGGCGCGCCGCCGACGCTCAGCTTGAGCGCTTCCTTGAAATCAGCCCGGCGCGTGATCTTCAGCGGGATCTGGAGTTTCGCGCCGCTGGCCGCTTCCCACACCTTGTCTTCCGCCGCGTCCACGCTCACCGGCGCGGGTTCGGACGAGCCCACGGTGAGGATGAATTCCTGAGTCAATCGCGCGGGCACGGCCTCGGCGGCGAAGTCGGGCGCGTTCCAGATGACCACGCCGCCGCGCGCCTCCCGGACGACATCGGCGTCGTTCACCCGAGCCTTTCCGGTCACGCGAATGGCGCCCACCCACCGGGCCACTTTTTCATCGGCCGTGAGCAGCAGGTAGCCGTCGCTCCTGCCGGCCAGGATCTTCATCGGCACACACCGCACTCCGGCGGGAAGACCTTCCGCGCAGAGCTCGATTGCGCCGGCGAAATTGTCGCGGCGCAAGGCCACGACCCGGATCGCGGTGGTGCCCCCGGCGCGGAGCAAGGCGGCCTGCGGTGCGGCGGCGCGAATGTCCTTCTTGTCCGGCGGCGGTTCGAAGATGGCGGCGAGTCGGAAGTCCGGCGCTTCCTTGCGAATCGAAAGTCGATAGACGTTGCGCGGATCACGTCGCGAAGCGCCGAAGAGATCGCGCACCTGCACGCGATAAATGCCGTCTTCCTTCACCTCCAGGCGCGTTCCGGGATCGTTGTGCAGCGTGCTGAAGCGAGGCGAACCGGCGTCGGCATCGGTGCCGTAGAACTCCTCAGGCGCCGCTCCCACGCGTTCCACGAGGAGGAACGGCTTGGTCGGCCGGTCGAGCCGATGGGAGAACACTTCGATGCGCCAAACGTCGCCCTTCTTCCCGTCAAAGCCGAAGCAGTCCACGTCGCCAGCCGGGAAGAACTGGCCCGCGATCTCACATGGGACGCTGACTTTCTGCACGCTGGCCGGGGGATTGTTTGGTTCCTGTTCGGAAAGGACGGGCGCGGTCGCGAGGCCGATGAAGACAGGATTGGAGAGGCCTTGCGGGGTCTTGAGCCGATACGAGAAGCCATCCACTCCTGCGGCCACCGGCGACGAAAGACACTCGGCCCTCGGATCTCCATTCGCCGGCGCGTCGATCTCCACATCGAGTTTTTGCAGCGGCCTGTCGTCATTCCCGGCGACGTTGGCGGTCTGACCTCCGGGGAGGTTGCGGCCGAAGAGCGTCACCTTGCTTTTTGTTCCGGGCGCGATGCACGGCGGGAACACATAATCGAGGTGCGCCCGAGTCGAGATGCTGAGCCGGTAGAAATGCTCCCGGCCGCCGGCGAAGGTGAGGTCGTGGAGCTTGATCAAAAACGAACCATCGGCGGGCGGAGTGAAATCGAGGAGGTCGCCCAGACGGCTCGCCGCCAGTTCCCGACCGGCGGCATCGAGCACAAAGACGACCGGACGGAGCCGCGAGTCGATGTCCGCCGCTGCACATTCGATGAGCAAACGCTGGCCTTGCTTTGCGGTGAACCTGAAGAAGTCGGCATTGGCGGCGATCACGCTGCCGCTGATTACCGTGTCGATGGGAATCTCCAGCGCGGTGTCGGGCTGATGGTTTGGTTTGGTTTTCGCGATCTCCGGCAGCTCGCCGATGACAAACGCGCGCGGATTCGTCGTGCCGATCGGACCGGTCACGCGCGCGTCGTAAATTCCCGGCAGGACTTCCGGCGCGACCTTGACGACGAAACGTTTCTCTACCTTCGTCGCGGTGATTCCCGGATGGGAGAAACGCAAAGTGTGATCGTCGCCGAGGTCGATCCCCGCGACGGTCACCTCGGCGGTGGCGCCCGCTTTGGCGCCTGGCGGGAAGACGGTGTCGAGGCGTGAGGTCGGGAGCTCCACGGCGACCGCCGTGACGAGCGACACGGCGGAGAGAGCCGCCGCAATAGCTGATCCGCGCGGCATCATCGGTTGAACCGACATTGCCAGTGTTGTCGCGACGGCCGCGGTCCCCGGAGGCGCGGAGCTTCCCTCCAAAGAAACCCGTCATTCCGACCGAGCGTAGCGAGCGGAGGAGCCGAGTCTGCGAGACGGCCGCGGGCGAAGGTGGGGGCAATCTCTCGCATCCGTGGGCGGAGGCGGTGCGGTGCGTTAGTGCGCGCCGGGCTCCGCCCCACCTCCGCCCGCGGATGCGAGAGATTCCTCCACTGCGCTACGCTCCGGTCGGAATGACGGGCGATTTTGGATGCGGCTAAGATGGCAGACACGCCCTAGTGATTGAACAGGAATTCCTTCGTATTCAGCACCGCCCAGAGGATGTCCTCGTAGCCCTGGCGCTTGCTCTTCGCCGCGTCGAGAGGCTGGCCGTCGGCGGCTTTGCGCGGCTTCTCCAAGTGGCTTTTCGCCAGCGCGAGTTCGTTTGCATCGGGCTCGCGGGAGAAGGCGGTGAGATAGAGTTCGCGGAGCTTTTCCTCATCGCTCCGGGCGTCGGCGGCGAGCTTCGCGGCGGCCCCGGTGTCGGCGGCGAGTTTGTCCTGGATGTCCTTCGCATTCAGCAGGTGCAGGGCTTGCGCGAGGCTGGCTTCCTGGGTGCGTTCGCATTCACACGCACTCGACGAATCGGGCCGGCCGAAGACGGTGAGGAAATAGGAACTCGCGTTGAAGCTGTTGTCCGGGAGCGAGATCGCGAGCGTGCCCGGCGGCAGGCCGGCGAAGCTGCCCGGGGTCCGCGTGATCTGGTTCACGGAATCGAGGAGCACCTCGGCAGTGAGACGTTTTGCGTAGTAACGGGAAAAGTTTTGCCGGTCAGCTTTGTTGTAATTGTCCGGCACGGCGCTGAGCTGGTAGGTGCGCGACTGGGTGATGTCGCGGATGAGCGCGCGGGTGTCGAATCCGCTCGCGATGAAGCGCTGTGCAAGCGCGTCGAGCAGCTCGGGATTCAACGGCGGGTTGGTTTCGCGCATGTCGTCCTCGGGCTCGACGATGCCGCGATTGAAGAAGTGCTTCCAATAACGGTTCACGAGCGTGCGCGCGAAGAACGGGTTGTCCTTGCTGCTCATCCAATCGGAGAGCGCCATCCGCGGGTCGTCGTCGGGCGCGATCTCCATCGGGCCGGTGACGAGCGCCGCGGGCTTCACCGGTTGCTTCGTTTTTTTGTTGAGGGCCGTGGCAATCCCGCGGCGATGGAAAATGATCTCACTCGTCTTCGTCTCGGTGGTCTTGCGCGCGACCTGCGTGAAGAACGCCGAGAAGCTGTAGTAGTCGTTCTGGCTCCACTTCTCGAAGGGATGATGATGGCACTGCGCGCACTGGAGCCGCATGCCGAGGAAGAGCTGCGCGGTGTCTTCGAGCTGCTGCTGCGGCTCCTTCACCTGGCGATACCACGCGACCGGCGGATTCTCCGTGACCGTGCCCGAGGCGGCGAGGATTTCGCGGGCGAATTGGTCGAAGGGTTTGTTCGCGCGGATGCTGTCGCGGATCCAGGCGTGGAAGGCGAAGTTGCCCGGCGCGTCGCCCGGCTTGGTGCGTTTGTTGCGGAGCAGCGCACTCCATTTTCCGGCGAAATAATCGGCGTATTCGGGACTCGCGAGGAGCGTGTCGATGAGCTTGTCGCGCTTGGCGGGATCGGCATCGGCGAGGAAGCGGCGCGATTCGTCGAGGGTCGGGACGCGGCCGGCGATGTCGATGCTCACGCGGCGGATGAAGGTGGCGTCGTCGCAGCCGTCGGAGGGCGGCATGCCCATCGCCTTGAGCTTCGCGAAGACCTGCTCGTCGATGTAGTTGCGCGGCGGCGGGAGATTCTGCACGAGCGCACCGAGCGGCACGGTGGCGTGGAAGACGGCGACCTTCCCCTGGTAGCGCACCATGATGGCGACGTCGCCGGGCTGGTCGAAGAGCGTGACGCGGCCTTCTTCCCCGGCCTTCGCCATGTTTTTTTCATTCGGCTCGTAGAGTGCGCTGCGGGTCGCGTCGAGCACGGTGCCATCGGTGTAATGCGCGAGCACGACGAGTTGCTGATCGCCGCCGAGCGGCATGGTGCGTTGCTTGGGCAGGACTTCGATGCGGGCGAGCTTTGGATCGCCGTCATTTCCGAAAGGCATGCCCTGCGCGACCCAGCGGACAAGCAGGCGGTAATCGTCGGACTTCGGATCGAGGCGTTTGCCGCCGCCGTGCGGTGCGGCGGCGATGCCTTTTAGAAGCAGCAGGCTATTCTCCGGCGCGGCGGGGAAGACGCGACGTCCGCGCGCTTCCTTGACGAGATGCTCGTAGTCTTCGTCCGGCTCGAACCCGAGCAACGAAAGCTTGAAGCCGTTCTGCCCGCTGGCTTTGCCGTGGCAGCCGCCGGAGTTGCAGCCGGCCTTGGTGAAGATGGGGACGATCTGGTTGGCGAAGTTGATCGGCGGATTCTGGCCGGCGTTCGCGACTCTGACCGGGAGCGCAGCGGAGACGCCGTCGGCGGTGGCGGTGATGGTCGCGGCGCCATCGGAGAGCGCGGAGACGAGACCTGCCGCGTCGATGGAGACGATGCCGGCGGGAGCGGCCTGGTAGCTTGCTTTGTGGGTGAAGTCGCGCAGCGCGCCGTCGGGGAGTTTGCCGGTGATGAGGAGTTGCTGGCGCGCGTCTTTTCCGCGGAGCGAAAGCGCGGGAGCGCCGGTGGCTTCGACTTGCAGGCTCACCGGCACGACCGCAGAGGCGGTGGCGAAAACGGAAAGCAGGAATGCGGTTGCCAGGGGGAGACGTTTCATTAGCTAGATCAGTTCGTTCATCGGCGACCAGCCATCGACGAGGTATTGCGGGCGGCCCGAGAGGTCAGGGAGGGTGACGGTGTTCAGGTCGATGCCGAGCCAGTGGTAGAGCGTGGCGAAGACTTCGCCGAAATGCACGGGGCGCTCGGTCGGCTCGCCGCCGAGGCGGTCGGTGGCGCCGATGACCTGGCCCGTCTTGAAGCCGCCGCCCGCGACGACGCCGCAGCCGACGCGCGGCCAGTGGTCGCGCCCGCCGTCTTTGTTGATCGTCGGCGTGCGGCCGAACTCGCCCCACGCGACCACGGCCACATCCTTGTCGAGGCCGAGGCGGTGCAGATCCTCGATGAGCGCGCTGTAGCCCTGGTCGAAGAGCGGGAGGTGCGTGAGCAACTCGGAGTGGTTCTTCGAATGGAAATCCCAGCGGCCGAAATTGATCGTGACGCAACGCGCGCCAGCCTGCACGAGACGCCGCGCGACGAGGAAGTGCTCGTTGTTGCGCGGCGCGCCGTCGCCGTAGTTTTTCGTGTCGCCCTTGCCGTAACGCTCGCGCGTTTTCGCGTCTTCTTTGCTCAGGTCGAGCGCCTCCATGAGCCTGCTCGAGGTGAGCACGCCGAAGGCTTGTTGATTGAAGGCATCGAGCCCGTCCATGAGGCCGCTGTTGTCCACGTCGCGACGGAATTTGTCGAAGCCGGTGAGGAGCGCGCGGCGGTCGGCGAGGCGGTCGCTGGTCACGCCATTGAGGGTGAGGTCGCCCATGCCGGCGCCGTTCGGGCGGAAGGCGGCGCAGGCGGGGCCAAGGAAGCCGGGATGCCCGGGCGAGCCGTAGGGCGGATGGCCGGCGTTCGGCGCGAGGCCGACGAAGGGCGGGAGTTCCTTGGAGGTCGGCGGGAGGAGTTTCGCGAGGGTCGAGCCGATCGAAGGCCAGCCGCCGGGCGGGGCGGGCGCGCCTTTCGCGGTGCGACCGGTGTAGCAGATGTGGGAATCGTGATCGCCGCTGAGCGAGCCATACAGCGAGCGGATCGGCACGAGCTTATCCATGATCCGCGCGCAATGCGGCATGTGCTCGGAGATCTGGATGCCGGGGACGTTGGTCGGGATCGGTTTATACGGCCCGCGGATTTCGAGCGGCGCATCCATTTTCAAATCGAAGAGGTCCTGATGCGGCGGCGCGCCGGCCATGTAGATCATGATCACGGCCTTGGGCGACTTGCGGATGCCGGATTGCGCTTCGGCGCGGAGGATCTGCGGCAGACTCAGTCCGCCCATGGCGAGGCCGCCGATCTTGATGAAGTCGCGGCGCGAAAGGCCGTCGCAGAATTTGCCGCTGGGGTTGCCGCGGATGGTCAGCATGGGGAAAGAGCGCGGAGTGGAAAACGCACTGTCATCCTGAGCGGAGCGGAGGCGGAAAGATGGGCGGAGCGCAGTCGAAGGATCCCTCGCATCCGTGGGCGGAGGCGGCTGGAAATTGGTGATGCAGACCAGCCCGGCAGAGAAGTTAGAGGTCCTTCGACTTCGCGCCCCGCCGCACGCCCCGCCACCGCCTTTCCACCACCACGCAGACCGCGCGGCGCTGCGCTCAGGATGACGGGGTTTTTGGATTTCACGCCGCTTCTCATCCGATGAGTTCCTTCATCGGCGCGCAGCCGGGTTCAACGAGGTACTGCGGGCGGCCGGTGAGGTCGTCGATGGTCGTCTTGCTCACGTCGATGCCGAGGGCGTGGTAGAGCGTGGCGAAGACTTCGCCGAAGCGCACGGGCCGGTCCGTCGCTTCGCCGCCGAGGCGGTCGGTGGCGCCGATGACCTGGCCGTGAGTCATCCCGCCACCCGCGAGCAACGCGCAGGAGACGCGCGGCCAGTGGTCGCGACCCGCGTCTTTGTTGATTGTCGGGGTGCGGCCAAATTCGCCCCAGACCACGACGGACACATCCTTGTCGAGGCCGCGTTCGCGCAGGTCGGTGAGGAGCGCGGTGAGGCCCTGGTCGAGGAGCGGCAGGTCCTGCTTGAGCGCGGTGAAGTTATCGCCGTGATGATCCCAACGGCTGAAAGCCACGGTGACGCAGCGCGCACCCGCTTCCACCAGCCGGCGTGCGGCGAGGAAGTGCTCCATGAGTTTCGGACCGCCGTCGTTGCGGTTTTTCGGGTCGCCCTTGCCGTAGCGTTCGACGAGGCGCGGGTCTTCCTTCGACACGTCGAGCGCGTCGAGCAGCTTGCTGGAAGTGAGCACGCCGAACGCCTGCTGATTGAAAGCATCCAGTCCGCCCATGATCCCGCTCGCATCCACGTCGCGCCGGAATTGATCGAACCCGGCGAGCAGCGCCCGGCGGTCGGCGAGACGATCGAGCGAGACGCCGTTGAGCTTCATGTCCTCGGCTCCGCCGCCCTTGTTCGGCTCGAAGGGGGAATGCGCCACGCCGAGGAAGCCCGGCGCGCCGGAGCGTGCCCACTCCATGTGCCCCATCTTCGGCGCGAGTCCGACGAAGGGCGGCACCGCGGGATCGATCGCGCCCTCCACTTTCGAAACGATGGACCCGAACGACGGCCAGCCACCGAGCGGCTGCGCCTTCGCGGATCGCCCGGTGAGACATTGAAAAGCGTCGTGCCCCGGGTCGCAGTCCGACATCGAACGGATGAGCGTGCATCGGTCCATCATCCGCGCGAGCCGCGGCAGGTGTTCGGTGATCTGGATGCCGTCCACGTTGGTGCCGATCGGCTTGAATTCGCCGCGAACTTCGGCGGGCGCATCCATTTTCAAATCGAAGATGTCCTGATGAGACGGCCCGCCCGGGAGGAAGATCATGATCACCGCCTTGTGCGACTTTTTCACCCCGGACTGCGCCTCCGCGCGGAGGATCTGTGGCAGGCTCAGCCCACCGAGCGCCAGCCCGCCGATGCGGAGGAAATCGCGGCGCGAGAGGCCGTCGCAGAAACGGCCGTGGGCTTGGGCGTGGAGGGTGAGCATGAGGCGGAAGTGCGGGTCTGCAAACACAGCCCGGGCTGGGACGGTTTCTTAGCCGGGACGATGCAGTGAACGCTCCGACTCGCGAGGGAAAATGGGAGCGCACGCGCCTCGCGTGCTGTTTCCGGCGCCTCGCCGAGAACATCGTCGCACTCCGGCGCAGCCGCCGTTCCCTTTACCCATTGGGTGAGGCTGCGCGTTGGGTTTCGAAGTCTTCGGCGAGGGCGCCAAAGACGGCACGCGAGGCGCGTGCGCTCCCCTTTTCCCTCGCGAGTCCGAGCGTTCAACTGCATCGTTCCCTCCTTAGTGACTGTCTAAAAATTAGCGAGCGAGCCTGCGGAGCATGATTCTGGAGGCTTGGGCAAGGATGAGGGCGACGCTGGAAGCGGGGTTGGTTTCGTAGTCGCGGGCGAGACGGCGGGCTTGCATGAGCCAGCCGAAA
>JANOAZ010000267.1:0-4918 GCA_031411395.1 Chthoniobacteraceae bacterium
ATGTAGTCATGTCCGCTTATCGGGCGTCGCATGCTCTGCGGTTGGAAGAATCCGTCGCCACGTCCTGGCTCACTCTTTTTTAAAAACGCAGCACGGCACTCGAATACGGCGGCAAACTCACCGCCCGCCCGCAAACACGGCAACGGCATTCAGTCCCGACGCCCTCCATTGAAGAAAGTGACTTTTCGAGACCGGCCTTAAAGATCGTCGTTTTCCCGCACTACAGTAACATCCCCGGATGGCCGATGAACCCGAGTGCGACTTGCGCCCGTGATGATCCCGATTCCCAACAGGATCATGGACCCGATCATGACCCAGAGCTGAGGCGCGCCCGCCTCGATGGCGCCCCACGCCAGACCACCAATCAAAATCAAAAAGCCGAGAATGTAGGCAAAGAATCGCATGTAGGTATGAGGCTTCTCCAGCGTGGAGGCGCGGGTGTGTACCAATCAATCGCGCGGCCCCACCTTGTTGGTTGCCCCGATTCACGATCAGCGCCGAGCAGACCTTTCCACCCGCTGCGACAACGATCGGTAACTCAGCGGCTCGCCGGGAAGATGTCCGGAGGGACGTCGGGGTGTAGGCTCAATACATTTTTCACGAAGCTGGAACTCGCTCCTTTCCCGTCAGTCGGATGAGAGGAGATCTCGGAGACTTTGCCGAGGTCCACGGATTTCCATTTTCCTTCCTCGAACCGCAGGAGTGCGGTCCGTCTTTCGGAAACCGGATTTCCCGCGTTGTCCTGCGGGGTGACATCGGCCCACGCCCAGCCGTTGTGAATTTTGAGATGCTTCACCACAAAGATCACCCTGGCTTCCTGACCGGGAAACTTCTCGGCGCGCAAGGCGTCCATGATCACCTTTCTTTCCGGGTTTCCACGCTTCGGCTCGCGTAGTTCGTCAGCCACGGTCGCTCTCGGAACCGGAGGCGCGCTGGGGATCGGCGCGGGCTGGGTCGGTGCCGGTGCAGTTGCCACGGCTGCGTCGCGAATGCCGGGGATGCGCGCGTAGCCGACGAAATCGACCCGCTTCTCCGGGTTGGCGGGATCCGCCTTCGGCATCTTGAAGTCGAAGACACTCACCCCCCAGCGCTGGATGCCGTTGTAACTGCGCCCGTCGCTGGAACCGAACATGACGCGTTTCCCGGTCCCTTTCTCACGCCCGAGGTAAAGCATCACGTGACTGATCGGCACATCGCGCCCGGTATTGTAGGTGCCGCTCCAAAACATCAGGTCACCGGGCTGGAAGTCTTTGAACTCGAAGCCGTCCGCCACCGTGCTGACCACCGCGTAGAATTGGCCCTGCTTGCGCGCCCACACATACTGACTGCTCGAATCCCGCGGAACGTCCTTCAGTCCCTGCGAACGGAACAAATAGTAAATGGTGCCGGAACAATCCATGCCGCCGGCGGAGGGGTCGGCGGAGCCGTAGGTGTAGGTGAGATTGAGTTGGGTGAGTTGGAGGGCCGCGGTGATCAGTTGCTGCACGCGGGCCGGTTGCGAGGAGAACTCCGCGAGTTGGCTGGCCGCGATCGTTGCCGCGGGTGCATGCGGGACTTTTTCGGCGATGGGCGGATTACTAATCTCCGCGCTTGAAGGTTTCGCTGGCTTCGCCTCCGGCGCGGGACCTTCGTCATCGACGACCTTCTTTTTCTTCCGCGGAGAACCGGGGTTCGGAGTCGCTGAAGAATGTGACGCCTTGGTTTCCGCTTCCTGGCCTTGCGAAGACAAACCTATCATCGCGCAGACCCAGCCAAGAACGCACCGACGGAGGAGATTCTTCACGCCCGGAGGATTGCATCACGGCCCTGGACCGTTACCCCATTGCTGGATTTGCCGCACCCGTCGTCTTCGAGAAGTTCGTTCACGTTCCCTACATCGGAGGGGCGTTACTTTTGGCCGCACCGATCTTTGAAGGTTTCGGCGAATTTAGACAGCCGCGGATGCTCGGAGCGCCGAATGGTCTGTCCTATGGGCGACAACTCACCGAAGAACCAACACAAGCTGGACGAGCAAAAGCACGGGGAGCATGTGAAGAAAGACCACGCGAAGCTCGAAAACGCGGTGCATCAGCATCACCCGGATCGCGCTTCCACTCCTGAGGAGATCCTCGCCCTGAAAAAGCAGGAGGAAGAGGCGGACGCCGCCAGCGCGACTCCGGCGGAGTGATCGCGGGATCGATCCCGCGCGGGTGCTGTTGGTCCTCTGCGCCGCTGACGTCGGCCACATGGACGATCTCGCCGTCTTCAATCGCGCCCTCCCCGATGCGGAGGTGAAGCAACTTTTCGAACTCAAAAACGGCGTCCGCGAACTGCATCCGTAGAGGATCGTGAGACGATTTGTTCAAGGCAATCGGCCTGCGCGTTGTTATTCCATTGTGGATATCTCCGCGCGTTTCTTCCGGCTGAATGCTCCGCGCTTCGTCGCGCTCGCCCTTGCCGCCGGGGTGGCGGAGCCGTTGCTGCTCGGGCACTTTGCCGCCGCGGCGGCTCCACTCCGGGCCGGCGTGGCCCGGCTGGAGATCACGGATCGCGAGGCCGGTCCGGTCAATGATCCTTCGTATGTCAAAGCGCTGGTGCTCAAGGACGGCAGCGACGTGGTGGTGATTGTCACGGTCGATGCGGTCGCCATCGGGGAGATCGGTCGAGTCGGAAATGGCTACCTCGCGAGCGTGCGTGCGCAGCTTCAAAAGGAGCTGGGTATTCCGCCCGAAAACGTCCTGATTAACGCCAGCCATTGCCATAGCGTGGTGCGCGCGGATACGGAGGCGATGACCGTGCGCGCGGTGAAGGATGCGTGGCAGGCGATGGTGCCGGTGAAGGTCGGCGCGGGCACCGGGCAGGAGGATCGGATTAGCGAAAACCGGCGGCTGAAGATGAAGGACGGCACTGAGGTGGACATGCGGCGCGCTTACTCGATGCCGCGCGATGAGGACGTGGCGGGTGTGGGGCCCATCGATCCGCAGATCGGGCTGCTGCGGCTGGATCGCGAGGACGGCAGGCCGCTGGCGGTGCTCTACCACTTCGCGTGTCATCCGATCATGAATCCGCCCAGCAAAGGCAACTCGGCGGACTATCCGGGCTTTGCGTCGAAGGTGATCGAGGAGAGCTTCGGCGATGGAGCGATCGCTTTCTTCGTGCAGGGCTGCGCTGGCGACATCAATCCGGTGCGATACAAGGAAGTGAACCGCCCGGCGGATGCGGAGCCGCTGGGAAATATGCTCGGCCTCAGCGTCATGCGGGCGGTGCGGAAGATCGAGACCAGGGCAGGGGGTGGGTTGAAGATCACCCGCGAAGTCATCGCCGTGCCGCGCGGCACAGACCTGGAGCGGCGCATCGCGGCGATCCAGTCGCAGCAGACGAAGCTGCTGGGATCGCTCAAACCCACGAACATCAACTTCAAGACTTTCCTGCCGCTGCTCCTGCAACAGAAGTTGTGGCCGGATTTTCCGTCGCATTATTCGCAAAGCTACCTGCACGACGAGGCGCTTGACCGCAAAGCATTGTCGCAGCTCGATTCCGACAATCGCGCGCTCGTGGAGGGCTACCTGCAAAACATCCAGATCATGGAGCAACTCACGCGGCTGAATACGAATCTGGCCTTGCTCAAAAAACACCTCGCGCAAAATCAGGCCGCCGGAAAATCCACGCTCGACGTCGAAGTGATCGGCGTGCGCATCGGTGACTTCAAGATGGTGACATTCCCCGGGGAACTGACCGTGCAAGTCGGGCTGAACATCAAGAAAGCCGCGAACGATCCGCACGCCTTCGTCGCCGGTTACACGAACGGCTACATCTATTACACGCCGACCGTGGAACAGCGAAACAACACCGGATACGCGCAGGAGGATTGCGATTCGCTCGTGGCCCCCGAGTGGCAAAAGATCTTCGAAACGACGGCGCTGGAGATCTTGAGAAAGCTGTAACCTGCTCCCGCACGGCGAACTGAGACGACGCGCATGTAGCGCCGACAACAGTTTTCCAGTCATCGAAGAACAGTTTTCCACAATGTAGTGGGCGCGCGTAAACCCGCGCGGCTGCGCAGGGCAAATTTTCAGGATGATTCCTGGCGGTGGAATTTCTTCAGCGAATGCTGAAGGCTGCGGGCACGGGGACTCCGGGCGGCTCGGGTGAGCCTCCATCGGCCGTGTTGCCCGTCTGGGGGCCGCTGCGACCTCGCGCACGGCGGAATGGAACGGTCTTGGCTAAAGTGTTCGCACGATCGGCGCGGGTCTGCTGGCGCTGCGCTTCCACGATCGCAGTGAACGTGAGCGGGCCTGCGCCATCCTCGCGAAAGCGGGCGCGTTTGATCGCGGCGACCATGCCGCCGCAAAATCCATCGCCGGCCCGCGCGTGTGTCACCAACTGCTCAATCGCGTCCTCGGTCGCGTCGGGCGCATGGTGGCGGGCCACAGCTTCCAAATCTCGCGCCGTCATCGAATTCGGCAGGTGGAACATCTGAGTTCGACCTGTCCACTGTGCTCTTGCCCATTTCGCATGGGTCAAATTCGCGAGTGCCTCCGTGAATTGCTGAGTTCCAAAAATGAAGATCGAGACGCCGAACTGCTCCCACCAATCGCGGAGGTTTTCGAGCCGCACTGGCGATGCGTCGGGCGCTGTGCCGAGCAAGCGCTGCCCTTCATCGATGAAGAGCATCTCGACCCGTCCTTTGCCCAGGCAGGCCAGAATCTTCGGCATCATTTCGGCTTTTTTGAAGCACGTTGGCGGCTTCATTCCGAGCGACTCAGAAACGCAATTGAGCCACTCCCGCTCGCTTTCACCTCGCGGGCAAGTAAGCCATGCAGCGCGGTGAAGATTCTTCAAAAACTCACGCCGCGCGGCGATCGATTTGCCTACCCTCGCCGGGCCAAAGATCTCCACGACCTGCGGGGACGCCGAGCCCATCTTCACCGCGTTGCCG
>JANOAZ010000268.1:0-19245 GCA_031411395.1 Chthoniobacteraceae bacterium
GATTTCAAAGCGGGTGCCGGTGGCATCGGGCCGAAGGTTCCTGGCCTGGATGTCGCCGCTTTCGATGCCTGCGAAGATCGCATCCGCCTTGGTTCGTGCGGCGATGGATTTCGAGAAGGGATCCTCCGCGCTCAGGATCACAGTCCCGCTCGGCGGAAGGGCTTCGGCGAGCATGCCTTTTTCCAGAGCGATGGCCTCTCGGGTGCCCATGAATTCGATATGCGCGATGCCGATGTTCGTGATGATCGCCACGTCGGGTGCGGCGAGCGCGGCGAGCGGGGCGACCTCGCCGGGATGATTCATGCCGATCTCGAATACGCCTACCTGATCGCGGTCCGTTGCGCGCAGCATGGTGAGCGGCAGCCCGATGTGATTGTTGAAATTTCCTTCCGTCTTCGTGACCCGCAGCCGCTCGCCGAGGACCGCGGCCGTCAGATCCTTCGTGCTCGTTTTGCCGTTGCTGCCGGTGATGCCGACCACTTGCAGGCGGAGACTGCGTCGGTAGTTCGCCGCGAGTTGCTGGAGCGCGGTGAGCGTGTTGCTCACCTGGATCACTGCGAAACCGGGAGGCAGGCCGGCGGGCACATCCTCGACGATCGCCGCGGCTGCACCGAGTCGCGCGGCTTCGGGGATAAAAGTGTGGGCGTCGAATTTCTCGCCACGCAGGGCAATGAAAAGATCGCCGGGCTTCAGCGCCCGCGAATCGGTGCAGACGTTGCCGATCCCGCGCACCGGATCGCCGGCGACGAGCGAGCCGCCGCTCCAGCGGGCGATGGTTTCGAGAGACGTGATGTCCATCGCGTTAGGCGGGATCGACACGCTTCCCCTCCAGTGCTTCGCGCGCGACGGCGACGTCGTCGAACGGCGAGGTGTGATCGGCAAATTCCTGGTAAGTCTCGTGGCCCTTGCCGGCGATGAGGATGATGTCGCGCGCCTGCGCCATCGCAATCGCTTTGAAGATGGCTTCGCGCCGATCGACGATGACTTCGTAATTCCCGCGGCGCAGGCCGGGCTTGATGTCTTCGATGATCGCGAGGGGCTCTTCCTTGCGCGGATTGTCGCTGGTCACGATCGCGTAGTCTGCGTGCTGATCGACCACCGCGCCCATCCGCGGACGCTTGGTTTTATCCCGGCTCCCGCCGCAGCCAAAGACCACGATGACCCGCGCGGGATTCAGTTCCCGGCAGGTCTTGATGACATTGAGCAGCGCATCGTCGGTGTGCGCGTAGTCCACGAAGACGCGGAACTGCCGCTGCGCCGGGACGGCTTCGAGGCGGCCGGGGACGGCGGTGGCATTTGCGAGGCTGAGGACCGCGGCGCGCACCTCCACGCCCATCGCGGAGGCGCCGGCGATCGCGGCGAGCGAGTTGTAAACATTGAACTGCCCGATGAGCGGGAGGCGCACGAGGTAGCTGCGGCCGAGGGCGTCGAGCTGGTAGCTGGTGCCATTGAAGTCGATGCGAACATTGCTCGCGCGGAAGTCGGACTGCGCGCCCACGCCGTAGGTGGTGACGGGGATCTCGTTCTTGAAGCGGTGGATCAATTGCGCGCCGAAGCGGTCGTCGAGATTGATCACGGCCCTGCCCTTCTTTTTCTGCTTCGCGAGCCCGCTGAAGAGCAGCGCCTTGGCCTCGAAATAGGCGTCCATCGTCCCGTGAAAATCGAGATGATCCTGGGTCAGATTCGAAAAAATCGCGGCATCGAATTCGATCGCGCGGACCCGCGCCTGCATGAGCGCGTGCGAGCTGACCTCCATGGCGACGGCCTTGCAGCCGGCGGAGCGCATCTGCCAGAGGAGGTCCTGCACATCGAGCGACTCCGGGGTGGTGCGGGTGGCGGGGAGAATGCGCTCGCCGACCTCGTAGCGCACGGTGCCGAGCAGGCCGCAGCGGAGCAGCACCGACTCGCAGACGTGTTTGAGAAGGAAGGCGGTTGTGGTCTTCCCATTGGTCCCGGTGACGCCCGCGACCTTCAGGTGCCGTGCGGGATGCTGGTAGAAATTGGCCGCGAGATCGGCGAGTGCATCGCGCGCATTCGCGACCACGATCCCGGTTGCGCGGCCCTTGGGCGGCGCGGCTTCAGCCACGATGGCTTCGGCGCCGGCGGCGATCGCGTTTTCGATGAAGATCGCGCCATCGACCTTCTCGCCTTTCATCGCGACAAAAATGCAGCCCGGCTTCGCCTTCCGCGAATCATAGGCGATGGAAGTGATCTCGCGATCAAGCGGACCATCCACGCTGACTCTGGCGACGTTGTTGAGCAGCGCTTCGAGTTTCATCGGTCGCGCATTTTCGCAAGGTCGATCGCGACGGAGGTGCCATCGGGCATCTCGATCCTGGTGGGCTTCAGTCCGAGGTAACGCGCGGCGCGTTCGCCGATTCTCGCGAAGACCGGCGCGGCGACGAGACCGCCATAGTTTTCCCCATGTTTGGTTTTGGCCTCGTCGAGCAGGACGAGCCCGACGAACGCGGGATCCTTTGCCGGCAGGTAGCCGACGAACGAGACGACATATTTTTCGTGAGTCACCTTGCCGTTTTCATCGGCCTTCTGCGCCGTGCCGGTTTTCCCCGCGACATCGTAGCCGGGCACCGAGGCGAGCGCGGCCGTGCCTTTCTTGGTGACCACGCGCATGAGCGCGTCGCGCACGGCCTCGCAGGCTTTTTGAGAAGCGACACGCCGCACTTCCTGCGCTGGGAAGCGCGCGATCGTCTGGCCTTCGTCGTCGGTGATTTCATGGATGATCTGCGGCATCATCAGCCGGCCGCCATTCGCAATCGCGCTCATCGCAGCGACGATCTGGAGCGGAGTCGCGGCGACTTCCTGGCCCATCGGAAGCCGCGTGAGCGAAATTTTGCTCCAGAGGTGCGGCGCGTGCAGGATGCCGCCGACTTCGCCCGGGAGCGAGACGCCGGTGCGGTCCCCGAAGCCGAACTTGCGCGCGTATTCGTAGAACCGCTGGTCGCCGAGCTGCGCGGCGAGCTTGGCCACCCCGATGTTGCTCGATCGCACGAGGATGTCGTCCACGCTGAGGTCGGAATACGGGTGGTGGTCGTTCAGCTTGCACCAGTCCCAGTATCCATTTTCGCAGAAGATCATGGTGTCCGGCCGGACGAGACGCTCGGTGAGTGCGGCGGCGGTCGTGACGATTTTGAACGTGCTTCCCGGTTCGACGATGTCGGTGATCGCGCGGTTGCGCCGGTGGTCTTCCGGCACGCCGGCTTGTTTGTTCAGATCGAAGTTTGGACGCGTCGCCATCGCGAGGATTTCCCCGGTCTGCGGCTTCATCAGGATCACCGTCGCGGTCTTCGGGCGGTACTGTTTGACGGCGATGGCGAGTTCCTGCTCGACGATGTTTTGCAGGCCCATGTCGATCGTCACCTTGACGTTGCATCCATTGCGCGCGTCGCGCTCCTGGCCGCGATAGGGGACGATCTCCCGCCCGGTGCGGTCGCGCTCGATGTAGCGGAAGCCGTCGTTGCCCTTGAGGTACTGGTCCATGGTCCGCTCCACGCCATCCATCCCGGTGTTGTCCGTGTTGGTGAAGCCGAGGACGTGGCAGAGGAGCTGCCCGTTGGGGTACATGCGAATGAAATCCTGCTCGAACCGGATCGCCTCCGGGTTGGCCAGGATGGCTTCCTTCTTCGGTTCGCCTTTTTTCGGAGTCGCCGCGACCTGGGCGAGCCGCGCGAGCAGGGTGGCCGTGGTCTCGGGTACGTCCTTTTTCAGGACGATGTAGCGGCAGGGCTCGAGCTTGCCGGTGACTTTTGATTTCACCATGCGGCTGAGCTTGCCGTTGATCACCGCCTCCGGCACTTCGAGCGGACCGGCGATGAGCGCGGCGAAGGCTTCGCGATCCTTGATCAGCGAGGCGTCGGCGACCACCGTCTTGACCGGTTCGTTCTGCGCCAGCGGTTCGCCGTGAATGTCCTCGATGATCCCGCGCCGAGCATAGATTGCCTGCTTGTGGTTGTGTTTGACCGCCGCCTCGGTGGTCAGTTCCTCGGCCATCGCGACCTGCACCTGGATGAGGCGGAAGGAGAAGAGCGTAAAGACGCCAGCCAGCCCGAAGCAGGTGAACAGAGCCCGCGATCTGGCCGACGTTTTCATTTGCGAACCCTTTCGTTTGAGATCGCGCGAAGTTCGTTTCCGGGCTGCCCGGCTGGTTGATTGCGGATCGCGATGAGGTGGTCGTCGGTGATCTTCGCCAGCTTGATGAAGCCGGTGTCAAAGCGATCCTGAAGCGCCCTGGTGGAGGAGAGTTGGGCGATGTGGGCGCGCGCGACTTCGTTCTTGTTTCGCAGGTCGGCGTATTCGCGTTCGAGGGCCTTGATCTTCGAGCCCGTGGTGTGGAGCTGGTTCTTGCACCAGACGTAACCGAGTCCGCCGATGCAGACAAAAAGGCCGATCACCATCCATGTGGCGAATGAAGCGAGGGGGACGGCGTTGGCGTTGCGGCGTTTATTGACGGGCATAGGGGATCCTTTCTACGACGCGGAGCTTGGCACTGCGGGAGCGGGGGTTGGCCCGCTGCTCAGCGTCACTGGCAGTGACTGGTTTTCGGGTGACTCGCTTGAAAATGTAATCGGGGTTCGGCCGCGCCTCGGGCCATTCCGGGCGGTCGATCGTCTCGGCGCTGTGCTCCTTGAAAAACGTCTTCACGATCCGGTCTTCGAGGGAGTGGAAGGTCAGGATCGCAAGGCGCCCGTGCGGGGCGAGCCGCGCGGAGAGGGCCGCGAGGCCTTCCTCCAGCACTTCGAGTTCGCGATTCACCGCGATGCGCAGCCCTTGAAAGATCCTCGTCGCCGGATGGGTGCGGCCGTGGCGGGGGATGACGGTTTCCACCGCCGCGGCCAGTTGCCGGGTGGTGGTGAAAGGTTGCACCAGGCGGTCGCGCACCAGCCGCGCGGCGACCCGGCGTGCCGCGGGTTCTTCGCCGAGGTTGCGGAAGATTCGTTCGAGCTGATCTCCGCTCATCGTATTCACGAGATCCGCGGCGGTAATCGGGCCGGCCGGGTCCATCCGCATGTCCAGGGGCCCGTCGTGCATGAAGCTGAAGCCGCGCTCCGGTGAATCAAGCTGGCGCGACGACACCCCGAGATCGAGCAGCGCGCCGTCGAGCAGGCCGATGCCGAGCGAGTCGAGCACCGCGCCCGCTTTGGCAAAGCTGCTGCGCACCGCGGTGAATCCCGGGAAATCGCCGAGCCGCTGCTGCGCGAAAGCGATCGCCTCGGGGTCCTGATCGAGCCCGATGACGCGCGCCCCCGCTGCGAGCAGGGCTTCGGCGTGGCCGCCTCCCCCGAGCGTTCCATCCAGGATGATCCTGCCGGGTTGGGCGGCGAGGAACTCGACGGTCTCGGCCTTCAGCACCGTCTCGTGATATTCGTAGGAACGCGTTCGCGAAGATTTCATCTTGGTGGCGGGCCGCCGTGGGGTGCATGGTTCGAGGCTCGCGATCATAGCCCGAGCTTCTTCATGAGAGTCGCCTTCCGTGCTTCCTCCGACGATTTGTTCGCATCGAAATCCGCCACATTCCAAATGCTGAAAGAATCCAGCGAACCCGACAGCCAGACCTCGCCCGAGATTTTTAGCTGCGCGCAGAAGTCTTCCGGGATGGTGATGCGTCCGCCCTTATCGAGGGTCACCTGCCGGAGGTTGCGGCCGAAGATGTCGAGCAGGTCGGCCCGCTCGTCGGCCGGCATCTCCCGCAATTCTGCTTTCATCCTTTCCATCTCGGGCCGCGTCAGCACCGTGATGCAGCGCTTGGCCGACCTCGCGACCATGAACATCTCCACCTCGTCTTCAAACCGCCACTTCGCCGGGATCGTCACACGACCCTTGCCTTCCACCTTGTGGCGGAACTCGCCCGTGAATGTGGGCGCAACGGCGTTCTGGCTGAGGTTGACCATGTGGTTCGATTGGGGTGGAGCGCGACCCGCGGAGCCCCAATGCGTCCCATTCCATCCCTAAGCATCCCACTCGTCAAAGCTTTTTGACGCGAAAGTTTCGTTTTGCCCGCGCGGCGCGCGATTGAGGAAAGCGACCCGCCCCAAGACGCCCCAAATGGCCTCGGGTAAGCGCACCCGGCTCGTCGGGAATTCGGGTCAGCGCAGCGCCTCCGCGGGCTCCGGATCGAGATAGCTGCTCGCGCAGAGCCGCGTGTAAATGCCGCCAGCCGCGAGCAGATCGTCGTGCCGCCCGCGTTCCACGATCCGCCCGCGATCCATGACCAGGATTTGATCCGCGTGCCGCACCGTGGAAAGCCGGTGGGCGATCACGAAGCTCGTGCGCCGCTCCATCAAGCGATCCAGCGCCTCCTGGATCAGCCGCTCGGTCTGCGAGTCCACGCTCGCGGTCGCCTCGTCGAGCACGAGGATCGGCGG
The DNA here is from genome assembly GCA_031411395.1 of Chthoniobacteraceae bacterium. Classification (GTDB taxonomy): domain Bacteria; phylum Verrucomicrobiota; class Verrucomicrobiia; order Chthoniobacterales; family Chthoniobacteraceae; genus Chthoniobacter. Next base: position 6,381 of record JANOAZ010000268.1, read on the forward strand.
ATCCTTGAGCAAGGCGCGCGCGATCGACACGCGCTGCTTTTCCCCCACGCTGAGCTTCACCCCGCGCTCGCCGACGATGCTCTCCAGCTTGTCCGGCAGCCGTTCGACAAAGCCGCGCGCATTCGCGGCCTCGAGCGCGGACCACAATTCCGCGTCCGTCGCGTCGGGCTTGCCGAGCCGGAGATTGTCGCGGATCGAGCCGTTGAAAAGAAAGCTCTCCTGCGTGACCAGACCGACCGCGCTGCGCAGCGCGCTCTTGGAAAAATCCCGGATCGGCTTCGCATCGATCAGGATTTCGCCGTCGTCGAATTCATAAAACCGCGTGAGCATATTCACGAGGGTTGTCTTGCCTGCGCCGGTTTCCCCGACGAGCGCGACCGTCTCGCCGGGTCGCGCGTGCAGAGAGATGTGATGGAGCACGGGGATTTCCTCGTTGTAGGAAAAGGACACGTCCTGGAAACGCACATCGCCCGCGATGTCCACCCGCTCGTCCTGCTCCACGCGTCCCGGCTCGGCGGGAGTGTCGAGAATTTCAAACACGCGCTCCCCCGCGGTGCGTCCCGACTGCACGATTTGATTGAGGCTGTGCAGCTTTCCCACCGGCTCGTAGAGCAAGCCCACAAGCCAGAGAAACGCCACGAGATCGCCCACGCCCATCTCACCGGCGAGCACCGCGCGCCCGCCAAACGCGACCACCATCACCGCGCCGCACGCGCCGAAGAAACTCATCAGCGGATTGTAGATCGCCCACACGCGCATCACCGTCAGCGTGGCCGTGCGGAGCTGATCGCTGGTGCGATTGAACCGCTCGTGTTCCTCGCGTTCACGCACGTAGGTTTTGATCTGCCGGATGCCCGCGAGATTGTCGTGCAGCAGCGAGTTCATCGCCGATGAAGCCTTGCGTTGGAGCCGATAACGCCGCGGCGCGGTGATCGTGTAGGCGAGGGCGCCGACGATGAGCAATGGAATCGGCAGCAGCGCCCACCACGCGAGCTGGGCGTTGTATTGAAAGAGCACCGCCGCCACGATCGCAATCTGCAAGACGGCGATCACGCCCTGCTCGATGCCATCGATCAGCACTCGCTCCACGGCGGTCACATCTTCCAGCAGCCGCGTCATGATATCGCCTGTCGCGCGATCATCGAACCAGCGCAGCGGGAGTTGCTGGATGTGCGCGTAAAGATCGCTGCGCAGGTCGAAGATCACGCGCTGCTCGAACGTGTTGTTCAGCACGATGCGCACGGCATTCAATCCATCGCGGAGCAGAAACGAAGCGCCCGCGACCAGCGCCAGCCAGACGAGCCGATCGCCGCGGCCCGCGCGTACATCGTCGATGATGAATTGGGTGACCTTCGGAAAGACGACCACGAGCAGCGTGCCGAGGATCGCGCACGCCATCATGCCCGCGGCCATCCCGGGATAGCGGCGGACATAGGTGAAGACGCGGAAGACGGTGCGCATGAGGAGCGCACATCATCCGCCGAAAGCGAAACGCTGCAAGCTGGCCGGTGCGAATTGGGATACGCTCGACGGGAAATGACGCGCCCGTTACTTCATCCATATGACGCCAGCGGAGTACCTCACCCGGATTGAAAAAGCATTTCAGCGCGGCGACGCCACGGAACACACCTACCGCGCAGCGTTCCAATCCCTCATCCAGTCCGTGGCGGAAATTGACGCCACCAATGAACCCAAGCGGGCGAAGTGTGGTGCTCCGGATTACGTGATCACCCGCAGAAAAGACGGTCTCACTGTCGGCTATGTCGAAGCCAAGGACATCGGCGTCGATCTCGCCGAGACCGAGAAAAGCGAGCAGCTCCGGCGCTACCAAGCCCACCTCCCGAATCTGCTCCTCACCGACTACCTCGAAGTCCGCTGGTACGTGCAGGGCGAACGCGGCACCGAGAAACGCGGGGCTGCCGCGCTCGGGCGCGTCACCAGCAGCGGCAGGATCGTCTCCGATGCCGACGAGCAGGCGAAAGCGCTCCAGCTCATCGAGGGCTTCCTCACCCAGCGTCCCGTCCGCATCACCTCCGCACAGGACCTCGCCCTGCGCCTCGCCCACCTCACCCACATGGTGCGCGATACCATCGTCGAGGCCTTTGCTTACGGCGAAGCCTCGGATCAGCTCCGCGATTGGCGCGCCGCCTTTGCCGCGACGCTCCTCCCCGAACTCGCCGCGCAGAGCGACGCAAAAGAGGAAGCCAAGGTCCGCGCCGAGTTTGCCGACATGTTTGCGCAGACCCTTGCCTACGGCCTCTTCTCCGCCCGCGCCGCCAGCCCGGGGGGAAAGTTCACCCGCGAAAAAGCGCGCGCCCTCATCCCGCGCACCAATCCCTTCCTTCGCCATTTCTTCGAGCAGATCACCGGCTCAGCCTTGGAAGACGAACCCTTCGCCGGCTTCGTCGAGGACATCATCCAGACCCTCGATATCGCCGGCATGGACGACATCCTCGGCGACTTCGGGAAGCGCGGCCGGCGCAGCGATCCCGTCGTCCACTTCTACGAAACTTTCCTCCAGGCCTACGACCCGAAGCTGCGCGAACTGCGCGGCGTCTATTACACCCCGGAGCCCGTGGTGAACTACATCGTCGAAAGCCTCGACCTCCTGCTCAAGAGCAAGTTCGACCTCAAGGACGGCCTCGCCGACCGCAGCCAGATCACCGTCACCCGCGAGGAGGCGGGGAAGCAGATCGAGGAGACCTCGCACCGCGTCCTCATCCTCGATCCCGCCACCGGCACGGCCACCTTTCTCTATCGCGTGCTCGATTTTATCCGCGAGCAGTTCGAGCGGAAGAAGAAGCTCGGCGCGTGGGGTGACTACGTCCACGAGCACCTGCTCCCGCGGCTCTTCGGCTTCGAGCTGCTCATGGCCCCGTATGCCGTCGCCCACTTCAAGATCGGCCTCGCCCTCGCCGCGTGGGATAAGGAACCGCTCTTCCGCCAGAGCCTCAGCTACGAGCCGCAGAAGGGCGAGCGGATCAATATCTTCCTCACCAATACCCTCGAAGACCTCGAGGAAACCGCCCAGCAGCTCGGCCCGCTGCGCATGCTTTCCGATGAGGCGAACTCCGCCTTCGAGATCAAACGCAACAAGCCCGTCCTCGTCATCCTCGGCAACCCGCCTTACTCGAACTTTGGGCAGCAGAACCGTGGGCCGTGGATTCTCGGTTTGCTCGACGACTACAAGCGCGGCCTGAACGAGAAGAAGCTCAACCTCAATGACGACTTCATTAAGTTCATTCGTTGGGCGCAGTGGCGCATTGAGCGGACGGGCTGCGGCCTCCTCGGCTTCATCACGAACAATGTCTATCTCGACGGGCTGACTCATCGGAGGATGCGCGAGAGTCTTTTGGAGGCGTTTGATGAAATATACGTAGTGAACTTGCACGGGGCAGGCGGCGCGCGGAAAAGGGAGTCAGCTACCGATGGAGGCAAGGATGAGAACGTCTTCGACATCACCGTTGGTGTTTCCATTCTAATTCTCGTCAAACTTCCAGATACTCGGAAGAAAGGAAAAAGGGGGCTTGCTGTGGTTCGCCACGCCGATCTGTGGGGCAAACGGGACGCTAAATATCAATGGCTCGATTCCCATTCAGTTGAAGACACAGCGTGGACAAAGCTAGTTCCTACCGCTCCCGAATTTCTGCTTGTTCCGCCACCCAAAGGGCCGGCAGCGGAGTATAAGAAGTTCACAGGCCTTCGCGGTGTGTTCCCAGTGTCGGGCAACGGAATCAAAACGGAGAGAGATGGAGTTTCGATCAAGTTCACGCGGAAAGAAATTTCCCGTGTCGTGGAAGACTTCCGCGTCCTTGATGAGTATGAGCTTCGGCGGAAGTTCGGAGTCGGAGAAGATAGCCGTGATTGGTCCGTTGGACGCGCAAAGCGGGACACAATCGAAAACAAGGGAGCGACGCTGATATCCGATATTCTTTATCGACCCTTTGACGAGCGATTCACTTGGTACAGCGGAAGATCGAAGGGATTTATCGGAACGCCGGCGAGTGCGTTGATGCACCACCTTCTTAGCGGGCCAAACCTCGCCATCGTCACGACTCGCCAGACAAAGGATGAGTTCGGAATTTTGGCGACACATCGCATCGCAGGCCACAAGTCCTGCGCGGGCTACGACATCAACACCGTCTTCCCCCTCTACCTCTACCCCAACGGCAAGCTCCCCGAGGACGACCTCTTCGTCCGCGAGGAGCCGGAGGAACCGGCGCGGCGGCCAAACCTAAGCGCGGCTTTCATCGCCGACTTTTGCGCGAAGCTGGACGTGAAGTTTGTCCCCGACGGTCTCGGCCATCCGAAAAAGCGCGAGGTCGGCCCGGAACTCATCTTCCACTACGCCTACGCCGTCTTTCACAGCCCGGCCTACCGCGCGCGTTACGCCGAGTTTCTCCGCACCGATTTTCCCCGCCTCCCGCTCACTGGCGACTACGAATTCTTCCGCAAACTCGCCGGCCTCGGCGGTCAGCTCGTGGATCTCCACGCCCGCGGCCACGGCGAGGGCCAGGGCCCCAGCTTCCCGATCAAGGGCGACAACGTGATCGAGGAAGTGCGCTACGAGCCGCCGAAACCGACCGGGCAGGACCGCCACGGCGGCCGGGTGTGGATCAATGACCGCCAGCACTTCGAGCCCGTGCCGCCGGAGGCATGGGCGCATCCCATCGGCGGCTACCAGCCCGCCGAACGCTGGCTGAAGGACCGGATCGGCCGCACCCTCGGCTACGACGATCTCACCGCCTACGCCCGCATCGTCCACGCCCTCGGCGAGACCCGCCGCCTCATGGCGGAGATCGACATGACCATTGCCGCCCACGGCGGCTGGCCCGGAGCCTTCACTCCTCCCTGACCCGCTGTTTGCGGAGCGGGCCTCGGCTTGGTCTCGCGAAGGCTTTCCCCAGAGGCACCTGACTTACCCCAGATCGAGTTCGAAGTGGCTCACCTGCCGGAAGACCTCGTAGCGGTCGGTGACATCCTTGGTCGTCAGCGTGCGCATCCGCTCGAGCGAAAACTTTTCGACGTTGAAGCTCGCCAGCACCGAGCCGTGGACCACGGCCTTGCGCAGCGTGGTGAACTTCACCTCCGCACCGTCGAGGCTCGCGAGGTAGCCGGCGAGGCCGCCGGCAAAGGTATCGCCTGCGCCGGTCGGATCGTGGATGTCTTCGAGCGGATAAGCGGGGCAGCTGAAGAACTGGCCGTTCTCGCCAAAGAGCAGCGCGCCGTGCTCGCCTTTCTTGATCACCACGTAGCGCGGTCCCATCTCGCGGATTTTCTTCGCGGCTTTGATCAGGCTCGTTTCCTTGGTGAGCTGGCGGGCTTCGCCGTCGTTGAGGATGAGCATGTCCACGCGCCGGAGCAGCCGCAGCAGCTCGTCGAGCGCGATGTCGATCCACAGATCCATGGTGTCGGCGATGACGAAGCGCGGTTGTTTCACCTGGTCGAGGACGTGGTTCTGGAGGTTCGGCCCGATATTCGCGAGGAGCACGTAGGGCGTGGTGTCGTAGCCGGCGGGGAGCACGGGATTGAAGTGCTCGAAGACGTTCAACTCCACGCTCCGCGTCTCGCGCGTGTTCAGATCCCACATGTATTCGCCGGACCAGCGGAAGGTCTTCCCCGGGACGATCTGCAAGCCGGCGAGATCGATCTGCCGCGTCTTGAAGTAATCGACGTGGGCCGTGGGAAAATCATCCCCGACCACCCCGACCATATTCACCGGAGCAAAGAAGCTCGCGCCGACCGCGGCGTAGCTCGCCGAGCCGCCGAGCAGATCGGCGTGCTCCTCGATGGGAGTCTTGACGGTATCGAGCGCGATGGAACCAACGACGAGGACGGACATGGGGAATTGCGGATTGGCGATTGCGGATTGCGGATTCGGGGCGCGTCTTATCAATCCGCAATCCGCAATCCGCAATCCGCAATTTGCCTGAGGCGCGCTTTGATGTCCCGGCAGTAGCTGGTGATGTCCGCGGACTGCAAAATGCCGGAGACGATTACGACGCGGCGTGCGCCTGCGTCGAGCACGGCGTCGAGATTTTCGCGTTTGATTCCACCGATGCAGAAGATGGGGATGCTCACGGCTTCATGCACGCGGCGGATGTCGTGGAGGCCGATCGCGGGGCGTCCGGCCTTGGTCGGCGTGGGAAAGAGCGGGCCGAAGCCGATGTAGTCCGCGCCTTCCGCGGCGGCGGCGACGGCCTGCGCGAAGGAATGCGTGGACTTGCCGATGATCGGCGGGGGCACTTCTCCAGCCAGCGAGCGGCCGGCCCGCCAGCGCGCATCTTCCACCGCGAGATCATCCTGCCCGACGTGCGCTCCCTGCGCGCCGATCGAAGGAACGAGATGGGGGTGATCATTGATGATCAGCGGCACGCCGGCGGGTTCGGTCACGCGGATGAGTTCGTTGCCGAGCGCCTCGATGGCGTGTTCGTCCGCGTCCTTTGCGCGCAGTTGGATGACGTCCACGCCGCCGGCGCACATCTGCTCCGCTGCCGCGCACACCTGGTCGGCGGTGATGTATCCGAGATCGACGATGCCGTAGAGGAGGGCGGTGGAGAGGGGAGGCACGGAAGGTATGAGGTAGGAGGGATGAGGTATGAAGTGGGCCGTGCCGGTATGCGAATTTTCTTCACTCATACCTCATACCTCATCCCTTATCCCTTATCCCTTCCCATGCTCCCCATCGTCCAAATTTCTCTCGACCTGATCAACATCCCGGAAGCCCTCGAAACCGCGCACCTCGCCCGCCGCGCGGGCGTGGACTGGCTCGAAGCCGGCACGCCGTTGATCATCGCCGAGGGGATGAACGGTGTGCGCGCTCTGCGCGCGGCCTTCCCGGGCGTCCCGATCGTCGCGGATCTCAAGACCATGGATGGCGGATGGCTGGAGGCGAAAATGATGGCCGAGGCCGGGGCCACGCACGTCGTCGTCATGGAGCGCGCCCATCCGGAGACGATCAAGGTGGTGGTGCAGGCCGGGCTCGATTTCGGCGTGAAGGTGATGGGCGATAACCTCGGCGCGCCCGACATGGTGGCCTCGGCGAAGCGCCTCGAGGATCTCGGCTGTGACTTTGTCATTCATCACATCGGCTACGATGAACGCCGCGGCCTCGCCGCCTCCGGCCATGCGATGCCGAGCCCGCTCGATCAGCTCCGGGAAGTGGTCGCCGCCGTCTCCATCCCCGTGCAGGCCGTGGGCGGGCTTTCCATCGAGCAGGCCATCCGCACGCCCGAGTATGGCGCGCCGCTCGTGGTCCTCGGCGCTCCGCTGGCGATCGATCCCGATGCGTTCAAGACGGCCGGTGGCGATCTCGAGAGCAAGCTGCGCTTCATCTGCGAGCAGGTCCACGGCTACGGCGACATCGGCCCGGCGACGCGCTGAATGGGTCGCGTTAGCGCGTGACGTTCAGCCGGAGGTAGCGCCGGGGATGTGCGGCGTTGGTCACCGTGAAGACATCGGCGACCGCGACATTGCGCGAAGCGCCGGTCCCCGTCTCCACCGCGGTCGCACCGACTGCCACGGGGACGAAAGCTGCGCCTCCGACGCTCGTCGCGAGAGTGGTCCATGGGCCGTTTGGAAGGTCGGCGGCTTCGACGCTGAGCGTGAGATCGGCGCGGTCGAGGTAGCGTGTGAAGCTGAGCTGCAAGGCATTTCCGGCGCTCTTCCCCACATTGGGCCTCAGGTCTGGCCCGACCGTCGAGCCCACGGGGTCGCCGTGAAAGGCGTATTCAAAGAGGTTGGCGACGCCGTTGCCATTTGGATCGGCGTCGTCCGCGGCGTTGCCGGTGTTGCTCGTGGTGCCGAAGTGGGTCTGCCGCCAACTCGAGATACCCGCTTGGACGGTGAGGCTCTGAGTCCCATCGGCAAAGGCTCCGAGCGCATCGGTGACACGCACGCTCAAGGTGTAAGTGCCCGGGGCGGGCGCGGCGAGATTCAGCGTGGACGCGGTGCTGGCGGCTCCCAGCGATCCGGCGCCGAGGAAGAACTGATAGGTCAACGGGGTCTGGGAATCCGTCCACCCAGCGGCGCTCAGGGTGAGGGAGGTGCCCTGCTGGATGCCCGTCGATGGCGTCACCGAGAACGTGCCGCCGGCGGGCGGCGAATTCACGGTCACGTTGAAGGAAGCGTTGCGCGAATTGCCCGCCGCATCGGAAGCGGTGATAGAGACTGCCGTCGTGCCGCTGGGGAAGACCGTGCCGCTGGCTTTCGAATACGAGAAGCTGGTGACGCCCACGGCGTCGGTGATCGTGGCGGCGGAGTAGTTCACCACCATGCCACTCGCGCTGGTGGCATTGACGTTGATATTCGCGGGCGGAACGATCGTCGGCGCCGTTGTATCCTGCACGGTGACGCCGAAGGTGCCCGTCGCCGAATTGCCCGTGCCGTCGGTCGCCGTCACCGTCACCGTCGTGGCGCCGAGCGCGAACACCGCGCCGCTGGCTTTCGAGTATCCGATCGTCACCGTGCCCGGGCCGCCATCCGTGGCCGTGGCGGCGGCGTAGGTGACCGTGGCGCCCGCGGCGCTCGTCGCTTCCGCGGTCACGTTTGCATGCGCGGCGATGGCCGGTGCGATCGTGTCGATCGTCACGGTGCTGCTGTTGGTCGTCGCCGTCGCGGTGGTGCCGCTGTTGTTCGCGAGGTCCTTGAAGACGATCGAGAAAGCCGCCGCGCCTTGCGTGTCGCCGGCGGCCACCGTGATGGTGGCGGTCCAGTTGTTGCCACTCGGGTTGGCGACGGTCGCGGCGCGTCCGGCGAGGGTCACCGTGGGGGTCTGGAGAGGTTCGCTCGCGGTGAAGTTCACCGTGATCACGTTGCCCGCTTTGGCGCGCGAAGGGGTGGCGTTGTTCGAGGCGATCGTCACCGCACTCAGGGTGGGCGCGATCCCGGTGTCCGAGATGTTGAAAGCAATGTTCGGCGTGGAAGTGGGGGGGGCGCCGTCGCGGATATTATACCAGGGCAGGAGCGCCGTGTTTCGTTCCCACGCCGGGCCGGCGGTGACGGCGCTGTCCGCCCAGTACCAGGAGTCGTTGGTATCCGCGGTCGTATCGTTCATGATCGATAGCACGTACGTGCCGGGCGCGAGGACCGTGGCCGGGATCTCGCTGATATATCGATAAATGGAGAGGGAACCGGCGATCTTGGCCCCGGTGGCGACGCGGGGAACCGCCGAGAGCGAATATTGAAAGGCCGGGGTGGCTTCCGGCGCGCCGGCCGTGACCGCGAAGATCTGAACCGTGAAGGCGTCAACACTTTGGGGGGTGTTGCTGAACCCGTAAACGCCCCACCATTCGATCGACCGGAGCGTTTGCGTTGTCGTTAGCGTGAACTGGCCGCCGATCTGTTTGCCATTGTCGAAATCGCTCCGCTGGCCATCGGTCGCTGACGGCGCACCGCCATCGTAAACGGTCGCCGCCGATGCTTGGATCCCAAAGATGATGGTCAGGAGGAAAACGAGGTATTTCATTTTGCAGCGACTGGGGGGATCGGGGAGACGGCGGAGAGAACGGTGGGGGAAACGGGACGAAAAAGCCGGGGAAGATGCCATCGATTCGCGAGGGTGCAATTGTCAGAATTAAGCGACATCCATGCCGCGCGTTCTTACGGCAATCATTCACGGAGGTGTGTCTCGCTTCCGAAATTCCGCGATGGCCGTGGGCGCACCGCCTGCTAGCGTCTCCCGCATGGCAGACGATCTCCAATTCGAACGAGCGGACTACATGGCGCCTCGCACGATGGCGTGCAGTGCATGCCAGGGTGCCATCCTCTCGGAATACTACGCGGCCAATGGGCAGGTGCTCTGCGAGACCTGTTCGGAAGGGATGCGGCAGTATGTGGCCGGTCCGGGGCTCGGGGTGGGCCGGTTTGCGCAGGCCGTGTTGTTCGGACTCGGTGCGGCGATCACGGGCGCGGCGGTTTACGCCGGGGTGATGATTTACGCGCAGAGCGAGTGGGCGCTCATCTCGATCGCGATCGGATGGTTTGTGGGCAAAGCGGTGCGCAAGGGGTCCTCCAATCGCGGCGGCTGGCGCTACCAGTTGCTCGCGGCGCTGCTCACTTACACCGCGATCTGCGGCGCTTATGCGGCGGTCGGCTGGAATGCGATCGACGACCACAGCCTCGCGAATTTCATCGGGCTCGCGATTTTCATGTACGCCCTGCCGTTTATGGGCGGCGCGCAGAATTTCATCGGGTGGCTGATCATCGCCTTCGGGGTATGGCAGGCGTGGAAGATGAATCATCCTCTGCAAGTGGAGATCACCGGCCCGCACGCGATCGGGGCCGGGCCGCAATCAGCTCCCGCCGCCGGTGTCTGAGCGGGCGGCGCGTTGCCGGGATTGCGGGACGGAACTCGCGGCAAAGATGCGGGCGTGCCCATCGTGCGGTGCGCTTGTTTTCGTCGATGAATTGAAACGGCTGGCGCTCGCGGCGGACCGCGCGGCGACGCCGGTCGAGGCGCTCGGGCACTGGCGGCAGGCCTATGCGCTTCTGCCGGAAGGTTCGCGCCAGCAGCAGGTCATCGCGGAGAAGATCACCGCTCTCGTGCCGGAGGCGGAGCGGGCGGGCGGCGGCATGGGCGGCTCGAAATGGGGAAAGGTGGCGGCGGGCGCGGGAGTGGTCGCGGTGTTCCTGGCGAAGTTCAAGTTCGTGATCTTCTTCCTGCTCACCAAGGCGAAGCTGCTGCTGCTCGGGCTCACGAAGATGAGCACGCTTTTCTCGATGTTCCTCTCCTTCGGCCTCTATTGGACCCTGTGGGGCTGGAAGTTCGCCGCAGGGATCGTGCTCTCGATCTACGTGCATGAGATGGGACACGTCGCGATGCTCGCCCGCCTCGGCGTGCGGGCGCGCGCGCCGATGTTCATCCCGGGGATCGGCGCGATCGTGCGCCTGCGCGAAGCCCTGCCGACCGCGCGGGAAGATGCGCGGGTGGGTCTGGCCGGCCCGATCTGGGGCCTCGGCGCGGCCCTCGCCGCGTGGCTCGGTGCGATGGCGCTGCACTCACCGCTCCTCACCGCCGTGGCGCAGGTCGGCGCGTGGATCAATCTCTTCAATCTCACGCCCGTCTGGCAGCTCGACGGCGCCCGCGGATGGCGCGCCTTTTCCCGAAAGCAGCGCTGGATCGCCCTGGCCACGGTGATCGCCGCGCTCCTGCTCTCCACCGGTCACGGTCACGGCGTGCTGCTCATCGTGGTGCTTGGCTCGCTCTTCCAGTTTTTCTCCTCGCAGCCCGCGCCGGAGCCCGATCCGCGCGCGCTGGCGGAATATGTCTTCCTCATCGCGAGCCTCACCGCGCTCACCGGCCTGCCGGTCGCGGTGTAGTTGGAGCCGTGAGGAGTGACGGGTGATTGGTCGCGCGAGCGCGCATGGAGGGACACGCTTGCGCTCACCCATTACCGGCCCCGCTCTACCGCTCCGCGAATTCCGCCACGCGGGACTCGATGATCTTCCCGACGAATCCGGTGTTGTACTTTCCACGGACGAAATCCGGGTCGCGCATGATCGCTTCCTGGAAGGGGATCGTCGTCTTGATTCCCGTGATCATGTACTCGCCCAGCGCACGGCTCATGCGGGCGATGGCGTGCTCGCGGGTGGTGCCCATGGCGATGACCTTCGCGATCATCGAGTCGTAATGCGACGGCACGGTGTAGCCGGCGTAGGCGTGCGAATCGATGCGGATGCCGCGGCCGCCGGGCGCGTAGTAGAGCTCGATCTTGCCGGGGCAGGGCTGGAAGTTGTTGAACGGATCCTCCGCGTTGATCCGGCACTCGATGGCGTGGTACTTCCGCTGCGCATTGTGCATGTAGTGGGAGAGCGGTTCGCCGGCGGCGATCTTGATCTGCTCCTTCACGAGATCCACGCCATACGCCTCCTCGGTGATGCAGTGCTCCACCTGGATGCGCGTGTTCATTTCCATGAAATAATAGCGCCCCTTGTCATCCATCAGGCACTCGATGGTGCCCGCGCCCACGTAGCCCACTTCGCGCGCGAGTTTCACGCAGTCGTTCCCCATCCGCTCGCGGATTTCATCGGTCATGATCGGCGAGGGCGTTTCCTCGATGATCTTCTGGTTGCGCCGCTGCATTGAGCAGTCGCGCTCGCCGAGATGGACGACTTCGCCGTGCGAGTCGGCCATGATCTGGAACTCAATGTGGTGCGGGTTCTCAATCAGCCTCTCGATATAAACCGCGCCGTTGCCGAAAGCCTTTTCCGCTTCGTTGCGCGCGCCGTGGAAGCCCTGCACGAGCGAGCCGTCATTGTGCGCCTGGCGCATCCCGCGGCCGCCTCCGCCGGCGGTGGCCTTGATCATCACCGGATAGCCGATCTGCCGGGCGACCTTGAGCGCATCCTTTTCCGTCTCGACGATCCCTTCCGATCCGGGCGTCACGGGCATCCCGGCGCGCTTCGCGGTTTCGCGCGCGCTATTCTTGTCGCCCATCGCGCGGATGGCCGAGCTGGGCGGCCCGATGAACTTGATATTGCAGCTCGCGCACACGTCGGCGAAGTGCGCGTTTTCGCTTAGGAATCCGTAGCCGGGATGGATCGCATCCACGTCGCCGATCTCGGCCGCGCTGATGATGCGGTCGATCTTCAGGTAAGACTGCGCGCTGCTCGGGGGTCCGATGCAGATCGCTTCATCGGCGAGTTGCACGTGGAGCGAATCGACATCCGCCTCCGAGTAAACGGCAAGCGTCTTGACGCCGAGTTCCTTGCAAGCGCGGATGACCCGCAGGGCGATCTCGCCGCGATTAGCGATGAGGACTTTGTTAAACATGTTGAGAGTTGAGGGTTGAGAGTTGAGAGGCGGCGAAATGACTTCTGAAGGGCGAGGGAAGTGAGGGCGCGCCTCTCAACACTCAACCCTCAA
>JANOAZ010000269.1:0-17103 GCA_031411395.1 Chthoniobacteraceae bacterium
CATTGCTGTTGGCAATCGTGCTGCCGGAGATGGTCAGCCGATCCAGCGTGCCCGAGGTGTTGACCACTCGCAGCACCGCCTCGGCACCACCGGCGGCGTTGGTGTTGGCCACGGTGCTATTGGTGATCGCGGCCGAGCCGAACAGGTTCGTGAACGAGATAGCTCCCTCATCATTTGCGGCGACCGCACCGGCGCCGTGGGTTCCGTTCAGAATGCTCGCAGCCAGGGTGAAGCCGGTGACACTCGTGCCGCGGATGGCGAAGTTCTGGTGATCGTTGAGCTGCATCCCGGCGAGCGAGACATTGCGCGTATCGCTGAGGAAAATGCCGATGCCCGAGGTCGTGCTCCCATCCGCGCCGGTCTTGCCCGCGATGGTGCCGCCCGTGCCGGGGTCCGCATCGGTCCCCGCGTCCGCGCCATCGAGCCCGGTGACGGTGAGCCCGCCGCTCGCGCCGGTGCTGATCAGATTGATGCCGACGTTCGCACCCGCACCGGCGCTGATGCTTTTGAAAGTCAGCCCCACCGCGCCGATGGTCACCGCGTTCACATTGAGCGCCGTGCCGTTGGTCGAGTTGAGATCGTTGCCCGCGCCGGTCGCGGTGATCGTGCCGCTGGTCGTCACGCTCAGCGCCGAGCCGCCGGTCACGGTCACGTCGAAGTCGGCGAGGGTGAGCGTGCCCACCGCGCTGCCCGTGATGCCCGATCCATTGGAGTTGGTGATGTTCAGCCCGCGCAGGTCATTGTTGCTCGAGAGCGCAATGGTCGAACCCGAAGCTTTCGAAATCGTCGGCGCCGCGCCCGAGCCGCCGATCGTCGTGCCGTTGATCGTCAGTCCGGCCGATTCGCCGATGAGTTTCTGCGAACTCTCCAGCTCGAGGCCGGTGCTGTAGCTGCTGCCGCTTTCATAGACAAAGATCGTCTGGCCGACCAAATCCACATCGCCGCCTCCACCCGCGCCGTTGACGGGCGTCAGGCTGGTGAAGGGACGAGTAAAGCTACCGTCGGAAGCACCATTGCCGCCACCGTAGGCACTGTCCACATACCACACCATGCCGCTGATGTTCATCGTCACCTTGCCGGTGACCAGGCTGTTCAGATTTTGCGCGTCACGCGCGGTGTACTGAAACGAGTCGGCGCCCGTGGTATTCGTCGGCGGCGTGTAGGTGAAGCTGCCGTCGGTGTTCAGCACGACCGAGCCCAGAGTGCCGGTGGTATTCAGGCTGACCGCGGTGAGTCCCACATTGCTGAGCGGTGTGGTGGAATCCGGATCGATGTCATTCGCCAGCAGGCCGGCCCCGGCGCTGATCGTGATCGGGGTGTTCCCGGTGAGTGAATACGAATCGTCAAAGGCGATGGGCGTGATCTTCACCGAACCGCCCACCAGCGTCGTGTTCGCATCCTCGTTGCCGGAGAAACTCACCCCGTTGGCAGCGGTCGTGCCGCTGTTCGTCACGGTCACGGTATAGCGGATCGTTTCGCCCGGATCGAACTGGCCATCGCCATCGAGGTCCACGGCCAGCGAGTCCACATTGCTCGCGGAGATCATGACCGCCGGCGCGATGCGGCCTTCGAGCGGCTCGACGTGCGGGCGACGTGACTCCTGGCGCGCGGTTCGTGGTTTGGGGATCAGCGCCTGGCAGCGGGCGAAAAAATCTTGAGGCATCGAGAGGCGCGTATTCATGGTGATCGATGGGTTCCCTGCGGTGAAGAGAGCGTTTGCCGGGGCGCGGAGGTTTCGTGCGGTCGTCTGACAAACGAAAGTTTAACGCACTGAAATCAATTGGCGAGATTGATTCCTGCGTTCGCGCGTGGACGTTGCCGGCGCTGCGGAAGGTCCGCGAGCGTCCACGCAAAGGCAAAGGGCGCGCTCCCTTGCGGAAGCGCGCCCTTGTCTCGGGTGCCTTTGGAGAGAATCTGGTCTAGTCTTCGAACTCGGAGCCGTGCGAAGGCAGGAGCGCCTCGATCGGCTTTTCCTTCTTCGCCAGCGCCCGGCGCAGCTTCATCAGCGCGATGTTCTGCAACTGGCGGATGCGCTCGCGCGTGACACCGAATTTTTTGCCGACCTCCTCGAGCGTCTTGGCTTTGCCGCCGTCGAGTCCGAAGCGCGAAAAGATGATCTTCTTTTCGCGGTCATCGAGCACCTTGAGCAGGTCGCCGACCTCATCGCGGAGATTCTGGTCGCGCAGGCGCTCGAAAGGCGTGAGCGCCTCGAGGTCGCCGACGATTTCGCCGAATTCGGTCGAGTCATCGTCGCTGATCGGAGCGTCGAGTGAGGCAGGGCGGATCGAGACGGTCTTGAGCTGGGAGATTTTCCCCGCGGAGAGACCGACTTCTTCGGCCAGTTCGTCGTCAGTGGGCTCGCGGCCGAGTTCTTCGCTCATCTGGAGCGCGACGCGGCGCATCTTCGAGATCTTGTCCACGAGATGGACCGGGAGCCGGATGGTCTTCGACTGATTGGCCAGCGCGCGTTTGATGGACTGCTTGATCCACCAAGCGGCGTAGGTCGAGAGTTTGCCGCCCTTGGCGGGATCGAAACGTTCGACGGCCTTCATCAGACCGATATTCCCCTCGGAGATGAGATCCAGGAGGGGGAGCCCGAGGTTTGCGTAGTCGTGGGCGATCTTGACGACCAGCCGCAGGTTTGAGCGGATCATAAGTGATCGCGCGGCCTTGTCGCCCTTCTTGATTTTGGCGGCGAGTTCGATTTCCTGGTCGGGCGTCAGGAGTGGGATCTGTCCGATTTCGCGGAGGTAGATCTTGATCCCTGAGTCGGAGTCTTCGCCTGATTTATAGTTCATTTTGGGTGCCTCTTACTTTCTAGTTAGCAACTAGTATGCGTGTGAGAGAGGGGATTCGGATGCTTTTGGATTCCTGCATTTGGATTAGCGAGCCGGAGGAACGGGTTGACCAAATGTATTTACAATGAGAATGCACGATTAAGTCGAAGAAGGCAAGAGAAAATATTTATCTGGCGGTGCACTAGTCAACTCCATTAAGCATCGGGTGGTTTGACCGGCTTCTCCGATCACTCGTTCAAACGTTTTGCTTTTGCGGATCTTTCTGACATTTTCGGCCGCACAAGTGTTGGCAAAAGTTTATTCGGCGGCCGTTTATGGCGTGGAAGCTTACGAGGTCGAGATCGAGGTCAATGCCGCTTCCGGCATGTCGGCGATCGTCGTCGTCGGGTTGCCCGATGTTGCGGTGAAGGAGAGCCGGGACCGGGTTACGACCGCCATTTCGAATAGTGGCTACCACTGGCCGCGCGGACGGACGACGATCAACCTCGCGCCTGCCGACGTGAAGAAGGAAGGCCCGAGCTTCGACCTGCCGATCGCGCTGGCGATGATCGCTGTGGGCATGGAGGTGGAGCTGCTGGAGGTGGAAAAGTATGCGTTCGTCGGCGAACTCGCGCTCACCGGGCAAGTGCGACCGGTGAAAGGCGTCCTGCCGATCGCTCTCGAGGCGCGCAAGCAGGGCCGGCAGGCGGTAATCGTGCCGGAGGCGAACGCGCGCGAGGCCGCCATGGTCGAGGGCATTCAGGTTTTCGGCGTTCGGAATCTGCGCGAAACCTTCGAGTTCCTGACCGGGCAACTCCAATTGCAGCCGACCCGCGAGGATGTGAGCCAGTTCTTCCAACGCCATCAGAACTACGAAGTGGATTTCTCGGAAGTGCGCGGCCAGCACCACGCGAAACGTGCCATCGAGGTCGCCGTCGCGGGCGCGCACAATCTCCTCATGCTCGGTCCGCCGGGCTCGGGCAAATCGATGCTCTCCAAGCGCATTCCGACGATCATTCCGCCCATGACGCTCGAGGAGGCGATCGAGTCCACGAAGATTCACAGCATCTGCGGCCTGCTGCTCGATCCGGCGCATTCCTTCGTGGCAACCCGGCCGTTTCGGTCGCCGCACCACACCATCTCGGATGTGGGGCTGATCGGCGGCTCGGCAAATCCGACCCCGGGCGAAATCAGCATCGCGCACCACGGAGTCCTCTTTCTCGATGAGCTGCCGGAGTTCCGCCGCTCCACGCTCGAAGTGCTCCGCCAGCCGCTCGAAGACGGACGCGTGACGATCTCACGTGCCTCCGGTTCGATGACCTTCCCCGCGGAATTCATGCTCGTAGCCGCGATGAATCCGTGCCCCTGCGGATACTTCGGCGATCCGAAACGCGAATGCCGCTGCTCACCGGTGCAGGTGCAACGCTACCGCGATCGCATCTCCGGCCCGCTGCTCGACCGCATCGACATCCACATCGAAGTCCCCGCCGTGCAATACCAGGAGATGGCGAGCAACGAACCCGCCGAGGCTTCGACCGCCATTGCCGCGCGGGTGCAGCGCGTGCGCGAGATTCAGCGCGAGCGCTTCACGGGGAACGGCAAAGCGCGGACGAATGCGCGCATGAGTTCCAGGCAAATCAAATCTGTCTGTCAGCTCGGCGCCGAAGCCGAAGGGATGATGAAAATGGCGATGACCGAACTGAACTTCAGCGCGCGCGCTTACGATCGAATTCTCAAAGTTGCGCGCACCGTCGCCGATCTCGACGGGCAGGAACAGATCGGAGCGCACCACGTCGCTGAGGCGATCCAATACCGCACGCTCGACCGCAACCTCTGGGCATAGCGTGAAGCACGCGCCGATCGAAAACGCGCCCGGCGCGCGTCGCTGGGAACACGCGGAGTTCGCCACGCTCTTCTTTCTCCAGGCCGGCGCGGTCGGCATGTGGCAGGTCTGTTTTGGGAATGTGCTCAAGTCCCATGGGATCGAGCATTTCATTCCCTACGCGTTCGCCTGCTTCGCGCTCTCGGCCTTCATTTCGCCGATGGTCGTCGGGGCGCTCGCCGATCAGCGGATCGCGCCGACGCGCTTGCTCCGCTGGCTGTCGGGCGCCGGAGCCGCATTTCTCGCGATGGCCTTCGTGGCGATCGATCGCGCCTGGAATCCCTGGTGGATGCTGGTCTTCGTCCTACTGCACGCGCTCTGCGCCACACCGACGATGAGCCTGCTCACGAGCATTGTCTTCGCCCGGCTCCGCGAACCGCAGCGTGAGTTCGGGCCGCTCCGAGCGTGGGCGACCTTTGGCTGGATCGTCGCGGGCTGGCTGGTGAGCTGGGTGCTGCATGCGGATGCATCCACGGCCTCGGGCTACGCGGCCGCGGCGACTTTTGCGGGCGTGTCGCTCTTTTCGTTTTCCATCCCCACGGTGCTGCCCACGGAGTTGAAGCTGGTGCGTTCGTGGCGCGACGTCTTCGGTCTCGAAGCCCTCGAACTCCTGCGCGATCGCGATCACCGCGTCGTCTTCCTCACCGCTGCGCTCTACAACGCGCCGCTCGCCGCGTTCTATCCCTACACGCCGATTCATCTCCGCGCGGTGGGCATCGAGCACGCCACGGCGGCGATGACTCTAGGGCAGGTCACGGAAGTGCTCGCGATGTTCGCCCTCGCGGGCTTGCTCGCGCGGGTGAGATTGAAATGGCTTTTCCTCGTCGCGATCGGTTGCGGGATCATGCGCTACGCTTTGTTTGCGCTGAACACACGCACCTGGCTTCTGGTCGGCATCAGTCTCCACGGGATCGCGTTCGCGCTCTATTTCGTCACCGCGCAGATTTACGTGGAGCACCGCGTTGACGCCCGCTTGCGGACCCGCGCGCAGGCGTTGCTCACGCTCATGATCGGCGGCTTTGGAAACCTCTTCGGATTCCTCGGCTCCGGCTGGTGGCGCCAATACTGCACTCTCCGGGGCGAGACACAGTGGCCGATCTTCTGGCTCGGGCTCGCCGGGGTCACCGCTGCGGTGTTTGCCTTCTTCGCGATCCAGTATTCCGGTCAAAGGCACCTCGTGGCACAAGCCAAGCTAGACTAACTCGCGGCGTGTGGTATTAGTCACTCGCCACAAGCGCGTGATAAAACTCACTCTCCCGCTCGTCGTCAGTGGCCTCTCGGTCCTGGCGTTGATGGGAACTTCGCCTCTAAAAGCGGAGCCGCCCGCCGGCTGGAAGCTGGTCTTCGCCGATGAGTTCGCCGGCGACGAGTTCGACGAAACGAAGTGGAGCACGACGATGGAATTCATCGGCACGCACGGTCAGCGCTACCACAACGAGTATTACCTCAGCTATACTTGCGACGAGGAGGTGGTCGTTCGCGATGGGAAGCTTCGCCTGCGCACCGATCGGCGGACGGTCGAAGGCGCGGAAGCGCCGACGATGTTCGACTACACCCAGGGCTTTGTCTCCTCGCACGACAAGTTTTTCTTCACCTATGGCTACGTCGAGATCCGTGCGAAGTTTCCCGGCGGCAAGGGACTCTGGCCGTGTCTTTGGTTGATGCCGCAGCATCAGGGCTGGCCTCCGGAGTTTGATATTGCGGAATATTACGCCGGACAACGCACCATGCATCACGGTCTCGCCCACGGGGATCTCTATAATTCGCGCTGGGATAGCCTGTGGGATAAGACGACCGATTTCGAAAGTGACTTCCGTGTCTTCGCGCTCGAGTGGACAGCCGGCCGCGCGGTCTGGTCGGTTGATGGTGTTGTCTGCAAGACCATCGCCGCGGACTATGTCCCGACCGTGCCCATGTATGTCATCCTCAGCAATGGCATCAGTTCCCGTTTCGGGCCAAGCGGAGAGCCGGATGAAAAGACCGTGTTCCCGAATGAGTTCCTGATCGACTATGTGCGCGTCTATCAAGCGCCGCCGGCGGAAGCTCCTACAATTGTAACTGCCCCCTCGGCTCCGCTGATTCCTGTCGCCACGATCCTCCCAGCGCCTTGATCAGACCGGCTCGCCAAGCAAGTCATAGACTTGCGTGCCCGTGATCCTGACATCGATGAACTCGCCGGCCGGCGCCGGTTTGCTGAGCAGGATGCGGCCGTCAATATCCGGCGCATCCACGGCGCCGCGGGCGATCAGCGGTTGATCGACCAGCGCGCGGATCGTTTTCCCGACTTGCGCCTCGCTGATCTCGCGGGCGATGCGTTGCTGGAGCTTCATTGCCTTCTTGTAACGCGCGGCTTTCACTTTCTGCGGCAGTTGCCCTTCCATCTTCGCCGCGCGCGAACCTTCCTCCTGCGAGTAAGTAAAGACTCCGAGTCTCTCGAAGCGGGTGCGTTCGATGAAGTCGAGCAGGTATTCGAACTCCTCCTCCGTCTCGCCGGGAAAGCCGACGATGAACGTCGTGCGGATCGCAATGCCGGGGATGCCGGCGCGGATGCGGGCGATCAGATTTTCAATGTGCTCGCTGGTCGTCTCGCGGCGCATCAGCTCGAGCATGCGCGGGTGAATGTGCTGGAGCGGCATGTCGATGTAACGCGGCACTTTTTTGCACTCGGCAATTGCCGCGATGAGTTCATCGCTCCAATGGGCCGGATGCGTATAGAGCAGCCGAATCCAGAATTCGCCCTCGATCTTGTCCAGCTCTCGCAGCAGCCGCGTGAGGGTCGGTCCCTTGGATGAATCGACCTGCGCGCGCGGCCCTGCTTTTTCGGACCATAGGTCCATCCCGAAGTAGGTCGTGTCCTGGCTGATCAGGTTGATCTCCTTGACGCCTTCCTTCACCAGCCCACGCACTTCGGCGACGACGCTCTCGATGGTGCGCGAGCGATGGCGGCCGCGCATCTGCGGGATGACGCAGAAGCTGCACGGATGGTTGCAGCCCTCGGCGATCTTTGTGTACGCGGTGTGCGACGGCGTAAGGCGAAAGCGCGGGGTGTCGTAGTCGGGAATATAAACCGGTTTCCGCGTGACGAGGTTCAGCGGCTCCCACGTGGTATCGATGAGGGGAGAGTTGAGTGGCGAAGCAGAGCGCGCGAGCAGTTGCTCGACGATCCCGCCTGCGTCGGCCACTTGATCGAGGCCGATGAAGGCATCGACTTCCGGCATCTCGGTGGCGAGTTCTTTGGAGAAACGCTGGGCCATGCAGCCGCTGACGATCAGCTTCTGCCCGGCGCGCTTTTTCAAGCCGCGTCCTTGATGCGCTTCGAGGATGGCTTCGACCGACTCTTCCTTTGCGGAGTCGATGAAGGCGCAGGTGTTGACGATGAGCACATCGGCCTCGTCGGCATTACCCGTGATCTCCATGCCGCGGGCGAGGATTCCGCCGAGCATGAGTTCGGCATCGACGAGGTTCTTTGCGCAGCCGAGGCTGATCATGCCGACTTTTTTCGGCACGGTGGAAGTGACAGACATGCTGGTTATTGGACCTCCACGGTCGGCGTCTGGTAGGCCATCGGCGCGCCGTTTTTGCGAATTTGAATTGCCTTGGGATCGCGCGCTTCGATGAAGAAGCGCGTGCCTTTGAGTTTCAACGGAGGTGAATCCGGATAGAGATAGTCCTCGAAGATGGGCGGCGAATTCGGATCGTCCTTGCGCACCACGACCCAGGTTTTTTTGATCGGCTGCACGAGCACTTCGTTGGAGGCGCCGGCGGGCGGCGGGTTCGCGAGCAATGGCGCGGCCAGGATCTCGCGATCCGTCGGTGTGGAGGGGCGAAGCGCCGGGGCGTGAGGTGCGGGTGTCGAGCCTGCGGTATTCGCGGCGGTGGCCTTCGGTGCGAGAGGAGTTGTGGCTGTTCCTTGCGCGGGAGGTGTTGTCGCGCCGTCCTTGTGGGCGACGGGTTCGATGCGCTGCCAGTTTACATAGAGGAAAAAGCCAAAGGCGACCGCAGCCACGAGGAACACAAAGAGCACGAGCGAACCCAAGCCCGGCCCACGACGCTCAGTGCGAATAGGCGCACTGGGACGTTCATCGCGGCGCGGAGGCGCACCGCTGTTGAGATACTGGTAATCTTCAATGCTGATCGAGCCCATGCCCTCGAGCGTGCGGGCAAAATCCGCCACATCGACATCGAGAAACCGGCCGTAGATTTGCAAAAAGCCTTTCGCGTAAACGTTGCTCGCGAACAACGAATAGTCGTCATTCTCGAGCGCGACGATCTTGTCCGGTCGCAGCCTCGTGGCGTGCGCAGCTTCGTCGATACTGAGGCCGCGCGTGAGGCGCGCTTTGCTCAGTTTCTTGCCGACGCTTTCGTCCATGATGGCGGTTTGGTTCTCACAGCGGGTTCATCCGATAGCACGAAACAGGCGGAAGCGCAGTCGGAGTTTTCCTGACAAAGGCAGGGCGCTCCACCCGCGCTGGTCAGGCGATGGCGTCGAGATCGACGAGGATCTCTCGCGGTTTGGCGCCTTCGCCGGGCCCGACGTAGCCGCGGTCCTCCAGAATATCGAGGATGCGCGCCGCGCGTGTGTATCCCAGTCGCAAGCGACGCTGAAATAGTGACGTCGACGCCTTCTTCTCCTGGCGCATGACCTCGATGCATTTCTCCACGAGCTCCTCGTCCTCATCGCTCACCTCCTCCTCTTCCCCGGTGCCGGAGCCCTGCATCCGCTCGTGGATGGAATTCTCAAACGCCGGCTCGCTCTGTCCCGAGGCATGCTCGACGACCTTGCGAATCTCTTCATCGGTCACGAGCACCCCCTGCGCGCGGAGCATCCGCGAGGTGCCAGGCGGGCGGTACATCATGTCACCCTGGCCGTGCAGCCGCTCCGCTCCATTTTCATCGAGAATGACCCGCGAATCGAGGGCCGAAGCCACCTGGAAGGCGATGCGGCACGGAACGTTGGCCTTGATCACACCCGTGATGACATCGGCGCGCGGAGTCTGCGTGGCGATGATCATGTGGATGCCCGCGGCGCGCGCCTTTTGCGTGATCCGGGCGATCGCGCTTTCCACATCCGCCGGCGCGGTCTGCATGAGATCGGCGAGTTCATCCACGATGATCACGATGTAGGGCATCCGGTCGGGGATGATCAGGTCGGTGTCGCGGATATTTTTCACCGTTGTCATGTTTTCGATGCGCTCTTCGGAAGTGAGCGACTCGGGATCGACGGGCGGCGCGATTTCGAGCGGCAACTCCGGCATTTCTGCGGCCTTCGCGGCGGCTTCGGCGTCGAGTTCGGCCTGGGTTTTCGGCATCGGTCGCGCGTTGAAGCTGCCGATGTTGCGCACACCGGTCTTCGCGAAAATGGCGTAGCGCTTTTCCATTTCGTCGATCGCCCAGCGCAGCGCGAGCAAGACCTTCTTCGGATCCGTGACCACCGGCACCACGAGATGCGGCAGGGTGTTGTAGATCTGCATCTCGACGACCTTCGGGTCGATCATGATAAAGCGCAGATCCTCGGGCGAGAACCGGTATAGGATGCTCGCGATGATCGCATTGATGCAGACGCTTTTTCCCGACCCGGTCGTGCCGGCCACCAGTCCGTGCGGCATCGCCGCGAGGTCGCCGATGATCGTCCGGCCATAGACATCCTTGCCGAGCGCGATCGGGATTTTCCCTTTCGCGTTTTGGAAGTCATCGCTTTCCAGCAACTCACGCAAGGTCACCTTCTGCTTTTTGGAATTCGCGATCTCGATGCCGACCGTGTCCTTCCCCGGGACGGGCGCGAGGATGTTGATCCGCTCGGCGCAGGTCGCGCGAGCGAGATCTCGCTCGAGATTGGCGATCTTGTCCACGCGCACACCCTTCGCCGGATAGACCTCGTAGCGCGTGATCGTCGGCCCGCGCGTGATGTCGCCACGCGACACGGTGATGTCGAACTCCGACAGCGTCTCAATGATCGTATCCTGGATCCGGAGCATCTCTCCAGGATCAGCCGTCTCGCGGTTCTCAGTGTCGAAAGGATCGAGGAGATTGAACGAGGGCAGCTCATAGTTCTCGCACGAGAACGAACTCAACGGCGGGAACTTGTCCTTCTTGTGCTCCTTCTTCTTCGGAGGCGGCGGGAGCGAACTGTCGATGATCTGCGGCGCAGGCCGGGGCGGCTCGACTTCCTCGCCGGTGAGGGAAAGCACGGGGGGGAGCGGTGAAACGCCCGGCGTGGGTTGCAAATCGGAGACTGGCTCCACCGCCGGAGCGATTCCCTTTTTCGTCAGCGTCTTCTCCAGCCGGCGCCGGGCTTTCTCGCAGCGTTCCGCTTCGATCTGGAGCCGTTGCTGATCATTGGCCCGGCTCATTCGCCACGCAAAATATCGGGCGCGCACCAGCGGTGGAATCGCCGCAAGCTGGCGGGCCGCGTGGATCGGGCGCACGCCAGTCAGATAGATCAAGCTGATCGCGTAGAGGAACACGAGTGCGATGACCGCGCCGACGACCCCGACGGTGTTCCGGAAAATGTATTCGCCCACCCATTTGCCGACCCATCCGCCCTGCCCGGCGATGTTCAGCCGATCGAGATTCAGGACGGACCACGGGAGCAAATGGAGGAGCGCCGAGCCGCTGAAGACGAATCCAATCGACCAAAGTCCCCGCAATCCCGCGCGGGTTTCGGGATCGAGCAGCTTTGCCCCGCCGTAGCCGAGCAAAAGCGCGGTGACCAGATACGACCCCGCCCCGAGGAAAGCGTAGCTGCAACACGCCACGATCGCGCCGAGCCGGCCGATGAAGTTCAGCACCGGCCCCCGCACGCCCGCGTGCGAACTGAGCGGAAACCAGCTCGGGACATCCGCCGGACTGTAGGAAATGAGCGCGAGGAAATAGAGCGTGCCCGTGCCGAGCAGCACGAGGCTGAGGACTTCCTGGAAAGTTTGATTGGTGGCCTGAGCGCGAGCCATTGGCGCCGCAGTGTAGTCGGCGCGTCCGGTCTTTCAACCCGCGAGTGCCGATGCAAAGTGAGACCAGTCGAGAGCCGCACGCGATCCTGACTCGATGCGGGCGTGAAGCAGTTCGACATCAGCCCGCGCCGCGTGCAGCGCGTCCTCGGCAGCGACGCCCCGCCCGTTAAAAACGCCACTTCACCGACTTTCAGCGCGAAGTGTGGCGCGGCCTCGCCGCGATTCCCTACGGCGTGACGCTGAGCTACGGCCAGCTCGCGTCAGCCATCGGCCGCCCCCGCGCCGTCCGCGCCGTCGGCCTCGCCAATGGCCGTAACCCCATCTCCATCATCGTGCCCTGCCACCGCGTGATCGGCGCCAACGGTACCCTCACCGGCTACGGCGGCGGCATGGAACGAAAGCGCTTCCTCCTCGACCTCGAGCGCGGGGGGAAGCTGCCGCTTTAAGTCGCCGCTGAATGTCGTGGATGGGCTAGAGGTCACCGGGGCGGAAGTATTCGCGGTGAGCTGCGGAGGAATATTCCGATGTGGTTCGGGACCCCATTTACTCTCCGGCCGTGCCGCTGATCGCCAGCAGTTCAATCGAGCGTGATCGCCAATATTTTTACGAGCTTTTCGGTAGATCGCTGCGAGAGCGATTGGAATAGTATGCTCCACCTGAACGTCGTTTATTTGATTTAGTGAACTCCTCCCATAAACCGCCGCTTCATCCTAAGGCGAGTCAGCTCGCGAAAACGGGACTATTCTTGGGTCTTACCAGCTTCGGCCAACTTGAAAGGCGGATTGCTGACCTTGACGGGGATAAAACCAAAGGTGACGCCTTTGAGGTTTTTGCTGAGGCTTACTTGGCAACGCAGCGCAAGCATGACGCAAAGAGAGTGTGGCCGTTGAGTGCAGCGCCACTTGAGGTGCTCCGTACGCTTGGATTGTCCGAACAAGATTACGGAGTCGACGGTGTCTTCCTGACACTTCTTGGGCACCACAATGCCTACCAGGTCAAATTCCGCAGCGCGAGAACCCCACTTACCTGGCGGGAGCTATCAACTTTCATGGGCTTGGCAGACAGCCCGCACATCCGCAGCCGCATTCTCGTCACAAACTGCGACGAACTTCCCCCCGTGCTCAATGAGCGACAAGGTTTCTTCTGCATTCGCGGCTCCGATCTCGATCGACTTCAACCCGAAGACTTCCAATCGATCGAGTCATGGCTCGCCGAATCAGTGTTTGAGACGCCAAAGAAGCGACCGCAGGAACACCAGATAGAGGCGCTCGCCGCGTTGGTGCCAGCGCTCAAAGATGAGGCTCGCGTATCAGCGATCATGGCTTGTGGGACGGGTAAAACGCTCGTTTCGCTCTGGGTGGCAGAGCAACTTGAGGCATCGCAGATCGTGGTCCTTCTGCCGTCGCTCGCGTTGCTTCGTCAGACCCTTCATGAGTGGCTGCGAGAGACAAATCTGCCGGCGTTGGCTTACCTCTGCGTTTGCTCCGATCCGACGGTTACGGAAGGGATCGACGACGCGCTGGCCACTCAGCAGTCGGACCTCGATTTCGAGGTTTCCACCGACACGAATAACGTCCGTCAGTTCCTTGATGCTCCCTTCACCGGAACCAAGGTCGTCTTCTCAACCTACCAGTCCGCTTCTGTCGTCGGCCAAGCTATGAAGCTGGGCGAGATGTTCGACTTCGGAGTCTTCGACGAAGCCCATAAGACGGCAGGCCGCGAAGGACGTAATTTTGGGTTCGCCTTGGATGACGCGAAGCTTCCGATTCGGAAGCGTCTTTTCGTCACCGCAACTCCTCGCCACTACAACCCGCATCAGCGCGACAAGGAAGGCGAGGCTCAAGTCGTGTTCTCGATGGACAACCCGGCGGTTTACGGCCGCCAAGCCTTCTGCCTGACCTTCGGCGAGGCAGCGCGGCGGAACATCATCTGCAACTACAAGGTGATCATTTCCGTCATCACGTCCGAGATGGTGACGAACGAACTGCTTAGTCGCGGCGAGGTCATGGTCAATGGTGACGCCGTTCGCGCCCGACAGGTGGCCAATCAGATCGCGCTCCGTGACGCCGTCGAGAAATACGGCGTCAGCAAGATTTTCACATTTCACAAGACGGTGAAGTCCGCTGGCTCGTTTGTGGCCGACGGCAGCGAAGGAATTCGCACGCATCTTCCGGATTTCGGCAGCTACCATGTCAATGGAGACATGCCGACTGCGCGGCGAGAACGCGTGATGCGGGAGTTTCGCGGAGCGTCTCGGGCGGTGATGTCGAATGCACGCTGTCTCACCGAGGGGGTGGATGTCCCGGCTGTGGACATGGTGGCGTTTCTCTCGCCGAGGCGGAGCCGCGTGGACATCGTGCAGGCGACGGGCCGCGCGATGCGCTGTGCGCCTGGAAAGGTGCTCGGTTACGTGCTCGTGCCCCTCTACGTCGAGTTGGCTGCGGGCGAGAGCGTCGAGGATGCCGTGAGCCGGGCGGATTTCGATGAAGTCTGGGACGTGCTCCAATCGCTCCAGGAGCAGGATGAGGCTTTGGCGGAGTTGATTCGCCAAGTCGGAGAACAGAAGGGCCGGGGCAAAGGCTTTGACGATCGTGGCTTCGCCGACCGCATCGACTTCGGCGGTCCTAGCCTATCCTTGGAAAGCCTTCGCCGCGCCGTTACGACTCGATGTCTGGAAAATCTCTATGCTTCTTGGGATGAATGGTTTGGGAAACTCGTAGCGTTCAAAGAACGGTTTGGTCACTGCAACGTCCAAGCGGGTTGGAAGGAAGATCCCTCCCTCGCCAGTTGGGTTGATCGCCAGCGCCTCCGTCAAAAGAAAAGTGATCTGACCGATGAACAAATTCGTCGCTTGGAGGACTTGGGATTCGTTTGGGACTGGCAGTCAATCAAGAGCGACGAAACTTGGATGAAGTGGTATGAGGAAATGAAGGCGTTCAAGCAACAATTTGGGCACTGCAGTCCCGGAATTAATGGGGAGAATATTCCACTTGGAAGGTGGGCGGTCGCTCAACGCGTTCGTCGAAAGAAATGCGTTTTGGACGATGATCAGATTCGGCGCCTAGACGAACTCGGCTTCATTTGGGATTACCAGAAAGTGAAGGTGCAAGAAACGTGGATGAAGCGGTATCGGGAGCTTGAAGCGTATGCACGAGAGCACGGCAATCCTCATGTGCCGCGGACTCATTCAGCAACGAAGCTGGCGAGCTGGGTTTGGATTCAACGGCAGCGAAAGAAAGGAACCTTAAAGCGAAAAGGTGGAATGGCCGACGTGATGAGTGCTGAACAAACAAGTCTGCTCGATAAGCTCGGCTTTTGGAGCGATCCCCTTCACGAAGGCTGGATGGATAAGTTTGAGGGATTGAAAAGGCACAAGTTGGAATCTGGTCACTGCGAGGTCGGTTTAGATAGAGACGGCGATGGTGGCCTTCCCGTCTGGGTGCGTTTCCAGCGGTCCCTACAAAGTCGCGGCAAACTAAAGCCTGAACACAAGGCTTTACTCGACAGTATTGGATTCGACTGGGAGCCAGTTATGCAGCGGAACTGGAGGGTGATGTATGATCGCCTCAAAGAATATCACGGAAGAAATGGTCATGCGGATGTGCCAGATCGCTGGGGCGAAAATCTTGAACTGTCGAAATGGGTACAAGTCCAGCGTGCGCGACGAAAGAAAGGTTCGATTGAAGACGAAGAGGTTCAGATGCTGAATGATCTAGGATTTACCTGGAAGTTCCAAGACCGCGAGTCTTGGGAGGACCGACTTGCCGAGGTTGTCGCCTCCAAAGCTACGCACGGGCACTGTGACATCCCCGTGATCTACCCCGAGAACCCAAAGCTCGGTCGCTTCACGAGTAATACACGCTCGCAGCGTAGAAGTGGAAAACTCACCGCTGATCGTATCGCAAAGTTGGAGGCGATCGGTTTTGTTTGGGCATCGGACCGAAGGGTAGATGTCCAGATTGGTGAAGCAAAGGTAAGCGCTGCTTGGAAAGCCCGTTTTGACGAGCTACTCGCATACAAACAAACTCATAGTGATTGTGATGTACCCGCCAAGTCGGGAGAGAACGAACAGTTGGGCAATTGGGTGAGTATGCAACGCCAACTCAAGAAGCGTGGGCAGTTGCACCCCGAACGCGTCAGGCTGCTGGAGGAAAGCGGGTTTATCTGGAAGGCGGGCACTACTCAGAAATCATGGGAAGGGCGTTACGCCGAGCTGTTACAGTTCAAGGCCATCCACGGTAGCTGCGACGTGCCGAGAAACTGGCCGGCGAATTCACCCCTTGCCCATTGGGTCATCAACCAGCGCCAGTATAAGCGGCTCGGCAAACTCAACCCGGAGCATGAATGTCTGCTAAATGAGGCTGGGTTCAGTTGGGTCAAGACCGGCTCGCGAAAGCGAGAATAACCGTACCGGTAGCGTCCCGACGGTAGCGTTTGCTGCGCCGACCGTGCGACCTTAACCTGCGTGACCATGTGCCAGCTCGCCGTCAGCGTGCCCGACACGACCCCGGAGGCGCTCCATGTGCCAACGGAGCGGCTTGGCGCCGAGTTGTTGCTCGCGGCAGCGATGAAGTTCTACGAGGCCGGGCGGCTCTCGAGTGGAGTGGTGGCGGAACTGGCCGGAATGCCGAAGCCGGTCTTCCTCGATCGGTTGGTGGACTATAGCGTGCCGGCTTTCCGGCAGAGTGCGGCGGAGCTGCAGGACGAGACGGCGAATGCCTGAGGTTTTCGTCAACACGACTCCGCTTCAATACCTGCACCGGCTCGGGCGGCTCGACGCCGCATGCTTCCCACCTTGAACGAAGCTGATTCAAAGTTACGATCATCCCATGATTCTCGAACAGCATCCCGAGTTGAAGCAGCTTTCGCCTTCCGAAAAGCTCATGCTGGTTTCCGAGTTGTGGGATGACCTCGCTTCCCACCCGGTGGAGGTGCCTGTCGCTCCCGAGCAGATCGCGGAACTCGACCGTCGCATGGAAGCGTATCGCAATGACCCGACTCAAGTGACGACATGGGAGGCGATCAAGGTGCGGATCCTCGGTAGCGGCGCGAGCGCCGCATGAGTGAGCTGGTCTTTCTTCTTTCTGCTGACCTCGACATCCAGCGAGCGTACGACTCTTACGAGCAGTGGCAGGAGGAGCGGGGTGCGATCTTTATGCGGCACTTGGACGCGGCGTTTGGACCGCCCCGCAACTTTCCAGAAAGCGGGCCGATCATTCTCCGCAACTACCGCAGATTGTTGGTTCCGGGGTTTCCTTTCGGCATCTTTTACAGTATCGAACCACGCGGCATCATCGTCTCAGGGGTGATGGACATCCGCCAAGACCCAGAGGCAATTCGTCGACAGTTCGGCTAATCCCCCAGCAAAAACCGAAAATCATCCAGCGTCAGTGCGCGGGTGAAGCTTTCTTCGCCGAGGATGTCGGCGGCGAGGGCGCTTTTGCTGCGCTGGAGCTTCCGGATTTTCTCCTCGATGCTTTCCTTCACCAACAAGCGG
>JANOAZ010000270.1:0-32529 GCA_031411395.1 Chthoniobacteraceae bacterium
GCGGATGCGAGAGATTCCTCGGCTTCGCTCGGAATGACGGGGTTTTTTTTGAAGTGCTCCGCGCCGCCAGGCTGATCCGGCGCCGTGCGATGACTCGGCACTTTCCTCAAAACACAGAGCGCCACACCCGGTGATTGTCGCCCGCGTGGGGACCGTTCACAGTCCCGCTCCCTTCCATGAAAAAACTCCCCCTCCTTTTCCTCGTCGCGTTCACGGCCGCTCCAGCACTGCGCGCGGAACTCAAGCTCCCGGCGATCATCGGCGACCACATGGTCCTCCAGCAAAAGCAGTCGAATCCCATCTGGGGCTGGGACGCGCCGGGGACGAAAGTGACCGTCACCTTCGCCGGACAAAGACGATCCGCCGAGGCCGGCGCCGATGGCCGGTGGACGGTGAAGCTCGATCCGCTCCAGGCCAGCGCACAGCCGCAGGCGATGGAGATCGCGGGCTCGAGCCAGAAGGAAATCCACGACGTGCTGGTGGGCGAAGTGTGGATGTGCTCCGGCCAGTCGAACATGGGCTTCACGCTCAATCAGGACTGGAACGGCGACCTCGAAGCTGCCGCGTCGAAGCTGCCGAATCTGCGCCTGATCAAAGTGCCGAATGTCGGGACGCA
Source organism: Chthoniobacteraceae bacterium (assembly GCA_031411395.1). Taxonomy (GTDB): domain Bacteria; phylum Verrucomicrobiota; class Verrucomicrobiia; order Chthoniobacterales; family Chthoniobacteraceae; genus Chthoniobacter. The sequence goes on from JANOAZ010000270.1 coordinate 617, forward strand.
GGAATTCCAAAAGGATTTTGTGGGCGAATGGAAGGCCTCGGCGAAGGAATCCTCGTCCACGTTCAGCGCGGTGGGTTTCCTGTTTGGGCGCTACCTTCACCAGATCCTCGGCGTGCCGGTGGGATTGATCGATAACTCGTGGGGCGGCTCCGCGGCGGAGGCGTGGATCCGGCGCACATCGGTCGAGGGCGACGCGCGCTTCAAACCGCTCATGGAGAACACCGTGAAACGCGAGACCGAACTCGCGACGCAGAAAGCACAGGACGATTACCTCAAGGCGATGGAGCAATACAAAGTGGCCGCCGAGAAAGCGAAGGCCGAAGGCAAGCCCGCGCCGCGCGCCCCGCAAGCACCCGCCGCATGGCTGAACGGAAATGCGCGGCCGGGCAACATCTTCAATGGCAAGATGGCGCCGACGCTCGGCTACGGAATCAAGGGCGTGGTGTGGTATCAGGGCGAAAGCAATGCGAGCCGCGCGTACGAATACGGTGATCTTTTCCCGTTCATGATCGAGCAGTGGCGCAAGGAGTGGGCGCAGGGCGACCTCCCGTTTTATTGGGTGCAACTCGCCGATCACAACGCGGAGGCCGCCAAGCCGGGGGACAGCTCATGGGCGGAATTGCGCGAGTCGCAGACGAAGACGATGAAGCTCGCGAACACCGGCCAGGCGGTGATCACCGACCTCGGCGAGGGGCGGGATATTCACCCGCGCAACAAACACGACGTCGCCGCGCGGCTCGTCCGCTGGGCGCTGGTGAAGGACTATGGCATGACCTTCCCGTATCGCAGCCCCGAGTTCAAAAGCCTGCAGATCGACGGCGCGAAGGCCACCGTCACGATCGACTGTTTCGGCAGTTTCCTCCGGCCTTTCGATGTGCTGGACGCGATCGGCTTTGCGGTCTGCGGCGAGGACAAGGTCTGGCATCCGGCCAAAGGCAAAATCGTGGGCAGGGACCAGGTGGAAGTGTCGAGCGAGGCCGTGGCGCAGCCGGTCGCGGTCCGCTACGCATGGGCGGATAACCCGGTGTGCAATCTCTTCAGCAATGATGGCCTGCCCGTCACGCCGTTCCGCACCGACAACTTCGCGATGATCACCAGGCCGCAGCCGGTGGCGAAGGCGCCGTAGCGGCGGCTGGATTACTCCCGGCGCAATCGTGACAGCGATGGCTCGTCCGCGCCCGCGTCCGGCGGTGCATCGGTGAACGCCTCCCAACGGGAGCCGATGTCGCTGGCCGTGAGCTTTTGAAAATCAGCGAAAGTCGCCGCGGTGTAGCTCGTCTTGTCCAGCCGCAGGCTGCCGAAATCGTATCGGTTCGCTTCCCCGCGCCAGATGGTGTTGGGCCAGACGATGACGTGGGGCTTGGGTTCGCCTCCGATGAGGCAGTGCCGGAGCGCGATTTCGCCGTTCGGAGTCATGGTGATATTCAGGCCGAGGAAGGTGCAGCGCTCGGCGTGAAAGCGTCCGCCGGCGCCGATGCGCATCTCCTGCGGGCCGCCGCCGACGCGGCGAAGGAGCACGTTCTTGAGCGTGAGCTGGCAGACCTGGCCGTCGGTCAGCCGCGCGCCATCGAGCCAGAACGCGCGGGCGGCGCTGCTTTCGATCAGGGCGTTTTCCACCGAGTGCGCGAGGCCGATGAAATAGAGATCGAAGCCCACGCAGTCTTTGATGAAGACATTGCGGTAATGAGTCTGGCTGGTGCCGGTGTCGCACAGCCCGGTGGCGTTGCCGATGCTGACAAATCCGTCGATGCGGCAGTCGGCATCCTCGTGAGCACTGAAACCGTCGTCGCCGCATTCGATGGCGGCGATGTTCTCGAAGACGGTGTTTCGCTGCGCGCCATGAATGTTGTAGCCGTCGTTATAGACATGCGTGCCAGTCACGTTGCGGACTGTGAGGTGGGAGCCGCTGCCGCTTTCCACGACGGCGCTGCTCCGCTTCGGATAACGGATGTTCGCCGCGTCGAGCCCCTGGTTTTCGGGCAGGCGAATGTAGAAGGCGTCCTCCGCTTCGGCATAAGTCCACTCGTCCGGTTGCAACTCGTCCGGCTTCTTCAGCGGTGCGCTCGGACCTTTCGAGCAGCGGCCCATGCGGTTCATCTTTCCATTCCAGACAAAGAACCAGCGTCCGATGATCGCGGGATCCATCCTCGGGATGAGTTTCACTTTTCGAAACAGCCCGCCGCCCAGGGATTCCCAATCAGCCGCGCGGACCGGCTCGCTGCCATCGAGCACGGCCCCATGGCCGTCGAGCGTGATCGGTTGTCCGGGCAGGCCGTGTTTGTTCGTGAGGTCGGCGCTTTCGTAATAGGTGCCGGGAGCGAGGTGAATGGTGTCGCCGGGCTGCGCGAGCTTTACGGCGCGCGCGATGGTTTTCACCGGCTCGGTCCGCCCGTCGCGCGCGTCGTCGCCAGTGGCGGGATCGACGCGGAGGGAATCAGCGGCGGAACCGATTGGGGTCGAACCGAAGAGCAATGCCGCGGCGAGCGCGAGAGCGTGGGAGGAATTCATGAGCGCTGGAAAAATAGTGGCCCGAGGGGAAGGAAACACGGTCATTTTGAGGTACTGACGAGACGGGTCTTGCTAACGGCGGCAATGAATTCGGGAACCGGCGGCGCGGAGAATTCCCAAAAAAAACCCTGTCATTCCGACCGGAGCGAAGCGGAGTGGAGGAATCTCTCGCATCCGCGGGCAGCGGTGGCGCGGAGCTTGAGCGCACACTTGGCTCCGCACCTCCTCCGCCCGCGGATGCGAGAGATTCCTCCGCTCGCTACGCTCGGTCGGAATGACGGCGTTTTTTTGGGGGCTGCGCCACTCCGCTCTTGCGCGGAGCCGATTATTGGTTTGATCGGCGTGGAGGGAAGCCGTGAAGTCTCGCGCTCCGTGGTCGCCTACTTCCTTCATCGATTCAGTCCGTTCATCGTCGAGTTCCGTGAAGGCGTCGGGCCGCGGTGGTACGGCCTGGCCTATGTCCTGGCTTTTTTTCTCGGCTACCTGCTTTTCAAGTGGCTCGCCGAGCGCCGCTACACGGACGTGCCGCCGGAACAGGTCGGCGACTTCATCACCTGGGCGGCGGTCTTCGGAGTGATGATCGGCGGGCGGGTGGGATGGATTCTGTTTTATGGATTAAGGCAATCCCATGCCGATGATCCGTGGTGGTGGCCGCTCGAGGTGTGGAAGGGCGGCATGTCGAGCCACGGCGGATTCCTCGGGATGATCCTCTTCACGCTCTACTGGTCGCGCCGGCATCACCTCTCGTGGACGAGCATCGGCGACAGCCTCGTGGTCGTGGCGCCGATCGGGTTGTTCATTGTCCGGCTGGCCAATTTCATCAACGGCGAACTCTTTGGCCGCCCCACCACGCGCCCGTGGGCGATGCTTTTCCCGAACGAGCTCTACGACGATCCCGCACTCGGCGCGCGGCTCGGACTGACCGGCTGGGATCAGCTCGGAGGCTTCATCGATGCCGCCCGGGATCAACCCGCACTCGCGGGGCAGTTGCGAGCGGTGCTCACCCCGCGGCATCCCTCGCAACTCTATGAGGCCGCGCTCGAAGGGCTCGTGATTTTCCTCGTCGTGTGGCTCCTGCGGACTCGCTGCCGGATGCCGCGCGGGGTGCTCACCGGGATCTTTTTCATCCTCTACGCGGGGTTGCGGATTCTCGGGGAAATGTTCCGCGAACCGGACCGCGCGTGGTCGGTGGGACCATTGTCCGCCGGACAGTTTCTCTCGGTTTTCATGATCCTGATCGGGGTGAGTTTCCTCGCCTGGGGACTGCGCGCGCAGCAGTACGAGCGCGCCTTTTCCACCCCGCCGGGCCGCTGAAACGACGGAAATCGCGCGCCGAAGCCGACTTTGCGCTTTTTGCCCGCGCGTCACGCCCGCTAGATTCGCGGGAGAAATGAATTCCCCGGATCCCAAGCATCCGACCGTGACGGTGGGCGAGTTTTACACCCGCCATTCCGAGTCGCTGGAGATGAAGCTCATGGGGTCCGACACCGGATTCGGCCGCCGCATCCGGGAGCCGACCGTGAATCGCCCCGGTCTCGCCCTGGCCGGATTCTTCAGTTACTTCGCGATGAAACGCATCCAGGTGCTCGGCAGCGCGGAGCAATCCTACCTGCGCAGCCTCGATCCCGAGGAAGCGCGCGAGCGATGCCGCGCACTCTGCCGGCAATCACTCCCGTGCCTGATCGTCTCGCGGAGCGCGAAGCCGCCGGGCTGCCTTTTGGAAGAGGCGGAAGAAGCCGGGATCGCGGTCTTTCGCACCCCGATGGTGACGATGAAATTCATCAACGCCGCGACGCTCGCGCTCGAGTTTGATTTTGCACCGACCAAAAGCGAGTACGGGAGCATGATGGACATCATGGGCGTGGGCACGCTGATCCGCGGCTCCAGTGGCATCGGGAAAAGCGAGTGCGTGCTCGGCCTGATCGAACGCGGACACAGCCTCGTGAGCGACGACATGACCCGCTTCCGGGCGCTCGAAGGAAGCGAGCTGATCGGCACTTCACCCGACCTGACCCGGCACCACATGGAGATCCGCGGCCTCGGTATCATCAATGTCATGTCGATCTTCGGCATCGGCTCGGTGCGGCTGGAAAAGCGGCTCGATTTGATCGTCACGCTAAAGGATTGGCAGGAGCTCGAAGAGGTCGATAGGATTGGGCTGGATCAGGAGTACTTCGAGATATTGGAAATCCTGATCCCCCACGTCACCATCCCCGTGCGTATGGGCCGCGACCTGGCCCGGCTCGTGGAGGTGGCAGCGCTGGACCAGAAGCTCAAGTTCATGGGCCAGAATAGTGCGGTTGAATTCAATCAGCGTTTGCTAAACCTCATGCAGAAGAAGAAAGAGCAGTAATGGGCTTCCTCAGCCGAAAATCCGAGTCAGATTCCCCATCCAAACATTCCAAGGAACTCACGATCATGAACCGGCTTGGCCTGCATGCGCGTCCCTCGGCGATGTTTGTGAAAACGGCGGGGAAATTCCGCGCGGAAATCTGGGTGGAAAAGGATGGGGAACGGATCAACGGCAAAAGCATCATGGGACTCATGATGCTCGCCGCGGGGCAGGGCTCAAAGCTGCTCGTCACCGCTGAGGGAGCCGATGCCGACAAGGCGCTGGTCGAACTGGAAGCCATCATCGTCCGGAAATTCGATGAGGACTGAGAGCGCGTTCCGACGACCATGAGCGGCGAAGTTTCCACGGTCGAAGAGCGCCGCTTCCAGGGTGTGGGCGTCTCGCCGGGCATCGCCCGCGGGAGCGTCTTCATCTACCGGCCCGATGACGAAGCGCCGCCGATGCGGCGGGTGCAGGACAGCGACCTCCCGGGAGAGATCGCGCGCTTCGAGACCGCGCTCATCGCCACCCGCCAGCAGATCCTGGAAATGCAGCAGCGCATCGCCGAATCCATCGGCGCCAAGGACGCGAGCATCTTCGACGCCCACCTGCTCGTGGTGGAAGATCGCACCTTGATCGACGAAGTGCTGCGCACGCTCGCGAGGGATAAGACCAACGTCGAACACATCTTCGCCAACGTCGCCGGGCGCTACGCGAAAACGCTCAGCGAGATCGACGACCCCTACCTCCGGGAGCGCGCGCTCGACATCCACGATGTCACCCGCCGCGTCATCCACAATCTCCTCGGCACACAACGCCGCGACCTCGCGAGCATCGCCACGCCGGTCATCCTCATCGCGCACAATCTGACGCCGTCCGACACCGCGCAGTTGCACCGCGAACTGGTCCTCGGCTTCGGCACCGACATCGGGAGCAAGACCTCGCACACCGCGATCATGGCGCGGTCGCTGAACATCCCAGCCGTCGTCGGCCTCCACGACATCTCCGCACAGCTCGCGGCCGGCGACCACATCCTGCTCGATGGCTACAATGGCCTGGTCATCGTCAATCCGAACGACCAAACGCTGTGGGAGTACGGGGAGCTCGAGATCAAGAAAGGGGAGGTCGAGGAGGAACTCACCAAACTGCGCGAAACCGAATCGCGCACCCTCGATGGGCGGCACGTCATCCTCAGCGCGAACATCGAACTGCCCGAGGATCTCGTCCAGGTCCGCGAAAGCGGCGCCGAGGGCGTCGGCCTTTATCGCACCGAATTTTTCTACCTCAACAAGGCCGAACTGCCGAGCGAGGAGGACCAGTACGTCGCCTATCGAAAGGTCGCGGAGAATGTGCTCCCGCACAGCGTCATCATCCGCACCCTCGATCTCGGCGGCGACAAATTCATGAGCGCCCTGCACATGCCCGAGGAGCTCAATCCCTTCCTCGGCTGGCGGGCCATCCGCTTCTGCCTCGAGCGCGTCGATATCTTCAAGACCCAGCTCCGCGCCATCCTCCGGGCCAGCGCCGTGGGCAACGTGAAGATGATGTATCCCATGATCTCCGGCGTCGGCGAGCTGCGGCGCGCCAACGTCATCGCCGAGGAATGCCGCGCCGAACTGCGCGCGGAAGGCCTCGCCTTTGACGAGAAAATGGAAGTGGGCGCCATGGTCGAAATCCCCAGCGCCGCCATCTCCGCCGACCTCCTCGCGCGGGAGGTCAGCTTCTTCAGCATCGGCACCAATGACCTCATCCAGTACGCGATCGCCGTCGATCGCCTGAATGAACACATCGCCCACCTCTACGAGCCCACGCACCCGGCGATCATCCGCCTCATCCGCATGACCGTCCAGGCCGCGCACGCGCACAATCTCTGGGTGGGCATCTGCGGGGAAATGGCCGGCGACATCGCGCTCACCCCTCTCCTCCTCGGTCTCGGCGTGGACGAACTCAGCACCGGCGCCGCGCTCGTGCCGCGGGTCAAGCGGGCCGTGCAGGCACTCGACATCGCGGCGTGCCTTCAATTGATCGAAGAAGTGAAGCACATGGACTCGCCCTCGGAAATCTTCGCGAAATGCGAGGAAGTCGCGCGCAGCCACTACGGCGAACTTTTCTAGGACCCTGCAGCTTCAGCTACGGCGAAGCGCACAAGACCGCCGAGCGCGAAGGCATCCGCTTCGGCTTTGCCCTGAGTGACCGGCATCTGCGGATCAACTACGGAGCGACGGCGGCGGGGACCACGACCACCGGGCATTTCGCGCCTTTCATCACGCCGTGGGTGACGCTGCCGACGAGCAGTTCGTAGAGCGAGCCGTGGCCGTGCGAGCCCATGACGATCCATGAGGCCTGCTGTTCGCCGGCTTCGTGGAGGATTTTCTCCACGCTCGGACCCTGGATATGCAGGGCCTGCACCTCGGCGCCATCCTGCGCGGCGATCTTCTTCAATTCATCGAGATGCTGATGCTCGACTTTGAAGTCGCGCGCGACGCTCTGGCGGACGGTGATCGGGCCGGGTTCGAAGCCGACGAAGTCGGGCTCGGGTTCGGCGACGTTGAGAAGGACGATGCGCGAACGGAAGGCGCCGGCGAGTTGCCGCGCGGTTTCCACGACGCGGGGTGTGACATCGGAGAAGTCGATGGGGACTAGGACGGTATTCATAGGTTTTTTCCAGCGGGGTTTTCGATTTCAAAATAGCGCAGGCCGCAAGCGGAGTCTCGCCTTTCCTTGTGAATCGCCGTTCGTCAATTGTCCGCTCCTCGTTACTCTTCAGGCTGTGTCCGATCTCTTCTCCACCGATCTCGAATCCCGCTGCGCAGCCGCGGCGCCGCTCGCGCAGCGGATGCGTCCGCGGACGCTCGATGAATACGCGGGCCAGGAGCATCTGCTCGCGCCGGGCAAGCTGCTGCGGCGGGCGATCGAGGCGGACCGGATTTCATCGATCATTCTTTTCGGACCGCCGGGGACGGGGAAGACGACTCTCGCGGAGATCATCGCGCTGGCGACGGCGTCGCGCTTCGAGCGGTTGAGCGGGGTGGAAAGTAACGTGGCCGACCTGCGCCGGGTGATCGCTGCGGCGGCGAATCGTCTGACCAACAAGCGCGACAAGACGATTCTCTACAACGACGAGATTCACCGAAGGAACAAAGCGCAGCAGGATGTGCTGCAGCCGGATGTGGAGCGCGGCACGGTGCGGCTGATCGGCGCGACGACGCACAATCCGTTCTTCTACATCAACTCGCCGCTGGTCTCGCGCTCGCAGGTTTTCCAGCTCGAACCGCTCGCGCCAAAGAACCTCATGGCGCTGCAACGCCGGGCCCTGGCGGACGAGGAGCGCGGCTTTGGCAAACAGCGGATCGAGATGACGGACGAAGCGCTCGAACATCTCGCGATCACCGCCGACGGAGACGCGCGCCGCTGCCTGAATGCGCTGGAGATCGCTGTGGTGACGACGCCGCCCGGCGCGGATGGCGTCATCCGCATCGACCGCGCGATCGCGGAGGAGAGCATTCAGAAGAAGGCGGTCGTCTATGATGCGGATGGGGACCAGCACTACGACACGATCAGCGCGTTCATCAAAAGCATCCGCGGGAGCGATCCCGATGCGGCGCTCTACTGGCTGGCGAAGATGCTCTACGCGGGGGAAGACATCCGCTTCATCGCGCGGCGGTTGGTCATTTCCGCGAGCGAAGACATCGGCATGGCCGATCCGCAGGGGATCCTGGTGGCGGTGGCGGCGCAGCAGTCGGTGGAATTCATCGGCCTGCCCGAGGCGCAGATTCCGCTCGCCCACGCCACCGTTTATCTCGCGACCGCACCGAAATCGAACCGCGCCTACGCGGGCATCCTCGCTGCGAAAAAAGAGGTGCAGGAAGGCGTCACGCTCGCGGTGCCGCGGCACTTGCGGAGCACAGGGCACAAGAAGGGCGCGAAGGCGCTCGGCCACGAGGGCTACGAATACAGCCACGATTTCGAGGGCGCGTACGTTCCGCAAGCCTACCTCCCGGAAGGCCGCCGCTACTACGAGCCGAGCGAGCAGGGCTACGAAAAGCGGGTGAAGGAACGGCTCGAATACTGGCGCGCGCTTTTCGAGCAGGCGAAGGGGGGCAGCAGCGCGAAGTAGCGACGCGAGGTGCGGCGGTGCCTACTGACTTCTGACTTCGGACTTCTGACTTCTCTCCGCCGCGGCCATCGTCCGCACCACCCAGGAAGGCGTGGCATTCTTCACCACCATCTGGAGATCCGTCTGCCGCTTCTTGCCATCGTCGTCGTAATAGATCGACTCGGTGTTGTTCACCACGCCCACCACCGCGCCGCGATCATCGAGCACGGGGCACCCGCTGGAACCCTTGGCGAAGTCGGCGGTGATCGACATGAAATGCTCCGCGCCGCCGCGTTCGCGCCACACGGTATGCCGGCCGACCGAGCCCATGGTGAAAAGGTAAAAGCGTTCGTCGGGATGACTCATGACCCCGACGGGCGTGCCGACCGGGGCTGGCTCGGTGGCGAGCGGAAGCGAGGCGAGGACTTCGCCCTCGGGAAGATCGAGTTGCACGATAGCGAGATCTTCGACCGGATCGGCGGCGAGCACCTCGCGAATCGGCAGGACGCGTCCATCGCGAGTGAGCGCGACAAATCCGCGGGCGCCTTTGCCATTCACCACATGCAGGGAAGTCACGCACGCGCCGCCCGGGGTGATCACGAAACCGCCGGCCGCGGTGCTGAACTCGTCCTTGCGGCCCTTCGCTTCGCGATAAAATTCGCCGAGCACGACAGTCGCCGCCTCCGCGCGCGCGGCGACCGCGGGCCAGCCGGGACGTTCCTCGCGCACCTCGGGAAGCGCCAGGCCGCATCCACGCTGGTCGAAGCTCAGCTTGCCGCAACGTCCGCTGAGGAAAAGTTTGCGTCCTTCGATCTCGAGGAAAAGGGAGACTTCGCGATCGTCAAACGGCTGGCCGTGATGCGGGGCGCGCGGCTCGGGCCCGCGGGGAGCTTCCTGCGGCTCGGGCCGCGGTGTCTTGAATGCCGGTGAGGACTGCGTGGACTTGGTGGGCGACTCCGCGAGACCGATGCCGCCGAGCCCGAGGGCAAATGCAGCGATGGCAACGATGCGGGTTCGAGCGGATGACATGGCCGGGGAAAGTGCGCGAAAAGAAGCGTCAGCGCCAGTGGAACGTCAGCGGGCCGCTCGCTTCCTCAAAACACCGTCCGCCTCCGCGTGGAAAAAATATCCCGGTGAGGTTTCCCCCTTGTAAGGCGCCCGGGTGACACCATGAAAATCTGTTAACGGCGGACCTTCTTCGGCGGAGTCGGCACGCCGGGCTTGGGATAGTCCGCAGCCAATTGCCGATGGCTCGTGGGCACCAGCCGTTTGGCGCCCCGGGCATTATTGCGCCAGCCATTCGGATCGGCGTATTCTTCGCCGCTGTGCGCGAGGCCGGTGACCTGGTCTTCGAGGCCGGTGCCGTATCCCTGGCTGATGACCGTCGGGGTGACGAAGATCAGAAGATTGCGCTTGAGCCGGGACGCCGTCTTTTCCTGGAAGGCGTAGCCGAGGATCGGGATATCGCCGAGGATCGGGACTTTCGAGCGGCCTTTGCGGACTTCATCCTGGAGCAAACCGCCGATCGCCAGCGTGTCGCCGCTCTTGATGACGACATTGGAGTTGAGCGTGCGCTTGTCGATGATCGGGCTGCTGACGGTCGCGCCGCCGAACTGGAAGGTCACGTCGCCGGGCGAGGTGCTGATTTCCGGCTCCACCGAGAGCGAGACAAAATTGTCTTTGTTGATCGTGGGCGTCACCTTCAGCGTGTTGCCGAATTCCTTATCCGCGAACCCGCTGAACACCGCCTGCGCGGTCTGCTCATTGAAGTTGAGCTGCGGGATCGGCCGCAAGGTCGTGATCTTGATTTCCGCCTTTTGATTGTTCGCCGTCACGACCCGCGGGTTGGCGAGAAACTCGGCATCGGCATCTTCATTCAGCATCCGCAAGGTGAGGGAAAGCTGCGGCACGTTGAGGATCGCAAACTGGCCGGCGAGCGCATTGCCCAGTTTGCCGAAGCTGCTCGCATCGCGCAGGAAATTGCCGGCGGAAGCGAGCGAGTTGGTGAGATTGGAGGTGTTCGTCCCCGTCGTCGAAGTTGACCCGGGACCCAGGATCGTGGTGGAGCCATTGGGGTTGTTGATCGGAGTTCCCGCAGAGGTGGTCGTGGCGTTGGTGTTCGTCCCGGTGAGGGTGTCCACAATGGTCCCGGCGACGTTCGAGCCGGAAAGACTTACCCTCTGGGCATTGCTCGAACCTCCGACGACGCCCGCCCAATTGATGCCGTAGCTTTGCTTCGGATTGGCGGTCACTTCGACGAGGCGCGCCTCGATCATGACCTGCTGCGTGGGCCGGTCGATCGATGCGAGGAAGACAACGATCTTGTCGAGGTTCGAGCGGTTCTCGCGGTAGAAGAGCGTATTGGTGCGCGTGTCGAACTGCGGGGCGACGCCGCTCTGGAGCTGCGTCTGGAGCAGTGGGACCACGTCTTTCGCCTGCGCATAACTCAGCGTGTAGTTCCCGCTCTCGGTGGGCTCCTTCTGCTTTTCGGCCAGCGTCTTGATGTAATAAACACCGCCCTTCCCCTCATCGAGGATGAGGCCCTTGCTCTCGACGATGATCTCGATGGCCTCTTTCGGCGTCTTGTCTTCGATCCGCATGTTCACCGTGCCGCCGGTCGTGGTGACGGCGTCGGTGACCACGATGTTCATCCTGGCCTGCCGTGCGAGCGTGCGCAGCACGAGGTCGATCGGGTCGCCCTGGAAGTCATTGAGCCGCGCGGCCGTCGCCGGCAAAGCCATCGGCGCGGGCATCTCGGCGGGCACGCCGGGCACCGCTTGCTGCGTCACCGTCACGGATGTCTCGGCTGGCAGTTGGGAGAGATTGGCCAGCGCCGGCGGCAACTGGACTGGCGGTTCGATCGGCGCTGGGATTGCGGCGGGGCTGCCAGGGGCCGCATCCTGAGCCAGGAGGGAGCCCGCGGAGAAGAGTGCGATGGCGCAGAGGGATGAGCGGAGTTTGACCATGATCGTGGCTTTCGTTTGGAAGGATTTAGGAATCCGAACTCAGCACGATGCAGGCCAGACCGCCCCGCGGGTCCGCAGAATGAGAAATCTCTCGCGAATCCGAGATTATCCGGCTCTCAAAATTGCCGATGTGAGAAAAGCGAACCCAAAACAAACACGGAGTCATCCTGAGCGGAGCGCCGCGGGGGCGAAGGCGGGACGGCGCGGAGTCGAAGGATCTCCAACTATTTCCCCGCAAACCCATCCAACGGGGGGGAAATAGTTGGAGATCCTTCGACTGCGCTTTGGTCGCTTAGACTCCCTCCGCTCCGGTCAGGATGACTTGGTATTTTCTTCTACGGAGAGACGCACGGCGGCGAGGAACGCCCGCATCCGCTCCGGATCTTTGCGGCGAGGATCGTCCACTCTTTCCACCCCGCTCGCGACATCCACCGCGTAGGGCTGCACCGCGTCGATCGCCGCTGCCACAGTCTCCGCCCGCAGCCCGCCGGCGAGGATCACCTGCAACTCGGGATGCGTGCGCGCCAGTGCGGCGGCCAGCCCGAGATCGATCGGCGTCCCCGTGCCGCCGAAGGCCGCTCCGGCGTGCGCGTCGAGGAGCACATGGGGGGTCGAAAAGCGCGGTGCCTCTGTGAGCGCGCTGCGATCGCGGAGCCGCAGTGCCTTGATGAACGGCCGGCCCGTGCGCGCGTAGCTCGCGCAATACGCTTCATCTTCGTCGCCGTGAAACTGCACGCACTGAATCGCCGGATGCGCTCCCACACGCTGGGCCTCCTCGATGGAGGCGTTCACGAGCACGGCCACGCGGGTGACGAATGGAGGCAGTGCCGCAATCCAACCTCCTTCCCGGTCGAGATCGATGCAACGCTTCGAGCCGGCGAACAAATTGAACCCGAGCGAATCCGCGCCGAGCGCAATGGCGGCCACGGCATCGGCGGCATTCGTGACGCCGCAGATTTTCACCCGCACCCGCTCCGGTTTCATTTGCTGAGTTCGGGGAATTCCAGTCCGGGAATCTGCTCGACGAGGCGGACGATGCCCTCGCCCCAGGTCTTCTGAATCTCGCGGAAGTAAGGATCGGACTCCTCGAGCCGGCGCCGGAGCTTCACGGCGAGCGAATCGCGTTCATAGACGAACAAATCGAAGGGACCGCCGACCGAGACGTTCGACTTCACCGTCGCCTCCATGGAGAGCACCGCGAACTTCACCGCATCGCTCAGCTTCGTCTCGTAGGTGAATCCGCGATCGAGGATCGGTTTGCCGTATTTGTATTCGCCGATCTGAAGAAAGGGCGACTCCACGTTGGCCTGGAGGGAATTCCCCTGCGGATAGACAAAGTGAATCTGAGGCGGCAGCCCGCCGATCTGGCCGCCCACGATGACGTTGATGTTGAAGTTGAATCCGTCGCGCTCGAGGGCCGCGCGATCCATCTCGGCGACGCGCCGGATTTTCGCGCCGACGTATCGGGCGGTTTCGAACATCGTCGGCTGATTCATCAAGGTCGCGATGTTCGAGTCGCTATGCGCCCGGAGCGCGTCCTCATCGATCAGCGCGATCACACTCTGCGTCACCGAGAGATTGCCCGACGTCATCAGGCAAATGACCCGCTGCCCCGGCTCGGAGTAGATCCGCATCTTGGGCCGCACATTGATATTGTCCACGCCAGCACTGGTCCGCGAGTCGGAGATGAAGACGAGTCCTTCCCGGCAGAGGAGGCTGAGGCAGTAGGTCATGGGAGAGGAAAGGGATGAGGTATGAAGTATGAGGTAGGAACTGTGAAGCGTGCAACGGCGCTGGCGCCGCCCCTCCATGCCTCATCACCCATCCCTCATACCTTCATTCGACGACTCTGCCCTGCACGACTTTCTCCCCGCCGCTCGAAAGCTGCCCGTGGTGCGTGACGATGTGGATCTGCCCGTCGGCGCCGCGGGTGAAGGCGCTCAGCGCCCAGTTGACGAGGCTGACGATGATCGAGCCGAAGAAGGCATTCCAAAATCCTCCCACCGAAAAACCGGGCACCAGCCCACCGGCAAACCAGAAGAGCAGCGCATTCACCACGAGAATGAAAAGGCCCAGCGACACGATGATGAATGGAATGCTCAGCAGCAGGAGCACCGGCCGGAGGATGGCGTTGATGATCCCGAGCACCAGCGCCATGCAGACGAGCGGCAACCAGCCTTCCGATTGCATGCCGGTGAGCTTGACCGCGGCACCCACGGCCAGCGTGGTGACCAGCCAGCGAAGAAGGAACGGACTCATTCGGCCAAACATATCGGGGCGCGCGGCGACGACAAGCCGGGCCTCATTCTTCCGAGAAACAGCGCCGCAGAACGACTCCGTTTTTTGCCGCCGCTGACCGCTTGAACGCGGAAGGCCGTCTGTTAGCATCCGCCGCGTGCGCGCCAAGACACTCTTGCTGATCGGCCTCGGAATGCTGATAAACACAGGCCTGCGCGCCCAACAGGCGGAGGACGTGACCGACGCCGAGAAGAAGCGGCAGTTCCTAAAAGCGCGCGAGGAGATGCGCACGATCCCACCGACTCCCTCCACCGATCAGACGCCGAAGCCGAAGCCGAAACCCTTCCGCACCACGACCCCGGGCCCCGAACCCACGGCGACGCCGATGCCCAAACCGGAAGCCACCCCGAAACCCAGGCCCGAGCCGACCCCGCGCCCGAAGCCAAAGCCGGATCCGGAAGCCTTCCCGCAGATCACCCCGCGCCCGCGTCCCGGCACGCCCGCGGTCACTCCGATGCCCAGCTTCACCCCGCAGGTCATCATCGAAAAAAAGTCGGAGCAGGGCATCGTGCCGGCTCCCGGCGGGAAGTCCTCGGGGTGGTTCTCGAAGACGAATTACAAGTACCTCACCTCCGGCGTCCGCTCGGCGATCGATCGCGCCAATGTCGCCCGCGGCCGCTGGCGTTACATCGTCGTCCACAACAGCGGCACCCGGCAGGGCAACGCGAAAGCCTTCGACTATTACCACAAGCGCGTCCGCCGGATGCAGAACGGCCTCGCTTATCATTTCGTGATCGGCAACGGCACCTCCAGCGGCGACGGCGAGGTGGAAATCGGGAACCGCTGGGTGCGCCAGATCAACGGCGGCCACGTCCACAGCGATTACCTCAACAACATCGCGCTCGGCATCTGCCTCGTCGGCGACTTCAACCGACAGGTGCCCACCCGCCGCTCCCTCGAGTCGCTTGAAGAACTCGTCCGCTACCTGCGCAACCGCGTGGGCAAAATCGACGGGAAAATCTCGATCGTGAAAGCCCATCGCGAGATCAATCCCCCGCGCTGGCCCACCGACTGCCCGGGCGATCGCTACCCATACGGCTGGCTGCATAGCAGGTTTGATTAAAGGGATGAGGTAGGAGGTATGAACCTCGGCATCACCGGCGCGTCCGGCTTGATTGGCAAAAGCATCGTCGATCTGGCGCTGCGGCGCGGCCATGAGGTGGTGGCGTTCACCCGTCGCCCGGAGCGCGCCATTCCTGGTTGCGAAATGCGGGAGTTCTCGCTGCGCCTGCCGCCTGACCTGCGTGGCTGCGATGCGGTCATTCATCTCGCCGGCGAACCGATCCTCGGGCTGTGGACGCCGGCAAAAAAACGCCGCATCGTCGCCAGCCGCGTGGAAGGCACGCGTCGCGTCGTGGAAGCGATCGGCGAACTCGACACGAAACCCGAAGTCCTCGTCTGCGGCTCGGCGATCGGGTTTTACGGTGACGGCGGCGAGCACGAACTGACCGAGCAGACGCTCGGCGGCGCCGGTTTCCTCGCCGAGACGGCGCATGCGTGGGAACGCGAAGCCGCGCGCGCCGAAGGCGTGCGCACCGTGTGCCTGCGCACGTCGGTGGTTCTGGGCAAAGGCGGCGGCGCACTGCAATTCATGGCTCCCCTCTTCCGGGCCGGACTTGGCGCGCAGCTCGGCGATGGCCGCCAGTGGATGTCCTGGATTCATCTCGAAGACGAGGCGCGGCTCGCCCTCTTCGCCGTGGAGAATCTCGACGTCCGCGGTCCGCTCAATGCCTGCGCGCCGTGGCCGGTGCGCAATGCCGACTTCACGCAGATCCTCGCGCGAACCCTGCGGCGGCCCGCGTTCCTGCGCGTTCCTTCCTCCGCTCTGCGCCTGCTCGGCGATCTCTCCCACGAGTTGCTCGACAGCAAGCGCGTGCTCCCCGCCGCCGCGCTCGAACACGGCTACGGCTTCCGCTTTTCCGAACTCGAACCGGCCTTGAAGGACCTGGTTGGTTGACCCTCGCAACTCACTTCACATCCGGCTCCGGCAGATGGCGGCCGACGATCTGCGTCCACAGCTTGTAGCCCTCGGGATTCATGTGGAGCCGATCCGCGCTGAAGATCTCGGGCCGCGGCAGTCCATCGGAGCCGAGCATTTGGGAAAACACGTCGATGAACTTCAGCCCCGGCTGCTCTTTCGTGAAGGCCTCGATCAGCGCGTTTGCTTTTTTCACTTCCTCGACCTGCGACCAGCGCTTCGGATTTCCCGCGATCGAGATATACGCGATCTGCACATCCGGTTGCTTCGCGCGCACCTTCGCGACGAACTCCTTGAACGACTCGAAGACCTGCTCCGCCGTCTTCTTCGCGTTGATGTCATTGCCACCGGAATAGACCACGATGAAACGCGGCTCGTAGGGCAGCACGATGCGGTCAACGAAATGCGCGGCATCGCTCATCTGCGAACCACCGAATCCGCGATTGAGCACTCGATGATGCGGAAAATCCTCCGCGACCGTCGTCCATTTTTTGATGCTCGAACTGCCGACGAAAACGATCGCGTGTTTCGGTGGCGGGTTCTCCCGGTCGAGTTGTTCGAGCGCGGAAATCTCCTTCTCCCACTTTGCAAAAGGGGCCGGAGCCTCATCGGCGAAGGCGCGTGGGAGCGGCGCAGACAGGAACAGCGCGAGGAGCGGACTGAGGAAGTGGAATCGGGAGGACGGAATCATCCCGACGTTCATACCGTGCAGTCCGGGCGGCGTCGATCATCGCCGGCGGCGGGATTGGAAGTTGATGCCGCGGGCCGCGACCACTTCAATGCCCACGCCTGTCCCCTCCGACGGTTCACCTTCCACCACGCCATGTCCGCCCCCCAGAATCTCATCGCGATCGTCTATGATTACGACCAGACGCTCTCGCCCAATTACATGCAGGACGAGGTGATCTTCCCCACCTTCGGGATCGATGCGAAGCGCTTCTGGAAGCACTGCGGTGAGCTCGTCAAAGAACACGGCTACGACAACGAACTCGCCTACATGAAGGCGCTCCTCGACTACCTCGAGATCGACCGCCCGACCACCGACCGGCTGCGCGAGTTGGGCGCGAAGCTGCAATTCTTTCCCGGCCTCCCGGAGATGTTCGAGGAGTTCACCCACGGCCTGCTCAGCCCGCAGCACGAGGCGCACGGAATCCGCGTCGAGCATTACATCATCTCCAGCGGCCTGAAGGCACTCATCGACGGCTCGCGCCTCGCGAAATATGTGCGCGCGATCTTCGGGTGTGAATTCGCGGAGGACCGGGAAGGCAGGATTTCGTTTCCGAAGCGCGTGATCTCCCACACCCAGAAGACGCAGTTCCTTTTCCGCATCAACAAAGGCCTCCTCGATATGTCGCAGGACGTGAACGATCACATGCCCGCCGACCTGCGGCCGGTGCCGTTTTCGCACATGATCTATGTCGGCGACGGTCCGACCGACGTGCCGTGCTTCACCGTGGTGCGTCAGCATGGCGGGCAGGCGATCGCGGTGTACAATCCGGCCGATCCGGCGCGCTCAAGCTTTCAGAAATGCTACCAGCTTTCCACCCACGCCGATCGCGTCCGCCACATCGCGCCGGCGGACTACCGCGCCGGCTCGCATCTGCGGCTGCTGCTCGAGCAGATGGTGCAGGACGTGGCGATGCGCATCGTGGAACGGCGGGCAAATGAGGTGGAGGCGGGAATGGTGAAGGCACCCCGGCATTCGGACTAGTGCCCCGCTCACCGGAGCTAAGAACCCCGCCGGTGCGCGGCTTGACGATGTGGATGGCGCTGGTAGCGTCGCCCGCTACCTCGCTCCCCCGGAAGGATGCTCCCGAGCCTTCGGACGGCGCTTCATACACACCTCGTTTCCCAGAAAATCCCCCATGAGTGATTCCGCAGTCGGTGCCGCGCTAGACAGCGGCTCGCGCGTCTCGAAAATCTCCGAAGCCGTCATCCGCATCGCCGGCAATTCCCAGGACGGCATCCAGGCGATCGGCGGCTTCCTCGCCCGGCTCGCCGGACGCAGTGAGCAGGAGGTCATGACCTTCATGACCATCCCGAGCACCATCTCGGGCGGGCCGTCCATCTTCCAGGTGCGCATCGGCTCGGGCGAAGTGCTCAGCGCGGGCGACGAAGCCGATGTGCTGCTCTGCTTTTACGATCACAGCTACGCCAATCACATCTCTTCACTGAAACGCGGCGGCATCGTCCTTTACGACTCCGATCACGTGAAGCCAAACGAGGAACTGCTCGCCGCCTTTCACCATGTGGGCGTGCCGATCTCCTCGCTCACCGTGGAGGCGATCGGCGGCACCGGGCGCGACAAGGGCAAAAACATCTACGCGCTCGGGCTGATCGCGCGCCTCTTTGATCTCGATATCCCGAAGCTGACCCGGCTGATCGAAGAGCGCTTCGGCGGGAAGGATCCGTCCGTGGTGCAAAACGCCCTCGCGTGCTTCAACTCGGGCTACGGACATCAACTGCAAGGGCTGGTGCAGACGTTTGCCTTCCAGCACGCGGAGAAAAGCGGTGTGGCGCAGGTGGTGATGAGCGGCAATGAAGCGCTGGCCTTTGGGCTCATCGCGGCGGGCGTGCGCTTCGGCGCGGGCTACCCGATCACGCCGTGGAGCGACATCATGGAACTGCTCCGCCGCGAGTTGCCGAAGTACGGCGGCACTTTCGTCCAGACCGAGGACGAAATCGCGGCGATCTCGATGGCGCTCGGGGGCGGCTATGCGGGCCGCGTGGCAGTGACCGGTTCGAGCGGTCCGGGCATTTCGTTGAAAACCGAAGCGCTCGGCTGGGCCTCGATGGCAGAGATGCCCGTGGTGATCATCGACGTGCAGCGCGGCGGCCCGAGCACGGGCATGCCGACCAATGTCGAGCAGAGCGACCTGAACATCGCGTGCTTCGGCGGGCACGGTGATTCCCCCCGCGTGGTGCTCGCGCCGTCGAGCGTCGAGGACTGTTTCTACACGGCGATCGAGGCGGTGAATATCGCGCGCAAATATTCCACCCCCGTCATCATCCTCAGCGATCAGGGCATCGCGTCGCGAATCGAGGCCTTCCCCTACCCCGATCTCGAGAAGGTCTGCCAGGACATCTCGCCCGATCTTTCACCCGTCGCCGATCACAAGCCTTACGACCTCGAGGCGGCCGACGGCATCACGCGCCATATCGCTCCCGGCACGCGGGTCGCGAGCGGCAAGTATCCCGTGGTTACCGGCCTCGAGCACGATGAACTCGGCCATCCCACCGGCTCCGGCAAGCTGCACACGCAGATGAATGCCAAGCGGCGCAACAAGCTGAAGAAGCTCGCCGTGGAACTGCCCCTGCCGGAAATCTACGGCGCACCGGAGGGACATGTGCTGCTCGTCAGCTGGGGCTCGAGCAAGGGCCCGATCGAGGAAGCCGTGAAGCAGGCGCGGCAGCACGGCGAAGCGATCAGCGGGTTGCACCTCAAGTATCTCAACCCGCTGCCCAACGGGCTGGAGAAAATCTTCAGCGGCTTCACTCACGTGATGGTCATCGAATTGAATGACGAAGGATTCTACGGCTACGGGCAACTCGCCGCCATCCTCCGCGCGCGCTACGCCGATGCCCGCATCCGAGGGATCACCAAGACCGACGGTCTCACTTGGAAGGTAAAGGAAATCCTCCAACGCACGATCAGCCTGACGAAGTAACCAAATCCTTTCGACTTACTCATCTAACTCTCACTTGGTTTCACGAGAGGAAGGGTAAGATTGGAATTACGAAGTGACACCTCCTTTCCCATGAGCCTCCTTACCTTCCCCACCGAAACACTCGCCCGCACCACGCCGAGCCTCGATCCCATCCCCGATCTCCCCGATGCCGAACGCAAGGGGCTGACCAAAAAGGAAACTGCGGCCGACCATCCGACCTGGTGCCCCGGCTGCGGCGACTTCAGCGTGCTCGCGCTTTACTACAAGCTCATCGAGAAGCGGAAGACCTGGCATGAGAAGATCTGCACCGTGGCCGGCATCGGCTGTTCCTCACGGTTCCCGTATTTCGTGCAGGCCCACGGCGCTCACTTCATCCACGGCCGCGCACTTTCCTTTGCCAGCGGCGTCTCGCTCTCCCGACCCGATCTTCATGTGTTTGTCTTCGGCGGCGATGGCGACGCCTTCTCGATCGGCGGCAATCACTTCACCCACACCGCGCGCAAGAACGTGAAGCTGACCTACGTGGTGATGGATAATCAGGTCTATGGCCTGACCAAGGCGCAGACCTCGCCGACCACGCCCATCGGCCACAAATCCAAGACGGACATCTGGGGGTCAGGCGACCGACCCATCAACCCGATGAAGCAGGCGATCGCCGCCGGCGCCACGTTCGTGGCGCGCACTTCGGCTACGAATGTCCCGCACCTGCTCAAGACGATGGAGGCAGCCATGGATCACGATGGCTTCAGCTTCATCGAGTGCCTGAGCGAATGCATCGAGTTCTTCCCCGGTGCGTTCGACGCTGCGAACCCGCGCAAAGGCGGCGCCTTCCCCGAGATCCCCGCCGAGCACGACGTGACCGATGAGCACGCCGCCTACAAGCTGGCCGGCGCGGAGTGGCCCGGCCTCTTCGGCCTCTTCTACCAGGTGAATCGCCCAACCAAAAATGCGAACGAGGCGAAGATCGTCGCCGATCACCGCGCGAAAGTCGAAGGCCTCGCCGACTGGCAGATTCTCAAGAAGAGCTTCGATCGGATGAAGTAGCAGGCGGGTCGGCGCTTCACTTGTCGGCGAATTTCACCGACTGAAGTTCCATCCACACGCTGCCGACGAATACCTCGGATTGGATTTTCAGAAGTAGCCGATCTTTGTCATCGGAGAGCCAGGCAAAGGCATTCTTGAACTTTGCGTATGGCTCGAGTTCGAGCTTCTTCGTGATGTGTTGCAACGACACCTGCAACTTCACCGCGTCGTAGTTCTTCCCCCCGACTTTCAGCGTTTCCCGCCCGATCACCTCGACGCGCGCCAGGTAGGCGGTCCGCGCGGGATACACCACCAGTGAGTATCGATCGCCCTCCTGCAATGCCTGGCTGCGGACAAGCAGCAGCGCGGTCTGGAGATCCGCGAGATGGGGAAACTTGAAGCGCTTCGGCTTCGGTGGCATCGCCCCGGGCGGTTCGACGGACCCAAGCCGCACGACTTGTTCAGCCGTGAACTCGGCTTTCGTTTTCTCCGTCTCCTTTCGGTATCGCTCCGTCTGCTGGAGGCTGATCGGCAGGAGCGTGGCGGCGGAGCATCGTGCGGTGTGTTGCACGTCGAGTTGCCACAGGGCGCGCACGGCACCGATCGTTTTGGCCGTCAGCTTGAGTTGCAGTTGGTTTTTCTTTTGCCGCGAAAAATCAATCTCCGCCTCCGCCGCGGACATCGCCCCCCAGCCGAAGCGGTACACACCCGTCTGGGACCGAGGCAGCGGAAACGCGCCGGGCTTGAGCGGCGTCATTTCCTCGCGCCAGTCGGCGGCGAAGGCCGGCACCGCGGCGGCCGCGACCAACGCTGCCAGCCACGGCTTCACGACGCGCCCAGTCGCACCCGCTCGAGCGCCTTTGCCGGGATCCATCCCCGGCCCTGCGTTGGCCGTTCGCAGTAGATCCAGTCACCGCGCTCACTGAGCACGCGCACATGGCTCCCTGCCGGCAGCGCGTCCGCCGCCGTGGCGCTTTCCGCAGGCGCCAGATGCACCTCCGCCGTCGGCGCCGTCACGATCGCCAGCGCGCGGTTCTGCTCGAGATACCAAACGGCCGCCGCCGCATAGCCCGCGATCAAAGCCGCCGCGACGGTGCCGATCCACAGTTCCGTCTTCTCCCGACGCGGCGTCAGCAAAATCCTCGCAAGCAAAAAGACCGCGATCCATCCGGACACCGCACCGCCCACGGCATACGCATCGCTCCATCGCCCCGGGACGAGCCAATCCATCCACGACACAGGCCACGTCACCGCGCCGGTCTGGCCGCGCATGAAGTTCAAATTGGCCCGGGCCTCCGCGTGGCCGGGGTCGAGAAGCAACGCACGTTCGTAATCGAGAATCGCCTCGCCCGGTGCGCCGAGCCGTTGGTGCGCGTTGCCGAGATTGTAGAAAAGATTCGCGCTCCATTTACCCTCCGCCACCAGATTCTCGTAGCGCTCCTTCGCTTCGGAAAATTTCCCCTGGTCGTAAAGCAGGTTCGCATCCTCGAAATCCGATCCGTGGAGCGGCAGCGCACACAGCCAGCAGATGAGCAGCAGCAGGAGTGATCTACGCACGCGGCGGGCTCCCTACGAATTTTTCCAGTGCGGCGAGTACGTCCCGCCGTCCGGCTGGAGAAAGTGGTTCACTTCCACCGCTGACGCCTGCGTAAAGCAACTCGGCACGTGCGCTGAAAATCCGTTCAATCGCCTCCGCGGTTTCGGGAGCGAGTTGCCGTGAAGCTTGCGCGGCGGCTGCATCGACGCTTTCCGCCATGCGGCCAGTCGCCAGCGCCGTGTCCAACTGGATCACTCGCGCCGCCGCCTCGATGAACTCCTGCTCCGGCACATCCGCGACGCGCAGCCGCGCCAGCAGGTGCGCCTTCTCACGCCTCCACGCAGCCGAGCGTTTCCCATTCGCATCGTGTCGTCTCAACTTGAAACCCAGCAGCGCCAGCAACCCTGCGAGCGGCACCGCCTGAACCATCCAAAACCCGCGAGTCGTGTAGAGCGGCTGAAAGGAATGCCGACCCCGGCCCGCGTCGTAACGGATGCCGAGGATGTCACCCGGCGGCGCTGGCTCGGGTGCGGACGGCGGGGGCGTCGCTTGTTCTGCCGGCACCGCGGCCACCGGTGCCGGCGGCGGCGCGCCTCCTTCGACCACGAGTGTCTCCGGCGCACTGGCCAGGGTGACGTATTTTCCCGCCGCCGGATCAAAGTAAACAAACTCGAAGGCCGGCATCGCCGCCTTCTTTTCTTCCGGGATCACTGCCATGCTGAATGTCTTCGTCCCGCTTAAACCGAGATCGTCATCCGCCTTAAACGAAGCCGAGGCCGGATAGCTGCGCCAGCCGGCGGCATCGCGCAGCGCCGGAGCCTCCGTGCGATCGAAGTTTCCGCGTCCGCTTACCGACAGCTTCATGGTGATCGGATCGCCGATCTTCACGCGTTTCGGCGAACCCTCCGCGCTGAACTTGAACTGTCCGACTGCGCCCGAAAAATTCTCCGGCCGTCCTGCCGCGGGCAGCGGTTTGACATCCAGTTCCACCGCATCCGCATGGGCGCGGAAACGCTGGTTCACCGCAAACGCCGAATCGCCAAAGATGTCGTCGAAAAATCCTCGCGGACGCCGCGGTTGAGCGCGGGGCACCTGCGCGACGTAGGGGATCTCCACCGGTCCGAGCGTGATCTTCCCCGCCTTGCTCGGCGTGATCGCCGTGCGGAAGACCATCACCTCCACGTCCCGTCCATTCTTGTTTCCCCGCTCCTGCCGCGGCTCCGGCAGTTTCTGTTTGGTAAATCCTTCCCCCGGTATCGTGGGCATTGCCTCGATCTGCCAGCGCACTCCCGGGTCGATGGAAAAGCGAATCTCCACCGGCACCATCTCGCCGACATAGGCGGTCCTCTTTGGCAACACCACTTCCAGCCCCGCCGCAGCTCCACGGGTCGCGTTCTGGCTGCCGCCGCTCTCCACTTTCAATCCCACCGGACGAGTCTGCATCGTCCTCCCGTCCACGGGAATGCTCACCGCCGGAATCGTGAAGTCGCCCGTCCGCGTCGGCTCCACCTGGTAGATGTAAGTGACGCTCGTCTCGCTCACCATGCTCCCGTTCTCGATCCGCATGCTCGTGTTCTGCGAAGGCCCGAGATAGTTGATCCGCAGACCGTCCACATCCACGACTGGCGCCTGCGTGGCCGATCGGGCACCGGCTACTTTGATCTGCAATTGCACCGGCTCACCCACGCCCGTCGAGTTGCTTGAGAGCTGCGCGCTCACCGCGAGTTCCGCAGCCGGAAGCGCGCCGGCAGCAAATAGGCAAACCGCCACGACGAGCCATGACAGGCGCGAGAAAGGGCTGCGAATTTGCATCGGCATCTTCACCAATCGCGTAAGACGCGGCCCGCGCGTTTGCGTTCATTCGGATCGAGAAGGCGCACCTTGTCGTCCTCGCTCTTCAGCGATTCGAGCAAGGCCTTCGCCTGCCGCTCGGTCATCTTTCCTTCCGCCGCCGCCTGCTCCTCCGCCGCGGCCTCCTCCTGCGCATCCTTCTGTTCCTGCGGTTGCGAAGGATTCGCCTTCACTTCACCCGAGACTTTCTTTTCCGGCTGCTCCTCTCCTGCCTCGGCCTTCTGCTCTTGTCCCGGCTTTTGCTCATCCTTCTTTCCGTCCTTTTGATCTTTTGGCTCACCCTGTTTGCCATCCTTCTCTTTTGAATCTTCCGGCTTGGACGGCTGCTGATCCTGCTTCTCTTCGCCATCCTTTTTCTCACCTTCCTTTTGCTCCTGAGGCTGATCCTTGCCGTCCTTGGATTCGTCCTTCTGC
The DNA here is from genome assembly GCA_031411395.1 of Chthoniobacteraceae bacterium. GTDB lineage: Bacteria > Verrucomicrobiota > Verrucomicrobiia > Chthoniobacterales > Chthoniobacteraceae > Chthoniobacter. The sequence goes on from JANOAZ010000270.1 coordinate 25,288, forward strand.
TCCTTGTCTTTTTCCTGTTGGTCACCCTTCTGCTCGTCCTTTTTCTGATCCTTCTTCTCGTCCTGCTTTTCGTCCTTCTTGTCCTTCTTGTCCTTCTTGTCCTGCTTTTCGTCCTTCTTCTTCTCCTCGTCTTTCTTCTTCTGCTCTTCCTTTAGCTTCGCGATCAATTCCTCGGTGACCTTCCGGTTATGGTCCGCGTTCGCGTCGTTCGGCGTAAGATTCAGCGCCTGGGTGTAGTGCCCGAGCGCATCCTCCAGGCTCTTGATTTCCTTCTTCGCGCTGCCGCGCTGAAAGAGCGTATTGCCGAGATTGTATTCCGCCTTCGCCCGCAGCTTCGGATCCTCCGTGGTCAGCGCCTGGCTGAAAGCCCGCAGCGCCGTGTCGAGATCCTTATTCTTGTAAGCCGCCGCGCCGAGGTTGAACGCGAGCGCATCGGACTGCGGATTCTTCTCCGCGAGACGCTGCCACGCCTGCTGCGCATCCTCATATTTTCCCTGCGAATACAAATCCGCCGGCGCCTCGGCCGCATTCGCACCCGTGAGTCCGAGGCTGAGGAAGAGCGAAAGTATCGCAGCCGCCCGAGCCCCAACCGCACCCCGGCCCCGCCGCTCGCCGATGAGCATCGCGAGCGTGAGCAGGACGATGCCCGCGCCGAGCGGCCACTGGTAGCGCTCGATCGGCTGGCGGGAGAGTTTGGAGTCAATGTCTTGTTCGCTCATTTTGGCGAGGCCCTCGCGCACGATCCGGGTCATGTCGGCGGGGCCGCTTTGGAGGCGAAGGTAGAAGCCCCCGGTGAGTTCCGCAATTTTTCGCAGACGCTCTTCATCCAGCCGCGATTTCACAAACTGCCCGCCCTGGTCCCTTAGAAAATCAGTCCCACCGGTCCCACCCGGAACCGGGATGAGCGAGCCGTCCGCCGATCCCACGCCCACGCCGAAGATTTTCGCCACGCCGTCCAGTTTTTCCGCAGCCTTGATTCCATCGGCATCGAGTTCCTCGCCATCGGTGAAGATGATCAACGCCCGGTGATCACTCTCCCCTTTACCAAACGCGTCCACCGCCACGCGGATCGCCTCCGCGATGTTCGTCCCGCCGCGCGGAATGATCTCCGTGTCGAGTTCGTTGAGCGAATTGAGCACCGCGCTGAAATCCGCCGTGAGCGGCGCCTGGAGAAACGCGCCACCCGCGAAGGCGACCAAACCCACCCGATCGCCGCCGAGTTGCGAGATCAAATCCTGCGCCGCGAACTTCGCGCGGGTCAGCCGGTTCGGTGTGAGGTCGGTCGCGAGCATGCTCTTCGAGACGTCGATCGCGATCAGCACGTCGCGGCCCTTGCGCTTGCTCTGCTCCCACGAAAAGCCGAGCCGCGGCTGAGTGAGACTCAAGATGATCGCCCCCATGCCCAGCAGGAGCAGGCCGAAGCGGAGCCGGCGTTTCGCGACGCTCACGGTCCCCGCGAGACGATCCTGCAAACGCGCCGCGACCAGTCTGCGGAGAAGCTTCGCGCGCAGCGATTCGTTGTGAAAGAACGCCGCGATCAAAAGCGGAAACAGCGCAAACGCCCAGAACCAGAGCGGTTGGCCGAAGGTCATGGCAGCCTCCTTCCCACGCTCTGCGCGAGCACTACCTGCAGCGCCAGCAGCCCAAAGCCCGAAGCCAAAAACCACGGGAACAGATCGCGGTATTGCTTGTACTGGCTGAGTTCCACCGTCGATTTCTCCAGCTTGTCGATCTGTTCAAAAATCTGGTTCAGCGTCTTCGTATCGGTCGCTCGAAAAAACTGCCCGTTCGCAATCGTCGCAATCTGCTTCAGCGACTCCTCGTCCACTTCCACTTTCACATTGCGATACATCGTCCGTCCGAACATGTCCTGGACCGGCATCGGCGCGAAGCCGCGAGTGCCCGCGCAGATCGTGTAGATCTTGATCCCCAGCGCCTTCGCGGCCTCCGCCGCAGTCGCCGGCGTGATCTTGCCGGCGTTGTTATCCCCGTCGGTGAGCAGCACGATGATCTTGCTCTTTGCCTCCTTGTCCTTGAGCCGGTTCGCGGAGGAAGCGATCGCCGAACCGATCGCGGTGCCGTCTTCCACGAGTCCGATCTTCACCCGCTCGAGATTCTGCAGCAGCCAGTCGTGATCGAGCGTCAGCGGGCTTACGATGTAGGGCCGACCGGCAAAACAGAGGATGCCGATGCGATCGTTCGGCCGGCCTTCGATGAATTTTTCGGTCACCTGCTTCACCGCCACGAGGCGATTCACCCGCTCGCCGCCGACCGTGAAATCCTCGGCGAGCATCGAACGCGAAACGTCGAGCGCGAGCAGGATGTCGATCCCGCTCGCTTCGACATGGCTGATTGTCTTCCCGCGCTGCGGACGCGCCATGGCGACGACGAGCAACGCCAGCGCCAGCAGCATCAACGATGTGAGCCAGCCGCCCACCCGCGATCGCCGGATGCGGCCGAGCGGCTGGAGCGGCTTCAGCGAGGAGAAGATCACCGCGGGCGCCGCGCCGCGCCCGCCCTGCAGCACCGCGAGCAGAGGCAGGAGCAGGAGCAGGAGCAAAAGCCACGGATGGGCGAACGTGATCGGGCCTTCCCGCCACCAGTTCATACATTCCCTCCCCGCACAAAGGCGAATGCGCTATCGAGCAGCCGGAGGCTGTCGCTGGAGTCGGCGCGGATGCGCGCAAACTTAATCAAGTCACAATGCTCCAGGAACTCCGCGAGCAGCTTGCGGTCGGAGTCGCTGAACTTTGGCGAATCCGAAATCGCTGCGAGAAACTCCGGCGAGGTCTGCTGCGGCGCGTGCAGGCGATAGGCCGCTCCGACGTAAGTCCGCAGCACCTCGGAAACCGCGATGCTGAAAGCGTAGGGATCGAGTGGCTTCACCTCGCCGCGCAGTCGCTCCAACTCGCGCAAGGCAATCGAGCGCGGAGTCGGCGGCTCCGGCACGGGCCGGTTTTTGATCCATCGGCGGATCAGCAACGCCGCACCGACGATGACCAGCAGCACGATGACTCCCGCCGTCACGACCATCCACGTCGGATACGGAAACACCCACACGGGCGGCGCGATGTCCTTGATGAGTTCCTCCGTGGGCTCGCCGCCCGGGGCCGGAGTGCTTTGCGTGAGCGCGGCCAGGATCATCGAACTTGCAGGCGGCGTTCCCGCGTCTTGAAGAAGGTGCGCAGTGCGGGCACGTAATCCTGGTCGGTCTTGAGAGAGATCGCGTCGATGCGTTTGCGGCGAAAATCGCGCAACCGGTCCGCCGTCCGCTGCTCGACCGCCTTGAGGTATCCGAGCCGCGTCCGGCGGTCGGAAGTGTTGATCTCGACCTGCTCACCGGTCTCCGCGTCCTCCAGCGTCACCCGGCCGACATCCGGCAATTCCTCCTCACGCGGATCGACGATCGGGATCGCGATCAGGTCATGCCGCCGGCCCGTCACCGAGAGCTGTTTGGAAAAATCCGGTGCCTGAAAATCCGAAATCAGGAAGACCACCGAGCGCCGATGGAGCACGCGATTGAGGTAATCGAGTGCGTCACCGGGATCGGTGCCGCGCCCCTTCGGCTCGAAGAAAAGAATTTCGCGAATCAGCCGCAGCGTATGCACCCGGCCTTTCTTCGGTGCGATGAAGAGTTCGACGTGATCGGAGAAAAGAATCAGCCCAACCTTGTCGTTGTTCCGGATCGCGCTAAAAGCGAACAGGCACGCCACTTCCGCGGCGAGTTCGCGCTTGCTCAACTCCACGCTGCCGAATTCCCCCGAAGCGCTCACATCGACCACGAGCATCACGGTCAGTTCGCGTTCCTCAGTGAACTTCTTCACGTACGCATCGCCATGCACCTCGCCGAATTTCGCCGTCACATTCCAGTCGATCGACCGCACCTCATCCCCCGGCTGATACTGCCGCACGTCCTCGAAATTCATCCCCCGGCCTTTGAACACACTCCGGTACTGGCCGGAGAAAGTCGCAGCCACAAGGCCGCGCGTCTTGAGTTCCAGACGGCGGATCTTCTTGAGGATTTCGCGGGCGGCTTCCATTCAAAAACAAGCTGTCATTCCGACCGAGCGTAGCGAGCGGAGGAATCTCTCGCATCCTGCGGGCGGAGGTGGCGCGGAGCCGGTCGCGCATCCGCTACGCTCCGGTCGGAATGACGGTTCGGTTTGGATTTCACGGCACCGCGAGCCCCGCGAAAATCTTCTCGATGATCGACTCGCTCGTCACTTCCTCCGCCTCCGCCTCGTAGCTGACGATGATGCGGTGACGCAGGACGTCGGGGCCGACGCTCTTCACATCCTGCGGCGTGACGTAGCCGCGGCCGGCCATGAAGGCGCGGGCGCGGGCGGCGAGCGTGAGCGCGATGGTCGCGCGCGGGCTGGCGCCGTAGCGGATCATGCCGTCGAGCTTCAGCTTGTAGCTCGCCGGTTCACGCGTGGCGAAGACCACATCGACGATGTAATCCTTCACCCGGTCGTCCACGTAGATCGAGTTCACGATGTCGCGCGCGCGGATCACGTCGGCGGGATCGATGATCGGCTGCACCTTCAAATCCGGCGCGCTCGTCGCCATGAGATCGAGGATCATCCGCTCCTCCACCTTGCTCGGATAACCGACGCGCAACTTCAGCATGAAGCGGTCGAGTTGCGCTTCGGGGAGTTGATAAGTGCCCTCCTGTTCGAGCGGATTCTGCGTCGCGAGCACGAGGAAGGGATCGCTCAGCGGATAGGTCGTGTCGCCGATCGTCACCTGCCGTTCCTGCATGGCTTCGAGCAACGCGCTCTGCACCTTGGCGGGCGCGCGGTTGATTTCATCGGCGAGGATGAGGTTGGAGAAAAGCGGGCCTTTCTTCGTGGTGAACTCGCCGCTGCGCGGATTGTAGATCAGCGTGCCGATGAGATCGGCGGGCAGCAGATCGGGCGTAAACTGGATGCGCTGAAAGCCCGTATGAATGCAAAGCGCGAGCGTTTTCACCGTGAGCGTCTTGGCCAGGCCGGGCACGCCTTCGAGCAGCACGTGGCCATTGGTGAGCAGGCCGATGAGCAAGCCATCGACGAGATATTTCTGCCCGACGACGACCCGCGCGATTTCCTGCTGGAGCGGCGCGATCCATTGGCTGGCGGCTTTGACTTGCTCGGTGATCTCCTGGGTGTTGCTCATTCGGGAAAGTGGGGGCGGCTCTGACATGGTGGGGTGGGTTTACGTTCGATTTGGCAGTGTCGTGACGACGGCTTCGACGACTTCGCCGCTCTTGATCGCGTCCATGCAGCGGAAGTCGAGCGGGCATTCGCGGAGAAAACACGGGCTGCACGGGACGTGGTGGCGGATCACGCGGTGATTCGCTCCGAGCGGACCGGTGAGCGCCGGCTCGGTGGAACCGAAGAGCGCAACCGTCGGCACGCCGAGGAAGGCGGCGAGGTGCATCGTGCCGGTGTCGTTGGTGAGCAGCAGGTCGCAGGTCACGAGCTGGTCCATGAGTTCGGCCAGCGTGGTCTTGCCGATGAGATCGGTGACCGGCGCATCGGTCGCGGCGATGATCGCGTCTGCGACTTCGCGGTCCTTCGCGACGCCGAAGAGCCTCCACTCGCATCGCGTCCGGTCGTGGACGATCTCCGTGACTTCCGCAAAGCGATCGGGCAGCCAGCGTTTGGCGGGACCGTATTCAGCGCCGGGGACGAGGCCGATGATCGGATTGCGGATTGGCTCGCCCGTTCTCCGGCCCCCGCTTGTCCCGTGCGCCGCCGCCTCGGCGGATTGCGGATTGCGGATTGAAGCGGCGAGCCGCGCATCGTCGCTGGTGATTTCGGCGCCGATGAATTTCGCGAGGGCGAGGTAGTGGTGGACCTGGTGCTTCGGCGGATCGACCGGTTTCTTCTTTTTTTCCACGAAGGGCTGGTCGAGCAGCCAGCGGCGGTAGTGGCCGGGGTAGCCGACGCGGCGCGGGATGCCGGCGAGCCAGGCTTCCAGCGCGGTGCGCAGGGAGTTTGGGAAAATGATCGCGGCGTCGAATTTGCCGCGGAGTTTTCCGGCGACGGCGAAGACGCTCTCGGGAGCATCGAAGGTGAGAACGTCATCGACCTCGGGCACGCGCTTCCAGAAATCCGCAAGCTTCGCCGGGCTGAGGATGGTGACGTGCGCGTCGATCCGGCCACGCTTGATCGCGCGCACGGCGGGCACGCTCATCACCGCGTCGCCGAGCCAGTTGCTCGCGCGGATGACGATGCGGAAGGGCTGAAGCGCCCAAGCGCGATGTGCGCTGAAAGGCAACTGATCGGGAGGTGCGGTTCCGTCGCCCGGGATGAAGACGCCGCGCTTGTAGCCTTCGAGCAGGAATTTCGGCCGCGGGGTTTTCCACCGATTGTGGACCCAAAACCAATCCGCCGGCTGCTCGCGGATTTGATCTTCGAGCATCCGATTGATCCGCGCGGTGATCGTCTCCGCGTCCTGCCCGTCCGGCTTCATCTGAGCGCGGAAGACGCAGCGCCAGCGCGCGACGCCAGTGGTGTAAACTGCGGCCGGAACGATCCACGCCTCGGTGCGCAGCGCGAGCGTGGCGGCGAGGGTCGAGGTGGAGGCGAGCCGGCCGAAGAAGGGCGTCCACAGACCGGCATCGCCGGCGTGCTGATCCATGAGCACGCCCACGGCACCACCCGCGCGCAGGAATTGGCAGGCTTTCACGAAGCCCTCTTTTCGCTCAAAAAGCTCGAGTCCAAGCCGCGCGCGGTCGCCGCGCACCGCGGCGTCGATCAGCGGATTGCCCAGCGCCTGAAAGATCGCGCCACTCCCGCCGGGGAAAAGGAACGGGGACAGTTGCGCCCACAATTCCCAGCTCCCCAAATGGCTGCAAATCATGACAAACCCGCCCCTTGCGAGGGTTCCCGCGTCGATCGTTTCCATGCCTTCGACGACGACGCGGCTCTCGATTTCCGCGCGACTGAGGCGCGGGAGCTTCAGGCTGGAGAAGAGATTCGCGCCCAGATTCGCGAAGTGTTGCCGGGCAATCGTGCGGAGTTCCGCGGGCGATTTCTCGCGACCGAAGGCAATCTGCAAATTGTGGAGTACCAGCCGGCGGTACGGCGGCGCGAGGTAATAACCGAGCGTCCCGAGCGCCGAGCCGAGCCGGAAGCCGACCTCGATCGGCAACGCGCCGATGAGCCGATCCAGCAGCCAATAGACGGCGTAGCCGAGCCGATCCATCAGCGCTTTTTCCAATACATCGATTTGAGCGGATGCTCGTCGGTGAGG
>JANOAZ010000271.1:0-2480 GCA_031411395.1 Chthoniobacteraceae bacterium
CGCCCGGCCCGAGACGCCGGACACGCTGCTGCTGCTGGAACATGAGCCCGTCTATACCATTGGCCGCACGCCCGACCGCCGCAGCCTGCGCGATCCCGCGGCGCTCCCCCATCCGCTCATCGTCACCGGGCGCGGCGGGCAGGCCACCTACCACGGTCCCGGCCAGCTCATCGGCTACCCCATTTTGGACCTGAAAACGCGCGGCTCAGACCTGCACCGCTACCTCCGCGCGCTAGAGGAAATGCTCATCGCCGTCTGCGCCCGTTACAGCGTCGCCGGCCAGCGGCGCGAGGGGCTCACCGGCGTGTGGGTGGGAGAGAAAAAAATCGCCTCCATCGGCATCGGCGTCCGCCGCTGGGTCAGCCTGCACGGCTTCGCGTTGAATGTCTGCGGCGACCTCGCGCCCTTTGACGAAATCACCCCGTGCGGCATCGCCGGTGTGAAAATGACCAGCCTGGCGCGTGAGCGCGGTGCGGCGGTCACGGTTGAGGAAGCGGCGCAGCACGTCGCCCACGCATTCGCCGTTTAGGCGCGGTGGCAGCAGAGGCTTTGACAACCAGAAGCAGTTCCCTGGTGCGCTTGGTCACGCGACGTTCGAATGCGGAGAAAACGAGCGTTTCGCAGAAGGGAAAGGAGCAGAATCGTCGCGACGAAGCGAATGAGTTCATTCCATCGGACGTGAATCGCCATGAGAGCGGCGCTCCTTCCACGGAGATGGCGTGCAGTGTCAGAGTTCGAGGAAATTCTTGAGCAAGCGTTTTCCTTCCACCGTGAGGATCGACTCGGGGTGGAACTGCACGCCGTGGATCGGCAGGGTGCGGTGGCGCAGGCCCATGATTTCCTTTTCCGCGGTCTCGGCGGTGATCTCGAGCGCGGCGGGGAAGGTCTCGCGCTTCACGAGCAGGGAGTGGTAGCGCGTGGCCTCGAAGGGGTTGGGGAGTCCGGCGAAGACGCCCTCGCCGTTGTGGATGATGGGCGAGGTCTTGCCATGCATCAGGCGTCCGGCGCGGACGACGTCGCCGCCGAAGACCTGGCCCATGCATTGATGCCCCAGGCAGACGCCGAGGATGGGCGTGGTTTCGCCGAAGGAGCGAATCACGTCGCAAGAGATGCCGGCTTCGTTCGGGGTGCAGGGGCCGGGGGAAATGACGATGCGTTCGGGATGCAGCGCGCGAATCTCGTCGAGGGTGATTTCGTCGTTGCGTTTGACTAATAAGTCAGCGCCTAACTCACCGAAGTATTGGACGAGGTTATAGGTAAACGAGTCGTAGTTATCGATAACTAAAAGCATAACTAGGTGGGGATGGCTTTGGCGCGGGCGATGGCGGCCATCATGCCCATGGCTTTGTTGACGCATTCCAGGTGTTCGCTCTCCGGGACGCTGTCGGCGACGACGCCGGCACCGGCTTGCACGTAGGCTTTGCCGTCCTTGAGGACGACGGTGCGCAGGGCGATGCAGGAGTCGGTGTTGCCGTCGAAGCCGAAGTAACCGACGGCGCCGGCATAGACGCTGCGTTTGTTTTTCTCGCAGGCGTTGATGATTTGCAGCGCGCGGACTTTCGGGCTGCCGCTCACGGTGCCGGCGGGGAAGGTGGCCCTCATCACGTCGTAGGCGGTGCGGTCGGGGCGCAGGCGGCCTTCCACGTTGGAGACGATGTGCATGACGTGGCTGTATTTCTCGATGGTCATGAAGTCGGTCACCTTCACGCTGCCGAATTCGCTCGCGCGGCCGACGTCGTTGCGGGCGAGATCGACGAGCATGAGGTGCTCGGCGCATTCCTTCGGGTCGGCGAGGAGGTCCTTGGCGTTGGCGTCGTCCTCCTCGGGGGTGGCGCCTCGGCGGCGGGTGCCGGCGATGGGGCGGATCTCGATGCGTCCCGCGATGGCGCGGACGTGGACCTCCGGGCTGGAGCCGACGAGGGCGAAGCGGCCGGCGAACTTCATGCAAAACATGTAGGGCGACGGGTTCACGAAACGCAGTGCGCGGTAGAGCGTGAGCGGGTCGCCGGTGAAATCCGTCTCGAAGCGCTGCGAGGGGACGAACTGGAAGATGTCGCCGGCGCGGATGAATTCCTGCCCGTCGGCGACCATCTTCATGTATTCCTCGCGCGTGGTGTTGCCCGTGGGTGCAGGCACTTCCGGCGCGGGTGTGAAGGGAACGAGCGGGAGGGTCGCGGGCTGCGAGAGTTTGGCGACGAGTTGGGCGATCTGTTGGACGGCCCGCGCGTAGGCGGCGTCGGCGTCGCCCTCGACGAGCGCATTCGCCACGATGCGCAGGCGGCGGGTGCGATGATCGAAGATGAGCAGCGTCTCGGTGATGACGAAGAGGCTCTCGGGAAGGTCGAGGTCATCCGGCGGCGACGCGGAGACAGTCGGCTCGAAGAAACGCACCATGTCGTAGGAAAGGTAACCCACTGCTCCGCCGCCGAAGCGCGCATCGGCGAGCGCGGGGGAGGGGACGTAACGATAGCGCTTCATCA